>NZ_CP037899.1:0-314576 GCF_007475525.1 Methylacidiphilum kamchatkense Kam1 | reverse complement strand
TCTACGGTATAAAGGCTCGCCGACAGCCATATTCAGTTGTCGAAGCCTCGCAGAAATGGCTGGCTGGCCAAGATTTAAGAGCTCTGCAGCCCGCGTAACACTTTTTTCTCGTATGACTTTTAAGAGCGTTAATAAGTGATTGGGATTAAGCTCTACTGTATCTGCTCCCTGGATTTTCTGAAAAATAAAGTCATTATCATTTTCCATAATAATATAATTTTTTTTTTAAACTAAAAGTCAATAAATTTTATCAATAGATTATGTAAAAAAGTTTATTTAAAAACAAAATTATTAATTTTTTTCTAATATCCTTCAAACAATAAGAAACTCTTTATCCTTTAAATCTATTACTAACATTGGTTTTCAAGGCCTATAGTCTGCAGACTCAAGTAGTGCAAAGGCGGTAGAGCAGAAGCTGATCGAGCAGTTGCAAAAGAACAGAGTTTTCTAAAAAGAACAATGCTTTGAATGCTTATTTCCAATGTGAATGGAGGCGCCTGTCTTCTTTCTTAAAGAGAATAGGAAGCTTGCCTCTATGAAGGGAATGAGCTTAGAAGAACTTGAGAATAATCTAAAAGAAAGGAAAGCAAATACCTTTAGGGCAATCCACAGAGCTCTGCTGCTTTCGTTTAAAGGATTGCAACAGGTTCACTAACTGGAGAACTTGACTACCTACCGTTAAGAATGAAGCTTTAAAGAAGAATTATAGGAGCACATTGCTTGCTGGCTGTTCTGTTGCCTTTTTTAGGCTACAGTGTTATTGAGGATCCAAAATGGTTTTTTATTTCTTTATAGCCCACCAATAGCGAAATTCACTGAACCTCAGTGTTCCCCGATGTCTACCAACCCATCTAGGAACATAAGGGAGCTCTTGGCGTTTTATCAAGATGATCCCATCAGCTCCATGTTCAACGGCCACCCTGGCTGCATGCTTCCGTTGCCTATTGGTTTCAATCAATCCCAAAACCCTGTAAGGATAATTGGGCTGAGAGTCAACCCAGACCTCAACGGGAACTGTTTTCCCATCTACCACGATGGAGAGGATTTGAGGTTTTGATCGAACAGTCCCCGGGCCATGACGTTCAGGCTTCGGAGCCGGGAAAAAACTTGTTTTGGCTAGAACCGGCGAGCTCAAAAGAAGAAGACTAAAAAAGATAAAACTAAGCTTTTGTATTTCTCTTGATTTTAGCATGATACTTTGTAATGAAAAAAACCAATCTAGAAAAGATAAAAGTAAAAAAATTTTTATGATTTTTCTCTTTCTTTTATACTCCATGCATCTATTGAATAGCTATGTCCTCACCAGCCCCCCTTACTAGAGACCAAATAGACACACAGTTAGATTTTCAACACATTCCCTATGAGTCAACAGCTGAGATGCCTGTTGAGATCCATTTCATTGGACAACAAAGGGCCTACGATGCCTTTGACTTTGGGTTATCCGTTTCTAAACCGGGTTATAACATTTTTGTCATGGGACCTCCCGGAATAGGTAAAAAAGCCTTTTTAGAAAAGATTTTGCAAGAACGCGCTGCAACAGGGCCTCTGCCTTCCGATTGGTGTTATGTGTTTAATTTTGAAGAGGAAAACAAGCCCAAAGCCATAGCTTTTGCAGCTGGGAAAGCTTCAGAATTTGCTGAAGATATGGCTAGACTTGTCGACGATCTAAAAATAGGGATTCCCTCTATCTTTGAAAGCGACGAATATAGAACGAGAGCCCAAGAAATCGAACAAGAATTTCTTGATCGACGGGAAGAAGCCCTCAATCAACTGAGAGAAAAAGCTCAAAAAGAAGGGATCGCCCTTCTGCAGACCCCAGCTGGTATTGCTTTTGCTCCTTTTAAGGGGGGAGAAGTGCTTGATCCAGAGAAATACAATGCGTTGCCTGAAGAAGAAAAAAGAAGGATAGAAGCAGCCATTCGAAAGCTGCAAGAAGAACTCACGGCTATTCTCAGACAGATTCCAAAGTGGAGGAAAGAAGCTCAAAACAAACTGCGAGAACTCAACCGGAGTTATATTCAGGGGTTGGTTTCCAGTTTGTTTGAGGAGCTGAAAGCGAAGTACAAAAAAATGGAGGCAGTGTTACTTCATCTAGAGGAAATCCAAAAAGATGTTTTAAAAAACGCTGAAAATTTCCGTCTGCCCCGGGAATCTGAAATCCCTCCCATTCCCGGTATGTCTGGACCAAGCCAATCGATGGAATTTTTTCTTAAGCGCTATAAGGTGAACGTTATCGTTGATCATTCTAAATCCAAGGGCATCCCCATCGTCTTCGAAGATAATCCTACCTTTGTAAACATCATCGGCCGAATTGAACACATTGCTCAAATGGGCGCCCTCCTCACGGATTTCACACTGATCCGTCCTGGAGCCTTACACCGTTCCAATGGAGGCTATCTTATTGTGGATGCTTTACGGGTTCTTTCCCATCCTTATTCTTGGGAAGGACTAAAAAGGGCCTTACGCAGCCAACAGATTAAAATAGAGCCTTTAGGAGAAGCTTTAGGATTATTGAGCACGGTATCCCTGGAACCACAGCCTATTCCTTTAAATCTAAAGGTTATTCTGATCGGGGATCGGTTGATCTATTACCTGCTCTATCAATTTGATCCTGAGTTCAAAGACCTTTTCAAAATCACCGCTGATTTTAGCGAAGAATTCGATGCCTCTCCTCAAAATCTTCTTCCCTACTGTCAACTAATTGCTTCCCTCTGCCATAGCCATGGCATAGCTCCCCTCGAAAAGTCAGCCCTTCGGCTTATTGTTAAGCAGAGCTTAAGATTTTCTCAAGATGCAAAGAAATTTTCCCTAAATATACGAAAAATTCTGGATCTTTTAGAAGAAAGTGAGTACTGGAGAAAAAAAGAAAACGCTCAGTTAATTTCTGCAGGACATGTGCGATCAGCTATTGTATCTTCTTATAGAAGGATCAACCGGATAGAGGAACAATTAAAGGAATCGATCCAGCGCCAAATCCTACTCGTTGAGACCAAAGGAAGCAAGGTAGGACAAATCAATGGTCTAGCCGTTATAGATATGGGCAATTTTATGTTTGGCTATCCAACGAAAATCACAGCCAGAGTGAGATTTGGCAACGGGCATGTCATTGATATAGAAAGAGAAGTCAAATTGAGTGGTCCTATCCACTCCAAAGGAGTTCTTATTCTATCTGGCTTTCTGGCAGGCAGGTATTTGCCTGAGGAACCTCTATCGTTGAGTGCGACACTTGCTTTCGAACAATCCTACTCCCTTGTAGAAGGGGACAGTGCCTCAGCAGCAGAACTTTGTGCTCTTCTTTCTGCTCTTTCCGAGTATCCCATTTACCAATCCATTGCTATTACCGGGTCAATCAATCAACTTGGAGAAATCCAAGCTATTGGAGGGGTGAATGAAAAAATCGAAGGATTCTTTGATACCTGCGCTGCTAGGGGACTCGATGGGAACAATGGAGTCATTATTCCATGGTCGAACCTTCAACACCTTGTGTTGAAAGAGGAGGTACTGGAGGCTGTGGAAAAAGGACTCTTTAAGATATATGCGGTGAAAACAATTGATGAGGCGATGGAAATTCTTACTGGAATACCGGCCGGAGAACGAGACGCACAAGGAAAATATCCACCAGAAAGTATCAATGGTAAAGTCGAAGCAAAGTTATCTCAATTTGCAAAACGGGCTCAAAAATTTACTTCTCCAGACCAAAAAGCTGAGAGCATAGCTGCAGAAGAAAAAAATGATAAGTAAAATCCTTCTTTTCGAAAACGTACCGTTTTCACTTAGAATGGCAGCATTGCTGGCCTCTAAGCTTAGAGCAGAACTGTTAGGTTTATTCATTGAGGATGTCAATCTTCTAAGGCTTAGCTCTCTGCCTTTTGCCTTTGAAACAGAGATCCATTCGGCTCTAACAAGATCCCTAGAACCAGAATCCCTTCTTAGAAGATTTCGAACAATGGCAAGCCAAATGGAACAACAAATAGCGGCCATTGCCAAAGAACTCAACATCCCCTGGTCCTTTCAGACCGCCCGGGGTTTTCTTTGGATGGAACTCATCGAAGCAGCAAAAAACTGTGATCTTATCATCGTCTCTCAAAAAGGACCCTTTTCTAATTTTCTATCTTTTTATGAAGACCCCCTTTTTCAATTGCTAGAAGAAGCCAAAAAACCCGTGCTTTTCCTTCCATCTGACAAACCCCTGGGACCGCCTTTTGGAGTGTTGATCAATCCTTCCAAAGATTTCCTTCCCATTCTTACTTTTGCCGCAAACCTCGCAAAAAAGTTCAACGGCGGCCTAACCCTCTTTGTCTTCAATGGGACTCTGTCCTCAGCCCAAAAAAATTATGTCGAAGCGCTGGCTAGCGACATGGCTCAACTCTCCGTTATTGAAGGCTTAGGGAAAGATCCAATGGCTCTTGCCTCTACTATTGCTGAAGAAAAAATAGGCTTGCTGATTTTTTCTATGAGTGGCATCGACTTAAAAAAAGCCACTTTGAAGGACTTACTGCGGAAGCTTAACTGTCTGGTCTTGTTATCTCCTTAAGCTTTTATTAAGGTTTGATGTAGGCATCTTATAGGATTAAAAAACTTAGCATATAGACTTGCCTTATCTGTCTATTATGGATTAAAAAAAAATGGTCACGTAGCTTTCATGACAGCAAATACTTTAATCCCATTTTGTCATCCTATCCTTTCTCTTTATCCTGAAAGACTCACACCTGATTCGGCCTGGCATAGCCACATTCCTTTTGCATTTTGGGTGACAGCCGCTGCCGCACCTCAGCTCTTCGTTGAACTTGGCATCTATAAACTAGACTCCTACTGTGCTTTTTGTCAGGCCGTCAAATATTTACACTATCCCACCGCCTGCTATGGCATTGATCACTGGAATGGGGATGAAAATACCCCTCCGGTAGAAAAAGAAGAGCAAGAACTACTCGAATCTTATCATTACCCTCGCTACGGTTCTTTTTCAAAACTCCTGTCCACTAGCTTCGATGAAGCACTTAGCTTTTTCAAAGATGGCTCCATAGACCTCCTGCATATCGATGGATCTTCCACCTATCCTTCCGTCCGCCATAATTTCGAACAATGGTTACCAAAGATGAGTGACCGAGGCATTGTTCTTCTTCATGGAACCAATGCCCGGGGAAAAGCCTATGGAAGCTGGTTGTATTGGGAAGAAATAAAAGAATCCTATCCTTACTTCCATTTTCTCCATGGCTATGGCCTCGGCGTCCTGGCCGTAGGAAAAGAAATAGCTGAGCCTTTAAAACCTTTGTTCGATCTTAAAAAAGAAGACATTGACGTGGTTCGCTCTTTTTTTGTCCGACTTGGAGAAGGAATCGAAGCCATAATAAGAAATGAAAAATTAAGAAAAGAAAAAGAAAATCTTTCTAGAAAAATTAAGGAGCTAGAGACCAATATTCAGGAAAGTGCAATTCTAAGAATTCAATTTAAAGAAAAAGAAAAAGAAGCTACTGAGCTAGCTGAAAAAATAAAAGACTTAGAAGAAAAAGAAAAAGAGTTCTGTCGCAATCTTTCTCTTCTCACAAAGCTCCCCTTAGAAGAACCATTCGATCTATCCCTTACTTTCAACACATTAAAGGAATTCATTTCTGAGCAGGATCATCAGCTCAAGACTCTGAACGAGCAACTGCAGCTCCTGCAGAAAGAAAAAGAAGCCTTACGACAAAAAGAAGAAGAGCTCAACAAAATAAAACAGCAGAGCGCCCAAGAAAAAACAGTCAGCAGTATACAAAGCCCAATCAAGACTCCAAAGACAAGTGCTACGATTGAACAACTCAAAGTCGTTATTGAAAAAGAGCCGACTCCATTTGAGTCTGCAGAAAGCTTAAAAAAGACACAACTACACTTATCCAACCTAGAAAAAGAATTTCATACTTATCAGAATCGATTGATTGAAGAAATTCGAAGAATAAACTGCTTGGATGCTAAAAGATTAGAGCAACAATGTAAGATTTATCGAAAAACAGCCAAGAAGAACTCTTTTTTTGCCTGTCTTTTTAATCCAAAAGCAAGAGAAGAAAACAAGCTGTTTGAAAAGGTGCTTCAACTCAATCTTTTTGACCCTGATTTTTATATTCTCCAGGCCCCTGATGTCCCTAAAGAAGAGGCTTTACGGCATTATTTCAGAGAAGGCTATGTTGCGGATCTAAACCCCAACCCTTATTTCGATACAGCTTTTTACATCAAACAAAATCCAGAGGTGACAGAACAAAATATCAATCCACTCATTCATTATATAGAAGAAGGAGCAATCAAAAGGAAAAATCCTAGCCCCTACTTTGATACCCAATATTACTTAGAACAGTATCCAGAAGTAGCCGAACAGCAATTAAATCCCCTTTCCCATTTTCTAATTCAAGGGAGAAAAGAGGGTAGACTCTCTCGACCTATTCTCAAAATTGGGTCTCGGATGCGTCCGAATCTGATGCTTAGAGAAGCTTCAAACAATCCCCCCTGTCCAGTCTGCGGTAAAGAGTTGCCAATCAAAACCTCTTCCACTCCCAGCTATGATCAGATCCTTTGTCCCTATTGCTATTCAAAAGAATTAGATTTCGAATTAAGCAAAAAATTGATTGAAGAACTGAATCTTCCGGCCAAATCTTTAAAAGAAGCAACCGAAAGCCTACAACAAACAAAACTTCTCCTCCTTGGCTTATCTAAACCAATGCAAGAGATTTTATCAGGTTGTAAAGAAGCCTTTTCTAGCCCAACTCTAGAACTGCAAAGTCCTGAGTCTATCCCTAGTGGATCTTTTGACATTGGAATTGGAGCCCTTCCTGAAACTTTTAGCTATGATAACTACCCAATCTTCGATGAAATCTATGTGGCTTTGAAACCCGGTGGCAAATTTATTTTTTCTTTGCCTCTTTACGCTAGCATACCTTTAACAGAGAAAGAAAAAGAGGGAGCCGAGCAAACCAAAATTACTTTGTCTCAGGCTCTCACTAACGAAAACAAACCTACCCCAATTGCCTTACAAATCTTAGAAAAACTAAAAGAAAGTGGCTTTCAGTTGATCAAACCTAGCGAAGTTGATCCTGATCTCCCTCTTCCGAAAGTCATCGTCATGGTAAAGAAGAGTTTTTAGTAACACGACAAGCTTCTTCTCTATGCCCAGAACTAGTTTTAGCTAAGTCAGCTAGCTAAGAATCCTAGGATGCTAGAAAGCAAGGGATGGTGCCTTACTTCAGATAACCCGTCGAAGGAAACATACCCGGCGGTTACCTGCGTCACCGGCCCATCCATTATGGAATGATCTAGTATAGCCTGGCTATTAGCCAATGCCACTGGGATGCTTGTAAGCTAATTAGTCAGAAGATTAAGCAGTGCCTCTAGTTTCAAAAAGTAATTATCCGAAATGGACGGCAGCGAATGTCGCACATGGAGTGGCTGCCCAACCCTCAACCCAACTACTGTAGTGATGGCGCTAGCAGTGTGTTATAGACCTTGCTTTTGTTTCAATTTTTATTTTATTAGATTTATATCCATGACTTTTCCTAGCTTTCGTAATCTTCCCTTTTCTTCACAAGTCGATAGCCGGCTTTTATCGAAATTCTGGAAGCTTCTTTTACCAAAAACCGATGAGGAACTGCAGACGCTTGCTCTGGAAGCCAAAAGAATTACTCAACATTATTTTGGGAAGACTTTGCGACTTTATGCTCCTCTTTATCTTTCAAACGAATGCATTAACAGCTGTTCCTATTGTGGTTTTTCAAGGGACAACTCGATTTTGAGGCTCACTCTTACTCCAACAGAAGTCCTTCAAGAGGCTACTTACCTTTGGAACGAAGGCTTTCGTTCGGTTCTTCTTGTAGCTGGAGAACATCCAAAATATGTCTCTTTAAGTTATCTAGAAGAGTGTATCCACACAATTCGTCCTCTTTTCCCGTCAATCGCTATAGAAGTTGCGCCTTTAGAAACTGCTGAGTACGAAAGAATGGTAGCAGCAGGAGTGGAAGGGGTAGTTGTTTATCAAGAAACTTATAATCCTGAACTCTATAGCCTATACCATCGTTTTGGCCCCAAAAAAGATTTTTTCTGGAGACTCGAATCCGTGGAAAGAGCATATGCTGCTGGTGCGCGCAGATTAGGCATAGGAGCCCTGTTTGGGCTTGCTCCTTGGAAAGAAGAAGCGCTTTGCCTGGCTGCACACTGCTCTTATCTTTTGAAAAAATGCTGGCGTGCCTATCTTACCATTTCTCTGCCTCGGCTTCGTCCCGCAGCTGGCGGGTTCACTCCCCCCTATCCTTTGGGGGATCGGGATATTTTCCATTTTATGTGCGCCTTCCGTGTCTGCTTCCCTCAAGTTGGCATCGTTCTTTCTACTAGAGAAGAGCCAGCATTTAGAGAAAGATTAATCCCATTTGGAATCACGGCGATAAGTGCTGGTTCCAGAACAGAACCCGGAGGCTATACTTTGGCCGGAATCCATGCCCTACACAGAGGTTCCAAAGGAAAAGCAATAGCTCTTTGTGAAGAAGAAAAAAAAGGCGCTAAAGCCACCGAACAGTTCGAAATATGTGATAGGAGAGATGCTAAAGAAATTGCCACCGTTCTCAAAAAAATGGGCTATGAACCTGTATGGAAGGATTGGGAATCATGCCTGAACAAATTCAAATCACAGTAAATGGCCAGCTTATTTCTGTGCCAAAAAACACATCCGTTCTACGGCTACTCAAACAACTGGATCTCGATCAGAACGTTGTTTTTGTTGAGTTAAATAAAAACGCTCTATTAAAAAAAGAATACGAGCAGACCATTCTCCAACCAAATGACAAGCTTGAGCTTGTCCGAGTAACAGCCGGAGGATAGTTTACTGTAAAGCCCTAAGAATCCACTATCATCAAGACAAATTGTTTTCCAGAATTTGTAAAGCTTGTGTATCTAAAGCTAAAATATCATCCATATTCTCTCCCACTATACAGTAATGACCCATCTTTCTGCCAACCCGAGGCTGTTTTTTCCCATAAAGGTGCAGTTTTAAGCCAGGCAGTTTTAACAATCCTGCCCAATTGGGCTGATTGTCTGCCCGCCATAAATCTCCCAATAAATTACGCATAAGCCCATTACTCCTGGCGGAGGTTGCACCCAAAGGAAGATTACAGATTATTCTTAAAAGCTGTTCAAATTGGCTTGTTAAGCAGATATCCAGGCTAAAGTGCCCTGAATTATGAGGTCTAGGTGCCAATTCATTGACTACAATATCTTCGTTCTCAGTCAAAAAGAATTCCACAGCCAAAAGCCCGATTAAGTCCAAAGCGGCAGCAATTTCGAAAGCAATCTCCTTAGCTTCCTTTTCCAACCTTTTCCCCAAGCCCGAAGGAACAATTGTAAAATCTAAAATTCCTTTCTTATGAAAATTCCTTGGAATAGGGAAAAAAGAAACATTCTTTTTATGATCCCGGCCAATAATAACAGAAAATTCAGCAAGAAGCTCAAGTCTTTTTTCAAGCAAGGCTATAGCTGGCTTTCCTATATTTTCCCATGCTGAAAAACAATCTTCAATGGATGACAAAGAAACCTGTCCTTTTCCGTCATAGCCAAGTTGGGCGGTCTTTAAAATCGATGGAAAACCAAGATCAGCGGCTTTAGAACTCAATTCCTCGGGTCTATTCACCACCTTGTAAGAAACCGTAGGGAATCCGCGGCTGGATAAAAATTCTTTTTCACGAACCCTATGTTGGCATATTTCAAGCACAGCTGCGGATGGGAAAAGAAGCGATTCTTCTTCGAGTTTTCTTAGAGCTAAAGAAGAAATATTTTCAAATTCGTAGGTAAGGACATCGGCAGCAGCAGCGAAATCCAATAATTTATCGATATCGTCGTATCCCCCAATCCAATGCTTATCAGCAATAGCTGCAGCTGGACAGGAAGGATCAGGATCATAGATCACAACTCCATAGCCAAGCCTTCTAGCCTCCATCGCGGCCATTCTTCCTAACTGGCCTCCACCAAGAATCCCAATCGTTGCCCCTGGCAAAATTTCTTTCATAAACCATCACAAAGATTCCTCAAGGACTTTTCTAGTTTGTTCAGCTCGGAATGCATCTAGCTTATCAGCTAACTGCTTATCTTCTAAGGCCAAGATAGCAACGGCAAGTAAAGCCGCATTTTTTGCCCCACTTTCTCCAATCGCTAGACAGCCTACCGGTATCCCAAATGGCATTTGAACAATTGATAGGAGCGAATCAACTCCACGAAGCACTTTACTCTCAATGGGTACCCCAAGGACAGGCAACCTCGTATAAGAAGCAATCATACCAGGCAGGTGCGCAGCCCCACCGGCTCCAGCAATTATTACCCGAATCCCCCTCTCGGCCGCACTCAGGCCATAGGCCCTAAGAAGCTCAGGGGTTCTATGGGCAGATACAATTTTTTTTTCACACCTAACAGAAAACGCTTCCAGGAGATCGACAGCCGCCTTCATCGTTTGCCAGTCGGATCGACTGCCCATAACGACGCCTACCAGCGGACAAGAATCATTGCTTTGTACTGAATTCATCTATTCAAAGCCTTTCTATCCATGCTTTTCAAAGGAAACTTTTTCATAATTTTCAGGCAAATCTCCTCCACAGGCCACAGCCTACCTTTCCCATAATCCCCACAAGCAAGCGCTCCTTCCTCTGGACCTATAAATTCAACCCCCTTTGCTTCAGCGTCTGCACATTTTGCTGTACAGCAGGATGCTGCCACATATGAACGTTCATAGCTGGAGCAATCCATACGGGGGCAACGGTTGCAAGCAACAGAGAGGTCAACAGATTTGGCGCCAGACCTAAGGCATACTCAGCGATAATATTGGCAGTAGCTGGAGCAAGAAGAATGAGTCCTGCCTTCTGAGCTAGTTCGATATGCAGTGGTCTGCCATTGAGTAAGTTTTCCTGCATCTCATCGGTATACGCTTTCCGATGAGTCAGGCACTCGAAAGAAAGCGGTTTAATGAATTGAGTAGCTGCTGGAGTAAGAACGGCATCCACGGTATAGCCTTCCTTAGAGAGGATACTGGCAAGCTCCACAGCCCTAAAAGCCGCAATCGATCCACTGACACCAAGAACTATTGAAAAAGAATCCATGGTTTTCTCTTGGCTCATAGAAAGAACTATCTCATGCGGTGGACTTTTTCTGTATAGTAGGACATACCCACTAAAATCAAAGCATAATAAAAGAGAGCAATAAAAATTTTTATGAATTTTTGATGTTTTTTATTAGCTACGCTTTTTATAGCAACTCATGATTGGTCCAGCTCCTGAGTAAACATTTCGTAGAGCATAGTGAGTTTCGAATGAATAAACTCCTACGTTTCTCAAACATAAATCTCAAAAAGGCTCTTCAATCAATGTCAGTCTACGGCTCAGATAACGCTCGGCACGCATGATCGCTCTAAATTTTGTTAAATCTTCTTCCATCGAACCACTAAGAATGGTGTATTTAA
Source organism: Methylacidiphilum kamchatkense Kam1 (assembly GCF_007475525.1). NCBI lineage: Bacteria > Pseudomonadati > Verrucomicrobiota > Methylacidiphilae > Methylacidiphilales > Methylacidiphilaceae > Methylacidiphilum (ex Ratnadevi et al. 2023) > Methylacidiphilum kamchatkense. The sequence goes on along the minus strand of NZ_CP037899.1, from coordinate 303,124 downwards.
ACTCAGGCCAAAGTTTCATTTCTTCCTTGGCGGCTCTCAACCGAATTGCCAGCTCCTCTTCGGTTTCTGTTCCTCTCTTCCTTAACCTTCTTTCCAGCTCCTCAATCGTCGGAGGCATGATAAAGACATCGACTAAAGCATTTCTTAATAGGGGATCATTACTTTGCCGGATCTGTCTGGCACCCTGAACATCAATGTCCAGGAGGACATCTGTACCGTTTCTCAATGCATTGATTACGGTGCTCTTCAACGTTCCATAGTAATGACCGTGAACCTTAGCATGCTCAAGGAATTCCTGAGCCGCTAACTTTTGTAAAAACTCTTCCTCAGTTAAAAAAAAATAATCTTCTCCATTCACTTCCCCTACTCGAGGGGGCCGAGTCGTACAGGAAATGGAAAAGATGAAGTCTGGACTTTTCCTTAAATTAGTACAAAGAGTGCTTTTCCCTGCTCCAGAAGGAGCCGATATTACAAATAAAATTCCTTCTCTTCGAAAAAACTTTTGCATTGAAAAAAATATTCAAAATACAATCGTAAAATAAAGAAAATCTTTAGCTTACACTATTTTTTTTCTTACAACCCAAAGAAAGGAAAGAATTAAAATTTTTTATTAACCATTTGCTATTTCCTATCCGTCAGATCCCCTGCCATTTATTCTGATAGTAACGGCAGCTAAGTGTCTCATGAAGACTAGTTTCTTTACTCTCATCCAAGAACCGTAGCCAAAAGCTTTTTCTCCATGGACTTTACCCGTAGAACCTCTTGCCTGCTATGCTTGTTATAAACACACAGGGGTCTAAAGGATGTGATATTTCTCCAAATGCATAGTTTCAGACTCTTTGGCCTTTATTTTGGAGGGCTACGATTTGATTAACGTCTTTGTCTCCTCTTCCCGAAAGATTAACGGCCACAATGGCTCCTTTGGGAAGCTCACGGCAGATTTTCAAGCAGTAGGCTAGAGCATGCGCACTTTCCAGTGCTGGCAAGATTCCTTCGGTCTGAGCCAACAAGAAAAAACCCTCCAAAGCTTCTGCATCTGAAACCTTGGTGTATTCAACTCTGGAATGGTCTCTTAAAAAAGCATGTTCTGGACCGACTGCTGGATAATCCAGCCCGGCGGATACTGAATGCGTGGATGCGATCTGCCCATGTTCATCTTGTAGCACAAAAGTTTTTGTTCCATGGAATATGCCTAGTTTTCCAGAAGCAAAACGAGCCGCATGCTCTCCTAGGGCTTCTCCATTACCACCCGCTTCTACCCCAATAAGCCGCACCTGAGGATCAGACAAAAAACCATAAAAAAAGCCTATGGCATTACTCCCTCCCCCCACACAGGCAATGGCTACATCTGGAAGCCTTCCCTCTTGCTTAAAAAACTGTGCCCGACACTCTTCGCCAATCACTTTTTGGAAATCCCTTACAATCATTGGAAAAGGATGCGGCCCCAAAGCTGATCCAAGGACATAATGGGTAGTGCGCAAATTGATCACCCAATCCCTCATCCCTTCATTAATAGCTTCTTTCAAAGTCTTTTGCCCAACTCTAACAGGATAGACTTCTGCTCCAAGCATTTGCATGCGAGTGACATTCAGAGCCTGCCTTTCCATATCTAGCTCTCCCATGTAAATGCGACATTCCAGCCCAAAGAGTGCACAGGCAGTGGCTGTGGCTACGCCATGTTGACCCGCACCCGTCTCTGCCACAATCCGTTTCTTCCCCATCCGTTTAGCTAGAAGGACCTGCCCAAGGGTATTGTTGATCTTATGAGCTCCTGTATGCAAAAGATCTTCTCTTTTGAGGTAAACTTTTTTATCTCCAAAGAGGGAAGAAAGCCTTTTGGCATAATATAAGGGAGTGGGCCTACCGGCATAATTTTTTAAAAGCTCATCTAGTTCTTCTTTGAAATGAGGATCTTTTTGGGCCTCTTTATAAGCGTCTTCAAGCTCTAATAGAGCTTCCATCAAGGATTCCGGTGCAAAGCGTCCGCCATAAGGACCAAAATAGCCTAAAGAATCTGGAAGCGTTAACGAAAGCGTCTCTCTTTTTTGCATTTTTCTATAAATTCTGACAATTTCTTTTTGTCTTTTTTCCCTGGATAGCTTTCCACTCCACTGGAAACATCCACTCCAAACGGGTCGACTTCTAAGAGTGCTTTTTGAATATTCTCCGGATTCAGGCCTCCGGCAAGTATAAAAGGTTTTTGAGAATGTCGTCGTAGTCCTGCCGCCTCTTTCCAGTCAAAAGGGATACCGGACCCACCCCATTGTTCAGATTTAGAATCCAAAAGAAAAGCATGAACGATTTCCTTCCATGGCTCCAGTTTCCTTTCGAAGGGAGGTCTTAGAGCCTTAATGATGTTTCTAGATTGCCAACAATCCGCCTTACTGTCTTCTTCTCCATGCAGCTGCCAAAGATCGATAGGCAGTTCTTTTTCAAGGGTTTCTATTTGTTCCCGGCTTGGATTAACAACGACAGCCACTTTCACAATCCTAGGGGGAAGCCGAAGCATCACTTTGGCAGCCGATGCAACTGTTAGATATCTAGGGCTTTTGGGATAAAAGACAAAACCTAGAGCATCTGCGCCAAGCTCCACTGCCATAAGCGCGTCTTCTAGAGAAGTAATTCCGCATATTTTAATCCAGACTTTCGAAGAATCCGCAAAGGAACTCACGCTCATAGATGCCACTTGCCGGACCTAAAGAATCGGGCTTTTCCTTGTGCCTCTTGGGAAAGAAGAAGGAGCAAAAAATTCTGGAATGACAGTCTCAGGATTTTCTTGTCGCATGAGAAATTCTCCAATCAGAACAGCATCAACTCCCCTCATCCTTAAGTCACAAAGATCGTCACTGGCTTCTATCCCACTTTCGCTCACTACAATTTTATTTTCTGGAATCCTGGGAAGCAATCTTCTGGTAGTCCTCAAATCCACGGAGAATGTTCTTAAATCTCTATTATTAATTCCAATAATATCTGCTCCGGCTTCAAGGGCTTTGTCAATCTCCTCTTCGTCATGGACTTCTACCAATACTTCCATTCCAAGCTGTCGGCAAAAGCTATAGAGTCTTAAAAAATGCTTCCATGGTAAGGCAGCAACGATCAATAGCAGCGCATCGGCCCCGATAAGAAGGCTTTCTAGAACCTGAACTTCATGAATGATGAAATCTTTGCGTAGCAATGGGAGTGTCACCTTTTGCCTAATCTTCTTAAAATCTTCCAAAGAACCATTGAAAAATTTCGAATCCGTAAGCACGCTTAGACAGTCTGCCCCCCCTTTACGATACTTTATTGCTTGTGTCACAGGATCTTTGGATGGAGCGATTGGTCCTGCGGATGGAGAAGCCCTTTTAAATTCAGCAATCAATCCTAACCTTTTCCTATGGAGTAAAGCAGGGGAAAAAGTAGGCCTGGGGAAAGGCCGATTGGCTAGCTCTTTTTCCATCTTTGCCTGCAAAGGCAATAGTTTTTTTATTTCTTCTTTTTTAGAAGCAATAATGGTTTCTAATGTATTCCTAGGATAATCCATAAAAAACTCATTTCGCGCGTTTTAACAACTGTCCATGTTTTGAGGCCTTATTATGTAAAAAAAATGTATTAATCCAAATAAAAACGATATTTTTTTCAACACTTTTACTTTTTAAAGAGTAAAACCTTATGACCTGAATTCCAATCAAAACTTATTGACTTTTAAACGAAAAGCGAAAATAAATTGGCAACGATGCGGCTTGAAAGACTGGTTCTTTGGCTATTTTTACTGCTGTCATCCTATATCTTTAGCCCAAGAAGCTTAGCGGTTGTTTCTCCTCAAGATGAGTTTTTGAACATCTATCTTGCCTTACAAGAAGCGGAGCAGATGGAAAAAAAAGGAGAGATAGCCGGAGCCTTCCAAAGGTATACTGAATGTTGTAAGCGGCTCGAATTGTTGAAAAAAAATTTTCCAGAATGGGAACCGGGGATTCTGAATTTCCGTATCAATTTTGTCAAAGACAAACTGAGTCTTCTTGGCCAGAAACTAGGAAAAACGCCTGATGAAGTCCAAAAAAACGTTTTAACTGCTCTCAATGCTTCCAGAACCGAACCACCCTCTTTAGAATCAAATAACGATGTCATTAAGAGCCTTCTTTCCAAACACGACAAAAGTTCAAAGTCCGATGAAGAGGTTACCAAACTCAAATACCGCATTAGCCAATTAGAAGCTGAGTTATCCCAGACAAAAATGAAGCTTGAAGAAGCGGTTTCCGAAGCTAATATGCTAAGGAACAGGCTTGCAGCGACACAAAAAGAGCTGGCGATGTTTAAATCAACCAACATCGAAAGCAAAATCACTGCCGTTCTCCAGGAAAACAATTCTTTGAAAGCGAAACTAGCTCAAGCTGAAGCCAAAATACGAACGCTACAGGCAGGCAATAGCGAGGCAGGGATCGCCGCCCTTCGAGATCAGCTCAAAGGAGTACAAGAGCAACTTTCTATTTTGGAAAGAGAAAACGAAGTTTTCAGAAATACAGCGAGCACTCTGAAGACACAGTTAGAGATTGCCCAACAGAAACTTGCTGAATCAGCCCGAGACTTAGCTAACGCTCCCAATACCGAGTCTTTAAGAAAAGAAAACGAAATTTTAAGAGGGATTATCAACAGGCAGCTTCAAGAACAAGCTCGAAGAGATTCGGCTAAGAGACTTGTTTTGGAAGAACTACAGAATCTCAAAATCGATTCAAAATTTCTGCAAAAACAGCTTGAATTTTTGTCTTCTCCAGTGGTTACCCTTTCTCCCGAAGAACAAGCTTTACTTAAAGGGCCTATCAATCCTAATCTAAGTGAAATCCAACAATCTACCTTTGAAGCCCAACTAACCAAACCTCCAGAAGAATCCACTCCCCCCACCCAGTCAACTGCTGTGGCTAAGACTGAAGCTCCAGACGGTTCCTCAACTGATCATATTCAGAATACCGCTGCCATTGTTCCTCCAGGAACTCAACAGGTCGCCTATCAGGCTTCCCATGAAGGGAGTGCGATTCCGTCTGATCCAAAGCCACAGACCGATCCTCATTCAGTTGGAAGCAATGAGCTGCAAGCTTCTCTGCCTGCAGACCTTCAGAAGCTTGTTGACGAAGCTTCCACTCTTTTTTCTGAGCAACACTATCAAGAGGCAGCAGAAAAGTATCATCAAATCCTGGAGAAATTCCCTAACAGTGTCACTGCTTGGGCTAATTTAGGAGTAATTTATTATCAGCAAGGACAACTCAAAGAAGCTGAAAACGCCTTAGCTCAGGCTCTAAAACTTAACCCTAACGACGCCTTTTCTCACTCAGTCTTAGGAATTGTATATTACCAGGAAGGGCTTTTTGATAATGCTGTCACCGAACTGACTCGAGCAATAGTTATCAACCCAAATGATCCTAAGACCAGGAATTATCTTGGAATAGCCTGTTCAAAGAAAGGTTGGCAGGAGGCAGCAGAAAAAGAGCTAAGGAAAGCGCTAGAATTGGATCCTAACTATGGGGATGCTCATTTCAATCTTGCTGTCATCTATGCGACCCAACGACCTCCAGCTAAGGAGCTTGCCAAAAGGCATTATCAGGATGCCCTTAGTCTTGGTATCCCCAAAGATCCTGGCTTGGAAAAATTCCTTGAATAAATTTCCCAAGCTTTTATAGGAGGGGGGGTACAGGCATACCCATCTCTTTCTATAGGATGAGAGTACCACAACCAGCTCCGTCTAGTTTTTTGAATTGAATGTAGTAGGCATAAAGCTAGAATTTCTGAAATGAAAGGCGTACGCATCCTCTCTCTTCATGGGATTGCCGGTGTTCCATCCTCCCAAAGAGGATGTTGGGAAAGGCTATTAGCAACTGGATCCAGTGCTGGCACATACACTTTAGAGCCAGAGGGGAAAACCAAGCTTAGCCTAGGAAGCACAAGTTTTATAAAACTGCTAGCGATGAAAAATTCGACTGCACACTCAAAGTGCTTATATAGGTTTATATAGTATTGATGGTATTGGAGGCTGCGGCGATACCGTCAGTCCGCAAGAACCCGAGAATTGCTGGATCGTGATAGCTTGGAAACAGGCCTAAGTTATCTGGCCAGATTGCCGGTTTTAGGCACCACTCTAGAAGTACTGCGGATGCCTTCAAGGGGAAAAAAACCTAAGAGAGGAGGAGAGGTGGCTTGAAAAACCCATTGCTTTCTTGAAATAAGAGAATGCCATTATAGCAAAAGATGATTGCATTTAAAAAAAAGGGGAACAGTCAACAGATTCCAAAAGAAGCGGGACTTTTGGAAAGAATTTCCTGGTGTGCTTTTGATTTTTCTAACTCCGCTTTTAGCACCGTTGTGGTGGATCTGGTTTTCAGCCTTTATTTCATAAGGATCATTTGCGCCCACCGAACGGATGCGACCTTTCTGATCACTTTTACCACTTTCCTTAATCAACTCCTTGTTGGTTTGCTTTTGCCCCTTGTTGGTACCTTTTCAGATGTGACAGGGAAAAGAAAGGAGATTGTTCTTGTTTTCTTTATCCTATGCACACTGACTACGGCTTATTTAGGAACAACTGGTGAAGGGGATGTCTGGAAAGGATTAATCACTTATGCGATTGCGCATATCAGTTTTTCTTTTTCTGAAAGTCTGGTTGCTAGTTTTCTCCCAGAAATTGCTCCGGAGTCCATGCTCGGGAGAATATCCGGTTGGAGTAGAGCCGCAGGTAATCTAGGAGCCTTCATTAGTCTTATGACTATCTATCCGTTACTCTCTGCTGGGTTTATTCAATCCAATGTGGATCATATTCGATTGTGTTTTCCTTTAGTTGCACTCATCTATGCGCTTGCAGGCCTCCCTTTTTTTCTGAACACGCACCAAAGAACACCAGGCTCCCAAGCAAACTTTTCAATCGCTTTAAAAAACTTTTATAGCCGTACGGCTCAAATGATCCCTTCTCTACTCAAACAGAAATACGTGCTCCTTTTCTTCCTAGCTTTTTTTCTCTACAGCAGCGGCGCCACAGTCATCATGGTAGTCATTGCTGTCTATTCTCAAATGCAGCTTGGAGTCAGTGGTGCTGAACAAATTTGGCTTTTCTTAACTCTACAAATAGGGAGTGCTATAGGTGCCTTTATTTTTGGATTTTTAGAAGATACATTTGGTCCCAAAAGAACGCTTCAGCTTAATGTTGGCCTTTGGTTTGTATGTGTGGCCTTAACTCTCTTTTTGGATCAAAAATGGCTTTTCTTTTTGGTCACTTTTCTTATTGGAACGGCAAACGGCTCCCTTTATTCAGTCAGCAGGGCGCTGATGGGCTTGATATCACCTCCCGAACAGGTAGGTGAATACTTCGGTCTTTGGGGGCTTGTTGGCCGATTGGCTTCAGGCATTGGTCCTTTGGTTTTCGGGTTACTTTTTGAAATTAACAAATCGTTCCAGACCCCGCTTTTTGCTCCTCTCGTCTTTTTCGGGTTGGGGCTCTTTGGCTTGATCTTTCTCCCTAACCAAAAACCCACGAAAATTGAAAGCAAAATGCCTGCTCATGGGTCTTAAGAATAAGAATGTTTTTTTATTTAAAGCTTGAAGTCCAAATGGCAATCGGAGGGCTTTGCCTTTAAGTGGATGTCTATGTTGTTGTCACTAATCTACTCTAGCAAAAAGATCCCATGAATGAGGCCCATACCAAAGAGATCCTCTTAAAACCAAGTACAACTGTTGGGCTTAGAGAAAAGTTGTCTTGGGGAATATTTGATCTTGGGAATGTCTCTTTTAGCATCGTTCTTGTGGATCTGGTTTTCAGTCTTTATTTTGTCCAAATCGTCTGTGCCCGGAGAACCGATGGGACGTTTTTGTTGGGAATGGCTGCATTTTTCACTCAAATTTTTGTAGCGATTTTTCTTCCTTTTATCGGCGCCTTATCCGATTGCCTAGCTAAAAGAAAATTTCTTCTTGGGTTCTTCTTTGTGATCTGTATCCTTGCAACAGCGCTTTTAGGCACGACTCACGAAGGGGATGTCTGGAAAAGCCTTTTGTGTTATTCAGTAGCGAATATTTCTTTTTCTTTTACCGAAAATATTTTTTCAAGTTTTCTACCTGAACTGATTCCTCCATCTTCTGTTGGCAGATTTTCAGGCTGGACGAGGGCTTTTGGGAATGTAGGCGGCATTTTTAGCTTATTGCTCGTTTATCCACTCTTGTCTCCTGGCTTTACGGTGTCGAATACCGAGCTTCTTCGACTCTGTTTTCCTATCGTTGCTGCTATCTATATGATGTGCGGTTTTCCACTATTCTTTAATCTGGAACTCCAAAAAAAATCCACTCCTACCAAAAGTTTTGCTCAAGCGCTTCTAAAAATCCTCACTGACCTTAAAGAAACAGCTCTTCTCATTGCCCATAATAAACCCCTGCTCCTTTATTTTGCTGCTTCTTTTCTTTTCTTTTCTGCAGCCACTATTCTCATGATTATACTAGCGGTCTATGCGCAGATGGAATACGGCATTACAGGAGCTCAACAGGTAGGCATCTTCCTTTTGATTCAAGCAGGTGGCACGCTTGGTTCTTTTATTTTTGGGTTTTTCCAAGATAAGTTGGGATCCCGAAGATCCCTTCAACTAGATCTTTTGCTTTGGATCGGTTGTGTTAGCAGCCTTGTTTTTGCTGAAACAAAAACCTCCTTTTATGTGGCATCCTTTCTCATTGGTATTGGAAATGGTTCTCTTCTTTCCCTTGCCCGAGCCGTTATGAGCTTGTTATCAGATGAAGACAAAATCGGCAAGCATTTTGGGCTTTGGGGTCTGATTTGCCGGATCGCAACTGGCATTGGCCCCTTGTCTTTTAGCTATCTTTTTATTGCCACAAACTCCTTTAAAACTCCCATGCTCTTACCCCTATGCTACTTCATAGGCAGTTTGATCCTTGTTTCTTTTCTTCCTAAAGACAAGCTTAAAAAGCCTACAAGCTCGTTGTAAAAGAGTCTGATTCAATAGATAGGAGGCAGTTTTTTTATTCACTCTTGGATAAAAAAAGTGGTTTTTTTGTCTTTCTTTCGTTGATTTTTCTTCGGCGGCAGGCTTCGTGTTGAAGATTGCCTCCTTTCCTGCTCAAAATCTTCTTTCTATTGCTCTCATTCTAAGGGCTGCTGCTTATTTTACTTTACAGAACTACCTTTGGTTCCATCCCATTTAGTAGATGATTTTTGTTGCCACCGATCCCATAGACTTTCCACCCACAGGTAAAATACAGGAAGGACTACAAGATCTAAAAGCGTGGAAGAAACAATCCCTCCAATAACAACAATCGCTAAAGGCCTTTGTACTTCAGCTCCGGGACCTTGAGCAAAGGCCATGGGGAAGAACCCTAAACTTGCTACCAACGCAGTAGCTAATACAGGCCGCAGCCGAATAAGCGCTCCTTCTTCGATCGCTTCTTCTAGTGGATATCCAGAAAGACGGATGCGGTTAATAGCTCCTAACAATACAAGTCCTTCTAGAATAGCCACTCCGGATACAGCAATAAACCCTATCCATGCTGAAATACTGAAAGGAAGAGTTGCCAACACAAGAGAAAATATGCCTCCTGTAATCGCCAGCGGAATAGAAAAAAAGACAATAAAGCAATGCCTGAAGTTTTTGAAGAGAAAATAAAGGAGCATCATGATCGCCAAAGAGGCCATTGGAACAACCACTTTCAATGTTTCTTTGGCTTCGATAAAATTCCTGTAGAGTCCACCAACTTCATAAAAATAGCCTGGAGGAAAATGTACCAATCGATTGATCTTCTCTGTGGCTTCCTTAACAAAGCTTTCTAAATCCCTTCTTTCTAGGTCTACAAGCAAGGCGATCCGACGGATACCATTTTCCCTAGAAATGGATCGGAGTCGATTTTCGTAGCTTGCAGAAGCAACCTGTGATAAGGAGACAATGCCTCCAGTACCTGAGCGTATTGGCAGAGAAAGCAAAGCATTCATATTGTTTCTTTCTGTATCCGAAAATCTGACTACAATATCATAGCGTCTGACTCCATCGATGAGTTGTCCAACGGTCTTTCCTCCTAAGGCTCCAGAGACAGCTTCATTAATCTCACTGGATTGGACGACATATTTTTCCATAGCTAGGCGATCAGGGATGATTTCCAGAGATGGAGCAACCCCGGAGGTTTCAAAGGCTAGGCCCACCACGCCACGGACATTTTCTAGTAGCTTTTTAATTTGTTCCGTCAGCGAATAGATGGTCAAATAATCGGAACCAAAAACTTTAAAAGCCACATCCGCTTTAACGCCTTGGAGCATGTCATTGAACCGGTTTTCAATAGGTTGAGAGAAAATCATGGCTTGGCCTGGAACTTTAAGCTTTATTTCTTCTTCCATCAGGTCTTCCAGATCCTCTTTAGAAATCGGTTTGCCATTGATCTTTCTCCATCCCGATTTGGGTTTTAAGATAACGTAAAGCTCCGGTTCGTTTGGACTTGCTGGATCCGTGGCTATATCCGCCATTCCAATACGCGAATAGACATAGCGGATTTCAGGGAAAGATTGGAGCAGCACCTCTTCGGTTTTCTTTTCCATTCCCACACAAGCATCTATCCCTATAGTATTTTCTCTAAAAATATTGATGTCATAGGAACCCTCATCAAGCTTAGGTACAAAATCCGCTCCCAAAGAACCAAACTTCAAAATCGCAATGAGAAAGAACAAAAGAGCTACCCCTACAAAAAACCAACCGTGGTTCAGGGTAAACCTAAGGAAAGGCCGATAGATTTTTTTTAATAGGTTGAACTCTCTACCATGATTCTGAAAATCTTTGGTCCTTCCCAAGACAGCCGCTGAAATGACAGGGATGAAAGTAAAACTAAATAAAATGGAACCAATCAACGCAAAGATAACAGTTATGGCCATGGGCCTAAAAGTCTTACCTGCCACCCCGCTTAAACTAAGAATGGGGACATACACAAAAGTAATGATTAAAACTCCTATAAGCACCGATTGGCCTACTTCAGAAATAGTTTCTTTGACTATTAACTCTTTGTCTTTTCTAGGAAGACAGCTCCCTAGCTTCGATTGGCTTTCAGCAAGTTTCCTAAGAATGTTTTCTACCATTATGACCGCTCCATCGACAATGAGACCAAAATCGATGGCTCCCAGACTCATCAAATTACCAGACAAATGAAAAAGCCTCATTCCGTAGATAGCAAAAAGAAAGGAAAGAGGGATGGTGAAAGAAACAATTAAAGAAGCCTTCCAATCAGCCAAAATAATAAAGAGGATTATGGCCACAAGAGTGGCCCCTTCCAGAAGATTAGAAAAAGCGGTGTGAATCACCTGATCAATAAATTCTGAGCGGTTGTAGAGTACTTCTATTTTGACCCCTTCTGGTAGTTGCCGCTCGATTTGCTGGATTTTTTGCAACACCTTCTGAGAAACCGTTCTTCCATTAGCTCCGACCCGCATGAGCACAGTCCCAAGAACCACTTCCCTCCCGTTGACCAAAGCGGCCCCTACCCTAATTTTGGCTCCTACGGCCACTGTCGCTATATCTTTAACTAAGAGCGGCTTTGTCCAACCCGGATATTTTATTGGCAAGATTTCTATCTGAGGCAGATCTTCTACTCTGCCTACAGCTCTAACTGTCATTTGCTCTCCAGCCCTTTTTATATAGGCTCCACCCACATTCTCCACATTCTTCCCAACGATCTCACTAAGTTCTTTGACTGTCAGCCCTAGATTCATCAATTTTTCAGGATCTGGCATTACCAGAATTTCCTTATCATACCCCCCCAGCGTATTCACATCTGCCACTCCAGGGACCATCCTAAGCTGCGGCTTAATCTGGTATTCTTGAATGAGCTTCAATTCCATCAGCTCTTCTAAACGGCTTTTGGGCTTATTGGGATGGTCCTTTTCCCAATCAAGAGCATACACAAAAACTTCTCCTAGACCCGTACTAATCGGGCCAAGTCTTGGTACAAGCCCTTGTGGAATTTTATCGAGCGCTGTAATGAGTCTTTCGCCCGTAAGCTGCCTAGCTCTGTAAATATCCGTACCATCTTTGAACACTAAGGTGATCTGTGAAATGCCAAACTTGCTTACGGAACGCATTTCTTCAAGGCCAGGGATCCCTGAACATTCCCTTTCCAAAGGAAAAGTAACAAGCTTTTCGATTTCTTCTGGAGCAAAATCCCGTACGGGAGTAATAATCTGCACCTGTACATTGGAAATATCTGGAACGGCATCGATAGACAGATGGGTTGCCGTATACAGACCAGCAGAGAGATATAAAAACAACAGGAGGTAGACAAAAGGCTTATGAGCAAGCAAAGTAGTAGCGAATTTTTCCAACATGACTCCTAGCTACAAAATAGCTTTTTCTAGCTTAAAAAAAGAGGACCATTAAAAACTCGCTACCAAATTGACATAGCTGATTTTCCTAAAAAAGAAGAATTTGTAAAAATACCTTCTTTTCTATAGGCATGTCCTAGCTCACACCCTCAAAAAGGAATGCTTGATTTTTTCTATTAAAAAATCTATGCTTGTATATTCTGGTCAGAGGAGGAGAGCGAAAAGGCTGAAGGTAAAATTCTTTAAAAAACTGGTAGCAATGTTTGGTAATAACATGCCATTTGTTTTTTAGTTTTATCTTCCTATGAAACAAACAGAAAAAAATAAGCCTCTTGCTTTCCGAGTCGTTCTACTGAAAAAACTGTTTTTTCTTTATATCTCTTGGTTTTTGCCCTGTGAGCTGTTGACCGTCCACAGACTAGGGAAAAACTATGCCCATCCAAAACGATTCTTAACTTCCCTGGGTATCCTTTTGGTGTTATCCTGGCTAAATAAGCACAGCACCCATTCTGAAATCACAGTCGTTCTTCTCTTTTCTGGGTTCTTAACTCTTATCTACTTTTACGAAACGTTTCTTGCTTACTTTGAAGAAGAAAAGAAAAAGATCCAACGCAATCCGTTATTTTGGGGAGTGCCTCGTTTTGGACTACCACAAAACCAATGGTTCTGGTTTCTTATCCAACCGGCTCTTATTTTAGTCTTTGCTTTTATTGCCTCGTTTGTTTCTAAGACTCTTTTCTACTATTTTCTCCTCTCAACTCCATTACTTTGGATTTTCCGAAGCCTCTCATTCTGGTTTTATAAGGACAAAGCCACCCAGCCCCCATGGACGGACATTTCTTGTGGGCAGGAAGAACCCACTGTCAGCCAGGATCGATCAGAGATTATCCGGTGGGCAGAGAACTTAGAATTAAAACTCAACGCGAGATCTCTTTCCCTAGTTGTCCTTTGCTTTTTGGCGCTGAGCCTGCTGATGTTCTATAAAAGAGATACCTTCCTTTCTCTATTCCAACCGAAAGTAGAGATATCCAAAATACTAGAAAAAGAAGAAACGAAACTTTCCAAATCCATGCCTTATGGCTGGACACTAAAGACAGCTTTAAGCAAAGAAGAACTTTTCTTTGACTTCCCTCAACTCCTACAAAAATACAAAGATCATCCCTCTTCCTTCATTCCTCAACTGTGGAATTATTGGAAAGATGAGACCGCAGAGGTCATTTGCGGACAGTTTACAGCAAAACGCATAGAACCAGTATGGTCTCCGTTCACTGGGATAATGATTGTATGGGTTCCTACAGAAGATTCGAAAAAAGAAGGACAAACAGCTGAACTTTGGACTTACTTAGAAACTCCTGCATCTCTCTATCAAAAGCTGTCTCAAGCTTTTGCTAAGAACCTTGCACCAACCGTTTCGTTTGGCAAAGAACTTAAAGCCTATCTCTTCGATGTTACCGCTACAAATAATACAATGATTTTCCACTGCGTCATTCCATTTTCTTTTAGCTTAGAAATCGCCGGTTGCACTGTCTCCCAATCTCCTCAGCCCTATTACAGCCTGAACGAATATCAAATGCAGGGACAAAAAATAAAAGAGTATATTATCAAAAGACAGAGGGAGCTTTTGGCAGAACTAAAGAATGGCCCACTGACCAAAGAAAAGCTTGAAGAAATTAAGAAAGAAGCTGCGCTTCTAAAAACAAAACTTGTTGAACTCAATAATAAATGATAAGGCCATTTTTTTGTTATGAAACAATTCCCTTTGCTCCTTTTCTGTACTCTACTGTTCATCTTGCCATTCAAAGCTATCGGTTCAGAAACCGAAGAGCTTGATAAGGCCATTGAACAAGCCCAAAAGCAATTGGAAACACACCAGAATAAAAAAACAGATGGCCTTCAGTCAACAGAAAGAGCATCGAGTCCTACTGTACCCATTTATTCACCTAAAAAAAGTCATCTTGTCTCCACTCAAAACTTTTCTACCTACATCAAAAAACATAAAGTTAAAAATCTCTGGGTCTATGGGCATTTTAAAGTTGTTGGGTTTAATAAAAAAAATAAGGCACTGATAGCAAAACCTGATATCAAAGGATTTTTACCTTTAATTCAAACAATCGTAACCCCTAAAACCCGGTTTATATTTATAAATCCACAGGAGCAACGGACCTTAGCAAGACTTGAACCTGGAGATAGTTTTTATATTTCACCAAGACACCCAGCCTATGTTTTGAGAATCATCCCCAAAAATGGTGAAAATGAAAACATTGTTAAAGCTGTGTTTTCAAGTCAACCCAAAAACCGTCTCTTTTCTTCTGAAAACAGTCGATAATTCTTTCTTAAAGAACCATTTCTTTCCTATTCTTGTCTAAATTCCTCCGGAATAGCGTCCTCACTCTAGGAATGCAGAACGGATAGGATCTTTCCAGTGAATACGCATGAGCCATTGATCAACCACGACGATTCTTTATTCCGACTTTTAGCCTAAAGGGAAACGGACAGGGCGGGATTCGAACCCGCGATGGGGTTTTGTCCCCATTCTCGATTTCGAGTCGAGCGCCTTCATCCGCTCAGCCACCTGTCCTAGCGGGTTAACTGATATAAAATCACTTTAACCTAAAATAAGCTAAACAAAAAGAAATTTCCTCCGGGCTAAAGACCCCTTTCTAATCTTTTCATCCCTGTGCTACTTTTTCTTTCTACCAATCTTTTTATTCCTACTTTTGTGGCTAGCTTCCTATAGCAGCATTGGCTTTTTTGTAGTTATCTCTATTAGAATCAAGCTTTCTTTCTTATAGACATTGAATCTACTGAAGAAATAGCTGGAAACTTTTATAAAATTGGTTATTGGAGTTGTTTTTCAAGACTAGCAATGAGACTAACAAATTCTTCAGCACTTTTTGCTTTTAACAGTTGCTGTCTATTGGTCGCAACAATCCTTGCCAATGCCCCGACTACGATAATGTCATTGGTGTTCAGTTTTTTAGGAGCACCGATTACAAAAATCAATCGCACTAATGGAGCAGCCTCTCTAAACAACACGCCCGAAGGGAAAAATCCAGCGGCTATGACTAACTCTTTGACTACTTGACTGCGGATATGCGGAAAAGCGACTTCTTGTTCAAACCAGGTCAACCCCGATTTTTCAGCTTCTAAGACTGCCTCTAAGAAAGCATCAAAAGATTGAAGCAGTGGACTATGTTCGAGAATTTTTGCTACCTTAGTGATTGCTTCAAACTTATCTTTGGCTGATAAATTTACGAGGACTCGATCCTGGGTTAATACATCAGAGAGGTTCATCGCTCACCCATTCTTAATAACCGTTGGACCAATCGAAAGCCGAGCTCCTTCATGCATTATCCTCCACGGTTGCTCCACTCCAACGCAGCTTTCTTCTTAAAATTTCAAAAAAGTTCCTCTCCTCAAGAAACCCTAGAATAACTTTTTTAGGGCTCGCCTCGATTTCAAGCCAATCCCCAGGATGGAGATCTCCGTAAGCAATCCCATCATATTCGAGTCGTACTGGCCCTCCACCCAGTGGTATAGAAAACCGCAAAGTGACCTCTTCAGGAAATACTAATGATCGATTAGTCAAAGTATGAGGGCAAATAGGATTAAGAGTAAAAACTTCAGATTCAGGCATAACAATCGGACCTCCGGTTGACAATGCATAGGCTGTAGAACCGGTAGGAGTGGAAACAACAAGACCGTCGGATTGAAATTCGGTCACGAGGTTTCCCTGGGCAAAAACATCAATTGTCGCCATATGGGAATAAGCGCCTCTAAAAAGGACAATATCGTTCAAAGAACAAGGAATTTCAAAATTATTTCCGTAAGCAGAGCCGACGGCCTTAAGAACCATTCTGGGGCTTTTTCTGAAACGACCTTGCAATATTTTGGGGAGCTGTGGCAGAATTTCTTCCCTGGAAACTGCCGTAAGGAATCCTAAACTCCCAGTATTAACTCCTAGAATAGGAACAGGAGATGGAAAGATTTCATGGGCTATTCTGATAATGGTTCCATCACCCCCTGCAACCAAAATCAAATCTACCTCCTCAGAAAATCGGCTTATAGAAATGCCTCTTTGCCCAATAAGCCTAGCGGTGGAATCCTCCAATATAAAAGCTATCTTTTCTTTATTAAAATATTCCACAAGCTCCAAAAGAAGTTCAAAAGCCCCCCTTTTTTCTTTGTTAACGAAAAGACCAACACGTAATAGAGACATAGATAATAGAAGATTTTCCCTCCATTATTAGCACAATAAGTTGTTCTCTTTTAACCGCAATTTTTTTATCCGAATGTTTCACCTTAAAAAGATCGATGCATAGTCAGTTTTATCGATTGTTTTTTTTCTAAATTGAGCTTTCCCTTTAGAAAATCTTTTATAAAAGATTTTCTTTCGATGAACCCAATTGAGGTACTAACAGTTGGCCACAGTTGTTACGACCTTTCTTTTTATGTAGAAAAAGACCCCAAGAGCGATGAGAAAATCTTTGCAACTGACCTCATTATTTGCGGAGGAGGGCCAGGGGCGAATGCCGCCGTGGCTGTTAGAAGACTAGGCGGCACCTCGGCATTCTGTGGGTATGTTGGTAAGGATGATTTCGGCGAAAAAATCCTTGATGAATTCAAACGGGAAGGAGTGGACACAAGCTTAGTCCAACGCGGCAACGCACCTACTCCGGTTGCCTGTTGTTTAGTTAAACCAGATGGCCGAAGAGCGGTCATTAACTACAAAAAATCGACTCCTCAGCTCTCTGGAGAAGGTATCAATACAACATTGATTAAGCCTAAAGTCATTCTTTTCGATGGACATGAGCTAGCCGCTTCTCAAGAATTTCTAAAATTAGCCAAGAAAGAAAACATCCCGACCGTGCTGGATGCTGGCTCATTTCACGAAGGCACAAGAGTCCTTGCTCCAGAAGTAGATTATGTCGTTGCCTCAGAAAAGTTTGTATTACAAAAAACATCTTCCAACAATTCTCTCATTGCATTCGAACAGGTTTCAAAAGAATACAAAAATTTTGTGCTGACGCTTGGTGAAAAAGGGGTATTGTGGAAATGCCAAGGCCAAGAAGGTAAGATGAAAAGCTTGCCAATCATAGCTGTGGACACCAATGGGGCAGGGGATGCCTTTCATGGAGCTTTTAGTTTGGGGCTTGCTCGTGGATTCAACTGGAAAGAACTTCTCCTTTTTTCGACCGTAACAGCTGCTTTAAGCTGTACACGAAAAGGGGCAAGAACCTCTTTCCCAACCAAAGAAGAAGTAGAGAGCGAGCTAAAAAAGATCAGAGCTAGTACTCTTTTTTATGAAAACTATTAAAAAAACCAAGCAGAGAACGCTTGCTGTTCTGCCTTGAAGGGATATGCACTAGATGCTGAAATTTATTCGATATCCATTTTTTTTGATATCGTTCTATTTTCCCTTTTTAGGGGTTCTCATTCTTTCTGCTCATCTTTTGACGACGAATGAACCTTGTTCCTATCCAACCTGTTCGTCACGGTGGATTCATGGGAAAATAACGGATTCTTCCTTCCTGCTAAGTCAGTTGGGACTTTGTCCCATTGAGACAGACCGGTTCATTGGATGGATTGAAGGAATACATAAAGGAATCGGTCATTCTGTCGATTTTGCAGACGATACTTTGGTAATACGAGAAAAAAAAGAGGCAAATCCTAAAACCCTAAAAATCCACAGTACCTATCCTTTCATTGAAGCATGGGTTCTGTGCCAAATAGAAGATATTGGGAATATGGTTGCTGCCGTTCGGTCTCGCAATGCGAATGGAGATGATATTAGAGTAGAAGTCTTTGACCTAGAAAATGGAAAACTCATAAAAACAGAAAGTAGTCAAGAATTGGCCTTTGGAACCAAAGCATGGGAACAGCTTTTAAGAGAAGACGTTGATTTCCTTCCTTTTTGCATCCGTCATGAGAAGAGCACCGAAAAGGATGATCCAGTAAGAGTGGAAACGAAATATAATACTAAAACAACAAGAATTACTATTATTATGCAAAGCGGACAGAAAACTATCCTGGAATACCCAGGAAAATGCTTAGAAGCTAAAGTTGCAAGAAATGGGACGGTTGGTTGGATACGGACACTCAAAGAAACGGATAGATCTTTTGTAGAAATCTATAGAGAAGGCAATATAATCTCTAGAATCTTTGGGAAATATCAGAAACTGAAAAACTGGTATTTTGAAAAGGAAGGTCGTGGGATCGTGCTCTGTTCGTTTGCTGAAGAAATTCCCCCTTATTACGAGCGTTATGACTTGAACAGTTTAAGAAAAACAGATAGCGATGAAGAATCTCTAGATCAATGGACAGAATTAAAGCCATGGGCTAAACCGTTGGATGCTATAGGTAAAAATATCTTTTTGCCTTCTTTTTCCTATTCAGAAGCCTTTGAATAAAGAAAATGCGCCATAAGCCAGAGCACCTGGCAACGGAGGAATCCGCAAGCAAAGGGTAAGCAGAAAAAGCCTTCTTTTTCTTGCATGCAAAAAGAAAAAAGGGAACTGCAAAACTCACATCGATAATATTGCAAAACCTCTGCTTTAATCTTTTAAAATAGATTGATGAGAGTTTTTTTACCTCTGTATGTTTTTAAAACAAAAAAGAACAGAAACATTTTTCTTCTCTAGTAAAATGCATTTTTCATGCGCTTGCTCTCATTGATTCTTTTGCTTTTGATATTTGCCTTCGGTTTTCTTCTATACTATGTAACAGAGCCCTTTTTCTTTCCTGGACTTCCCATTTTCCACTGCAAAGCCTCATGGTATGTAGATAGTCTTACTGCTTCGGGAGAGCATTATGATTTTTTGGCGCTCTCCGCAGCACACAAATCCCTTCCTCTTGGGAGCTATGTCGTTGTGAAAAACATCCGGAACCATAAAACGGTTCTTGTCAGAATTAATGACCGAGGGCCTTATGTGGCAGGTCGTTGCCTGGATTTATCCAAGAGAGCCGCATGGCGGCTGGGCATGTTGAAGGAGGGAGTAGTTGAGGTGCATATGCAAGTGATCTGGCCTCCTCCCTTCATCAATAAGAACCTGAAAAATGTCGATCGATAAAACCTAAAAAGGATGCAGTCAAAAAGAGTTCCTATGCTTTTAACCCAAGACCTCATCTGGATAACAAGCCGCACTAAGAAGACTTAGAGAATTCAATAGTCTTTGTAGCAATCCATAATGCTGGCTCGATCAGTAATTCAAAACGAATACCGAATCATAGCCTGAACCCAAAAAGGCATTTGAAAAGCCGCATATTCGAGGTTTGCCGTCCGTGCTGGAGTAAATCCAGGAGCCCCAGCAATCCAGTAATGATGATCCGTAAAATTGTAGAACCATATTCTTGCTTCCCAGTTAGAGAAAGTATAAAAGATACTGGCATTGAGCGTATACCAAGCAGGCGCCCGGACCGAATAATCGTAAGAAAGGAATTGTCCTCCTTGAGTAATAGCCCAGAGGGAAATTCCAAGGCCCCAATCAAATTTGTAGCTGACCATGAGATTGCCGTATTCTTTGGGAAAACCAATAAAAGGATAGATTCCTGGAGCAAGAGAAACGATCGTGCTTACCGGCAGTCCATAAAGAGCCGCAACAGTTGCAGAATAAGGGGTGAAAGTTGTCGGACCAACGCCATTAGTGTTCGTCCAGTTTTCGTAACCCTGCATATAATTAAATCCAAAACTAACCCAAAACCGACGAGTCGGCTGATAATTTCCTTGAAGCTGAATGCCTTCAACGGTAGCGGAAACCGTAGGAGTCGTTCCTCCCGGCAATACAAACGCAGGGATAAACCCGGTTTGCGCGTAAGCCGATAAACCTAAAAAGAAAGTGTCGTGAAGCAGATTAAACTTTGTCCCTACTTCATAAAGGGATTGGGTCTGATGATAATAGGTGGAAGTAAATTCTGGAGCAAAGCTGCCAAAGATCGATTGGGCTGTCGTTTGACCAAAATAATACGTAGCATAACAGTTCATCCAAGGAAACGGCCTATAGGTAGGGCTGATGGTTAGCTGAGGAAGCAAAGCACTCATGGAAGTAGCTTCATAGGCCGTGAAGGGATAAAGAAGTTCGGGAGGCGTACCAGAGGGCGGTTGCGCATTAACGAAATAAGCGTCTAACCTGCCACCTAAAAAGAGATTAAACTTTTCCCCTACATGAATGATGTCCTGTAAAAATGGAGAAATCTCATAAAAATTACACTGAGTGGAAGCAAAATTGTCTACGTTAAAAAATTCTCCCGGATAGCCAGGAATGGGAATATCGGTAAGAAATGGATTGTTATAAGCTGGGCTTATTGCAAGAGCATAGGGAACGATCGCTGGAGCCTGCGCTTGGGTTAGTGGCTGGATCAAGTTTGCCTGATTACTTACCGGATGCCAGCTTCCACTATATTCCAAGTCCGTTAAAAACCGAAAAGCCAATCCCACGTCCACATTGTGCCAACACTCCTTAGCCGAGTGTTCTTCCATAAAAAGCAGTTCTAATCGATCTTCCACATTATATCCATAGGGCATAACGACCCAAGTTGGATCTGGAACAGGTTGAGAAGCGTTGGCCTGATAGAACTCAAAAAGGCTGTTATTTATCAAGGAAAAATCTTCAGTCAACTGCACCGTCGTTATGGCTTGACTTACGGCATACAGCTGTTTGGAAAAATCCAATGGGGTATCAAAAAGATTGGTCCGACTACTTATTGGAACCAATGGTCCCCAGTCGATAGCGTAACCAAAGCCTGGAGGCGGAGTCCCTCTGCCCGGATGAAATTGACCGAATGGAGCCGAAGGGGTAACCGGAGGTGTATAATAGCCGATCCAGGACCCGCTTTGATACAAACCAGAATCTATAAGGGATTGAGTTGGCCGGTTGATTCCTGCATAAGGCAAAAAGCTGTTCCAGTCTATTTCCCCATTCCAATCGATACGAACGGATTCCATGGGTTTCCAGCTTAAAGCCAAATACCCACATTGGCGATTCAAGTAAGAGCCGTTATAATAGTTAAACGGTCCATAGCCTTCCTGCCCAAAATAATCTAACCGGTAAGCCAGTTTATCTTTTTTGATTGGCCCTCCTACATCCAAATTCCAGAAATTACTCCCATACATGCCAATGGTATAATAAGCATCTGCATGCAAACGATCAAAAAAGGGCTGTTTGGTCACTTCATTGAGATAGCCTCCAGCAAACTCTTGCGGCCCATAAACCAGGCTGACGGGCCCAGTGACCAAATCCATTGAATCATCAGCGTTCACATTCAAAAGAGGTCCCCAATTCCCTCCGCTTGAAAAGCCAACAAGCATGCCATTTCGAAACGCAGTCGCAGGCAGGCCTCTGACCACCGGTTCGCTCACAACGTTGCCTGTAGCCTGAGTAGGATTAACCGAAGGGCTAAAGGCGACCAGATCATTGACCGATTGTAGCATTACTGTTTTAAGCTGTTCTTTAGATACAACTAACACATCTCTAGGAATGTCGATCAGGGAAAGGTCCGGTCCGTAGACCGATGTGGTAGTCGAAGCGTTGGGAAGGGATGAGGAAGATGGTTGTTCAGGAGAAGCCACGACAGTCACTTCAGGAAGGGTTGCTACAGTTTCGGAAAGAGCAGAGGCTTGTTGGGCTTGGATGAGCGAAATGGAAAAAGAAAAATAACTAATGCAAAGAAAAATAAAAGGAGGGGTTAAAAAAAATCGCATTGTAAAGGAAGTTTTGGACAAAATACATAAAGGTTGCCTTGAAGAGCTAACAGTGGATTGCTTAATTTTTAACTCTATTTTGCTATGTAAATTCGACAAGCATTGTCCTAAAATGAAGCCTATTAATGAGCAGGTTTATAAGAGGAAGAAAAAAAACAAAAATTCTTTATAATCCTTCTAGCAACATTCTAAAGTAAAAATGCATTTTAGAATTTATAGGGCCTTGAGAGGAAACCTTATAGAATGAATCTAATTGAAGAAAAAATTATCCGTTTTGGCTATTTCGACAAAGACTATTACTTAAAAAACTATCCAGAAGTCAGTTTTTCTGGGCAAACTCCCTTCGAGCACTATATGGAAATAGGATGGAAAGAGGGGAAAAACCCGAGTCGGTTATTTCATACAAGATGGTATTTACAAAATAATCCAGATGTGGCAAATAGCGGCGTCAATCCTCTAGTCCATTATCTTGAATGGGGTATTTTCGAAGGAAGAAAACCTGTTCCCAATTTTATTTGGAATACTAGAATGGATTATCCAAAATACATAGCCAATTTACTAAAATGCTATGACCGGCAAACAGCAATGGCTTTAGCCGTAGGAAATGAGTTTGACTATATCAAAATGGGAAATACCCTCTTAGATCTGACCATCCAGTGGGGCAAATTGAGAAAAGGCAAAATGATCCTCGATGTAGGATGTGGTTCGGGAAGGTTAGCTTACGCATTAGCTCAATCCGAAATGGCTGAGCAAGTGCATTATATAGGAATGGATATTGTTCCCGAACTCTTAGAATACGCTAGGGATAGATGTAATCGACCAGGCTGGGAATTTTTGTTTCACAACCAGTATAAATTTCCTCTTGAAGATAACTCAGTTGATCTAGTTGTTTTCTTTTCAGTCCTCACCCATCTATTGGAAGAAGAAGGTTTCATTTTCTTAAAAGAAGCTAAAAGAGTGCTTAAAAAAAATGGCAGAATTCTATGCAGCTATTTGAGCATTTTAGATGACATCCATAGAAAGATGTTTATCCAACGAGTCAACTCCATGGAACAGGGAAAAGATGAACTCTTATTGGATATTTACCTAACGCCAGAAGTATTTAAAGAATATGCCCAAATGCTAGAGATGCAACTGATCTACAACGATCCGTCTCAATGTGGTCAATATCTCTGTGTTATGGAAAAAAGTCAGGATTAAGACAACTAGTCTATTCTTTCTATTCTTGTGGAACTTGTTCCTATTGATTCCAAGGATTCTTCCTTCTAGGAGGAAAGGCCAAAGTATAAGGACATTCTAGAGAAAGACAGGGATTATAAAAAGGATCCTCACTAAGAACTTTCCCCCATTTTTCACGCCAGTATACCCATTCTTTTTTGGAATATTCGCTCGCTTGACGGCCTCTAGACACTGATTCATGATGAATTAATTCGGCATAAGGTGTCCAGCTTATCCAATAGCCTTTACTGATCAGTTTGCAGCATAAATCCACATCCCCAAAATCGATTGTTAAATTTTCATCAAACTTTCCTACTTCTTCAAAGACTTCTTTTTTGATCAACATACAGGCAGCAGTCACACAGCCAATATTTTGTTGGAGCAAGGCATTGGAAAAATAACCACTATATTCTCTGCTAAAGCCAGAAAACCTGTGAGCAGCCACTCCGCCTACGCGCAACACTACTCCTGCATGCTGGATCGTGCCTTGAGGATAAAAGAGTTTAGCCCCCACAGCCGCTATCTCTGGACGGCAGATATGCCTCATTAATTCGGTTAGCCAATCGGGATTGATAACTTCTAAGTCGTCGTTAATAAATCCGATAATATTCGAATCCACCTGTTCAGCAGCCCAATTGTTCAGCTTCGAATAGTTAAAAGGGCTCTGATCGTCATACAATACCCTAAGCTGAGCTCTCTTTTGCAGCTGATCAAGATAGGTGGTTATCTCTGGGCTCGTACCATTAGGACCATTGGCAACAATTAAAAGTTCAAAGTTTTTGTAATCGGTCTTAAAAAGAATACTTTCTATGCAATCTTTCACCAAGGAATGTTTGAAGGCAGAAAGCATGATCAAACTGACTTTGGGATACGGTTTTGGTATATCGTAGAGGATACGATGATATTCGAAATATGGCCCCGCCGGAAGGACTACTGCCTTGATCTGTTTTCTTGCTAGATGATCCACTATGGCACTTCTTGCCGATTTTGCAGCATAAGGTTTTGTGTGGATGTCCAAAGCTGTTGAACCCGATACTGCACGCCAATGATACAAAACATAAGGAATGTGTCTTATAGCTTTATCTCCGACCTGTTCCCATACCCGCAAGGCTAAATCCCAGTCTTGCGCCCCTTCATAACCGATTCGAAACCCTCCAACCTTCTTTACCACCTCCCTTCGGTAGGCTCCAAGATGACTAATAAGGTTTTGAGATCGGAAAAGATCTGGATTCCAATCAGGTTTAAAAAAAGGATCATACCGCTTGCCCATTTCATCAATTTTATCTTCATCACTATACAGGATACAGACTTCGGGGAATCTATTAATTTCTTCAACGAGCATATAAAGGGCATGCGGAGCAAGCAGATCGTCCGAGTCTAGAAGTACAATGAATTCTCCTTCCGCTAGTTCCAGGGCACTGTTTGAATTGGCACTCATATGACCGTTGATCTGCCGGAATGTTACCTTGATTCTTGGATCTTTCCTGCGATAGTCTTCCAAAATTCGTCGTACTGCTGGATCTGATGAAGCATCGTCAGAAATGCACAGCTCCCAATTCGAATAGATCTGATTTCTGACCGATTCAATCGATTCAATAAGATATTTTTCTGGTGTATTGTACACGGGCATTAGAACCGATAAGAGTGGTTGAATCGATAATTTTGTAATCCTCGCTTTTATTTTTTCTTGGTCTTTGGGTGAAATAGAATCAAAAAGCTCTAGCCAATGTTGATAATAGGAATTAATGGTTTTTTTTCTTTTCGTTTTCTGAACAATAACAATAAAACTTCCAAGCTTAATCCATTTCCCCGAATCTTTTTGAGCTTTAATGACGACATATTTGACACCTCGACTCAAATCACAGAAAATCTCAAAACCGCAATCCCTCTGGATCGACAGTTCCCGCGAGAAATACTGCTGCTCTACATCCGGTCTTTCAACTATTTCAGCTTCAAAGACGCTATTTTTGCTCTGGGCAATTATTCTCTTTGCCCTTTTGCCTTCGGGTCCAAAAAACCAGCCTGAAACATACAATAGCCTATCCTTTAGAAACAACACCTTGCTTTTGGGATTTTCTATCAAGTAATGAACTTTTTTTGCTTCGCTTAACGAACCCGTCCTCATACTTGTTCCTATCGTCCTTCCAATTACAACCTCTCAGATCTCCACTCCTCAGGAAGAAGAGTAACCCTGGGTGGGAAAGAGAGTTTATAGTAGGGAGGCTTGAAAGACAAATTGGGGTTGTAATAAGGATCTAGCGGGAAAACAGGCCGCCATTTTTTTATAAACTTCGAGTTTTCTTCCGACCACAGGGCATACTGCTCAGCTATGTCCGCCATCTTCGATACCGACTCGTAATGATAAAACTCAGCAAAGGGCGTCCACACTATCAAATAGCCCCTCTGCCTCAATCGTAAACATAAGTCTATGTCGTTTAAATCTATCGCATAACTCTCGTCAAAGCCCCCCACCTCCTCAAAACACTCCTTCCGCATCACAACACAAGCCGCCGTCACCGCACTCAAATTCTGCTCAAACCAAAGATAGCCCCCCTCCGCTGCCTCCTCCTTCCTCACATTCCTAAGCCTATGATCCGGAATCCCCCGCTCCGCCAATATCACCCCAGCATGCTGTATCGTCCCATCCGGATAGTACAGCATCGCCCCTACCGCCCCCACCTCAGCTCGCATCGCATGCCCTACCATCTCCTCAAGCCAATCCCCTGTAATCACTTCTAAATCATCATTCAACAACGCCAATACCTCCCCCCGCGCCTCCCTCACCGCCGCATTGTTAATCTTCGCATAGTTAAATGGCTCATCCGGATACACCACCAGTCGCACCTTCCCCCCCACCCCACTCAACCCCTCCAAATACCGCTCCACCTCCGCATTCCTCAGTCGCTTCTCATTCACCACCAACAATAACTCGTAGCGATCATAACTCGTCTTGCTCATTACACTCTCTACACAAGGCCGAAGATAAGCAAGCTGACACTTCGAAGGCATCACTATGCTCACCAATGGCTTCGCCTCACCTACCCCATACCGTATCCGCCACCCTCCCCTCATCCTCTCTATCCCTTCCACTCCTACCCCTCGTCGCTTACAATCCCTCCACACCACCTCCTTCTCCACCCCCTCACTCCCTACCCCCCCTCCAGCTTCCGCTTCCCCTCCTCGATGACACAGCACATAAGGCAGATGACAAACCCCACGCCCATCCACCTTCCCCACCGTCATCCTTAAATAAAGATCCCACTCCTCTGCCCCCTCCAACCCCTCGTCAAACCCTCCCACCTCCATCGCCTTCTGCTTCCTAAAAACCACAGGCCGCCCTAAATAGTTCACCGACCTCAATAAATCATAATTAAACCCAGGCTTGAATACCGGACTGTACACCTGCCCCCATCACTCCGCCTATCCTCATCCCCAAACAGTAAATCCAACGCCTTATCCCCCTGAAGCGCCTCCACAAATACGTACAACGCATGCGCTACTAGCTCCTCCCCACTGTCTAATACCATGCAGTACTCCCCACAAGCTTCCCTTAACCCAGCCTCCTTTGCCTTCACCTTCTCTGGATAGCTCAACTCTATGATCCTTAGCTTATCCTCCCCACCTACACCCCTAAGCTCCTCTATGGCCAGTTTCCTGCCCCCATACAATACCAAAAGCACTTCCCACCGCTCATACCACTGCCCTACTACCGACCGGAGACTCGCTAAGACCCCCTCTAGCCTGTCCCCTAACCCCACCCCCATTATTATCGAAAAGAATGGCTTGTAGACAAACCCGCTAAGACGCCCCCTCAATAGCTCCTCCTCCCTCCCCATTAACTGACCGTAGCAGCTGAACCATTTTTGGTAGAGCTCTTTTTCTCTTCTGTCCTCCTGAACTTTTAGGCTTGCAAAGAACGTTGCTAATTCAGCCACTTGTCCAGACAGAAACTCTACTTCTATACTGTATTGCTTTGGTATATCTTCTAAAAAAGCATAGCCTGCAAACCCACAACGAGTGTCTTTGACAAAGGGGTAATCTTTCTGAATCCCCTGTCGGCAAATCTGCTGGCAGGGATATTTTCTAGTAGGTGTTTTGATCTGGACTACTCGAGGTGGATAGCCATCCTTGTCTACGACATAGCCACTTATCTCGATATAGTGCTGGGTCGAAACGACTTCTTTTTCAAGAGGCTTCTCAATATTATAATATCCAACTAATTGGTGCTTATTATTATAGAGCGGGTCTAAGCAATACTTCTTCGACCAAACGTAGAGAATAAATTTCTTTAGCTTTATTTTCTCTCCATTCGAGAGTTCAGCAATCACTTCAACTTCTTTTAAGCCACGGCTCAATTCAATGCAGCTTTCAAAACCCACCGCCTGTTCTACAACCATCCCTTTCTGAGCATAGAGTCTTTGGACATCCCCCCTGTCTACTCTATTTGCAATAACTTGTTTATCATTCCACTTAATAAGGATCTGATTAGCTTTTCTACCATAACCATCAAAAAAATAGCCGCTAAAGCAGATTTTTCTTTCTCTTACGACATGAAATCGATGCTTTGGGGATTCGATCGAAAAGAAAAAGCTTCGGTTTTGATTCATCGATTCTGGATCTTTTGGAAGAAATTATAAATCCACTAATGAATGATTAGAACAAAGTTGATCGTAAGAATAAATACTATCGGTTCTAAATCAAAAATAAAAAACGAAAAAAAATCTTTTGTATAATTTTTTGATCCAGCAAGCTATGGGCTATTCCTGCATGCAATCCTTCTATTAAGTTATCACCTTCGGGCAGTTGATTTTTCCCAATCCTCTTCAAATGCAGTATATTGTTGAGCCTATTCTAAGCGATGGATTAATAGCAAAAGATTGGTATAAATCATTCAATCCTAAGAAGAACTTAAACACCAATAATCAACTAATAAGAGATTTAACCCTGGGTGGGAAAGAGAGTTTATAGTAGGGAGGCTTGAAAGACAAATTGGGGTTGTAATAAGGATCTAGCGGGAAAACAGGCCGCCATTTTTTTATAAACTTCGAGTTTTCTTCCGACCACAGGGCATACTGCTCAGCTATGTCCGCCATCTTCGATACCGACTCGTAATGATAAAACTCAGCAAAGGGCGTCCACACTATCAAATAGCCCCTCTGCCTCAATCGTAAACATAAGTCTATGTCGTTTAAATCTATCGCATAACTCTCGTCAAAGCCCCCCACCTCCTCAAAACACTCCTTCCGCATCACAACACAAGCCGCCGTCACCGCACTCAAATTCTGCTCAAACCAAAGATAGCCCCCCTCCGCTGCCTCCTCCTTCCTCACATTCCTAAGCCTATGATCCGGAATCCCCCGCTCCGCCAATATCACCCCAGCATGCTGTATCGTCCCATCCGGATAGTACAGCATCGCCCCTACCGCCCCCACCTCAGCTCGCATCGCATGCCCTACCATCTCCTCAAGCCAATCCCCTGTAATCACTTCTAAATCATCATTCAACAACGCCAATACCTCCCCCGCGCCTCCCTCACCGCCGCATTGTTAATCTTCGCATAGTTAAATGGCTCATCCGGATACACCACCAGTCGCACCTTCCCCCCACCCCACTCAACCCCTCCAAATACCGCTCCACCTCCGCATTCCTCAGTCGCTTCTCATTCACCACCAACAATAACTCGTAGCGATCATAACTCGTCTTGCTCATTACACTCTCTACACAAGGCCGAAGATAAGCAAGCTGACACTTCGAAGGCATCACTATGCTCACCAATGGCTTCGCCTCACCTACCCCATACCGTATCCGCCACCCTCCCCTCATCCTCTCTATCCCTTCCACTCCTACCCCTCGTCGCTTACAATCCCTCCACACCACCTCCTTCTCCACCCCCTCACTCCCTCCACCCCCTCCAGCTTCCGCTTCCCCTCCTCGATGACACAGCACATAAGGCAGATGACAAACCCCACGCCCATCCACCTTCCCCACCGTCATCCTTAAATAAAGATCCCACTCCTCTGCCCCCTCCAACCCCTCGTCAAACCCTCCCACCTCCATCGCCTTCTGCTTCCTAAAAACCACAGGCCGCCCTAAATAGTTCACCGACCTCAATAAATCATAATTAAACCCAGGCTTGAATACCGGACTGTACACCTGCCCCCCACCACTCCGCCTATCCTCATCCCCAAACAGTAAATCCAACGCCTTATCCCCCTGAAGCGCCTCCACAAATACGTACAACGCATGCGCTACTAGCTCCTCCCCACTGTCTAATACCATGCAGTACTCCCCACAAGCTTCCCTTAACCCAGCCTCCTTTGCCTTCACCTTCTCTGGATAGCTCAACTCTATGATCCTTAGCTTATCCTCCCCACCTACACCCCTAAGCTCCTCTATGGCCAGTTTCCTGCCCCCATACAATACCAAAAGCACTTCCCACCGCTCATACCACTGCCCTACTACCGACCGGAGACTCGCTAAGACCCCCTCTAGCCTGTCCCCTAACCCCACCCCCATTATTATCGAAAAGAATGGCTTGTAGGCAAACCCGCTAAGACGCCCCCTCAATAGCTCCTCCTCCCTCCCCATTAACTGACCATACAAGGCAAACCATTCCCTGTAGCGATCCCTATCCCATTTCACTCTTTCTTCTCTATTAAAAGAACGGGCAAAAAACTTGCCTAGCTCAAGCTTCTTTCCACTGGGAAACTCTGCTTCCACAATGTATTCAAAGAGATTTTCTTCCAAGGGTATCCTGGCCAAAAAGCCGCACCAGATATCTTTTAGAATAGGATGATCTGCTTTCACATCGCTGCGAGCGATTGCTTTGCAGGGGAATACCCGAGTAGAGTTTTTTACTATTATAGAACTTGGAGGATTGCCTTCTTTATCAAAAACCCAACCCCTAACTTCAAGAAAAATATCTTCTGTTATTATCGGCTCTTCTGCTTGTGGTGCATCAAGACAAAAGTAAGCGGGCGGTAGGCAAACTGGATTTGCTTGCTGCTTTATCTTTGAGTGGGGTTTTGATGCGCCATAAACGACGATATAATAGCGAGCTAACCGGAGTCTTTGACCACCAGAGAGTTCAGCTAAGATGTCAATTTCTTTTAATCCGCGGCTTAATTCGATCCAGCCTTCAAACCCAACTTCTTTTTCAATCTGGATATTTGATCTCGCATACCTACTTTGGATATCTTCCCTATGCTGCGAATCGGCTAATATCCTTTCATTTTTGTATTGGAGAATAACCTGCTTGGCTTTCCTTCCAAAAGAGTCGAAAAAATAGCCTCGAAAACAAATTTTTCTTTCTTTCGAAAAAAATAACCGCCTTTTAGGCTCTTCAAGAGAAAAACAAATTTTACCGATTGGGGACATCCAAATTGAACTGATTGATTAAAATGACTTTATCTAAAAACTCTGCAAAGCATCCCGTCAATAAAATTCTCTTTTCTATAATAAGCTACTCTATCGTTTTTCTTGCTATATAAACCATTCCGCGAACAACTTACCAACAGTGATAGCTAACAAGCTAATTAATGTTTCATTAGATCTTTTTCATAAACCAAAAAGATCCACCATGCGGTTTTAATCCATCCGACTCATACTTCTGCCAAAGTTCATTAAAAATAGTAGTAAGTTCGGGCTTGGCCGCTACGAAAGCCGATGGGAAAAGAATCTCAAACTTCTCGGCAGCAAAAGCAAAGAGCACAGCTAAGACGTATGCTTCAGAATAAAACCTTTTTGCCCATTGAGGGGGATAGTCAAGGGGAAGGAATATATCATGGAGATGGATTAGAACCCCAGGTTTTATAATGGGCAAGACTTCAAGAAAAAAGACAGTTACGTCAGAAGCTTGCAACAACCTATGAGACCCATCAAAAAAAAGGATGTCGCCTGGCTCCAACCGCTCAAAAACCAACAGTCCCATTTGCTGTAAGGGAAGACGATAGACTTCATCACACAATCGATCAATTTCAGACCTGGGAGCCGGATCTATTGAAAATATTTTTGTTGACGGCGAACGTCTTTTCTTAGCCAGATAAGCAAACCGGGTTGAATTCCCAGAACCGATCTCCAAAAAAACGTTCGGTTTTTTTAGAGCCACCATCCCATACAACGCCAAGGCATCCAGGCTATCGAACCATCCATTCATCCAGAAAGGATCCGTTTCGGTCCTTGGAGTTGTCTCGATTAAAAGCAAGTCAGGCAGATAAGCCTTGCAATCAAGCAAGAACTTTTGATAAGTTTTATAACTCGATTCCAGGATATTCAATAGGATCGAATGGGGCTCTTTGCTGTATCCCCACCTGGGTTCAAGTGTTGCCCCATAAGGATACCAATCTTCGATTGACTCTAGAGGATTATCCATTTTTTTTGATTCACTCTCTTGTGCTTTTCTGCTTACAAAGACTACAAACCTGGCCATTTCGATCCTTTTGCCTGAGCCTATATCTGCGTAAAGAACGAGGTGTTTGATCCCTCTGCTCAACTCGATCTCCACCTCAAACCCACAATTCGAATCGACTGTCTTTCCCGACTGCAAAAACTTTTCTTTTACATCCTCCCGTCTGATGGAATTGGCTATATAAAGATGGTTTTTGAGCTGCACCCAAATCCCTTCAGCCTTCTGTCCATTCTGCCCTACAAACCAGCCTTTGATTTTTATGCTTCTTCCTTTCAAAAAAAGAAAAGGAAAAGCCGGTTTTTCCACCGCAAAACAATAGTCAGTCCTGTTCTTCATCACTCATCCAAAAAAGCTGTACCGAGTACTAACAATTTTCTTTTTTGCAAATCCCATGCACTCTGCTTTTTAATGCTTAACAAACCAGAAAGAGCCCCCCTTTGGCTTTAAACTATGCAGCTTAGGATTTATCCACAGCGGGTCCAAAATCTTTAAAAGCTCCTGATGCTGACTCACATAAAAGCTTGGAAAAAGAATTCTGTATTTTTCGGATGCAACCAAAAGGATCGATCCAAGCACGTACTGCTCGGAATAAAATCTGTTCTGCCAGTGTGGTGGATAATCAAAAGGCAGAAAAATATCGTGAAGATGAATGATCACTCCAGCCTTTAATATAGGCAAGATCTCCAGAAAGAAAATAGTTGCGTCGGATCCCTGCAGAATCCGATGAGTCCCATCAACAAAAAGGATATCCCCCGCTTCCAACTGCTCAAAAATGTCTAAAGGCACTTCATGAAGAGGCTTTCGGAAAAGCTGCTGGCATAATGTATCCACTTTAACCCTAGGGTTAGGATCGATTGAAACCAGTTTCGTCAGCGGTGAATACCGCGCTTTAGCCGCATAAGCCCATCGGGTAGTAAAACCCGAACCTATTTCTAAAAACAGAGCGGGTTTTGTGGTGGCGATTATGCCAAAAAGAGCTATCGCATCCAAAGGTGGGAAAGAACTGTTTTCCCAGCATGGATCTAATTCAGAACCATTGTCATGAAGGGGAAAGGAAAGCATATCGTCGGCATACTGAACCCAGTCCGTTAAAAGAGAGCGGTAATGATCTTCAGATCTTTTAATTATTGAATAAAGGATCGGATGTACAGGCTTGTCGTACCCCCACCTTGGATTTGGTGAAAATCCATAAGGATACCAATCTTCAATTTCTATAAGAGAACCGCTAATAAGAATTCTTTGCTGAGAATCAATCGGCCGCTCTTCCTCCGGAGAGCCAATTCTTCCTTCCAACTGGCCAAACAACAGATAATGCGACAGAGGATTAATGGCCGCCTCAGCAACATCCTTATACTTGTCAAGATAAAACGCTGGATCAAACCGAGGATGTGGTTTGCGACCTTCTTTCCACCCATAGCAGATAAAATGATAGAGCGGATTGATTTTGGACTCCGCCACATCCGGATTTTGCTGAAGATAATATTCAACGTCAAAAAAAGGGTTCGGATTGCGTTTTTCAGTTGCACCGTACAAAACAAAATGAGTCAGTGGATCCACTCCAGAGAGGCGAACATCCGGGTATTGTTGGAGATAATAAGCGGGATCGAATAGAGCGGATTTTGCAATTTCTTTGCCAACAACTATCCAAGAAGCTGTAGAAAGCTGTGAGCTGTCTTTCTTTGAAAAAATCGATCGGAATCCAAAAGATTGCTTGCCCAATTCAAAAGACTGATGTGCTTGAACCCACAGCCTACCATAAGCCAAAGAAGCAAAGGCAGCAGCTTGCTGTTGAAACTTCATCCACTCAGTCTGCTCGTGGACTTTACTAATCAAAGACTGAATCCATTTTTCGGCATCCATTTGCTGTGGCTCAGCCATATTCTCAATCCAATTTTTTGGCCTATAAAGGATAGAAACGTTTTTTTTTTCGTTTAATCAAAACTTATTCTTTGTTTTCCTTTCCCCAAGCCTTTATATCCCAAGGAGTAGTCCCAAGCCGATAAAAAGGAGCTGAATCACTCAGGTTGGGGTTATAAAACAGATCGGATGGAAATTTTTCTTTCCATTTTTTTTCGAACAGTTCTCTTTCCTCCTCCCATTCCCGCTGTTTGTCGACCGATTCTCGTCCAACGGAAACTGAACAATAATGAATTAGCTCAGCAAAAGGCGTCCACACCGTCCAGTATCCTCTTTCTTTTAACCGCAAACAAAGATCCAAGTCGTTCCAATTGTAGGCAAATTCTTCATCAAACCCTTTGATCCATTCGAATAATTCTCTGCGCATCAACGCACAGGCTGTAATCACACCAGTTAGGTTTTGGCAGAGTTTTGCCAAACCTAGATAACCAGACAATTCTCGGCTCATGCCATGGAACCTTCGGTAATCTTTCCAAAGGATCATTCCATCGCTCTGTATAGTCAGATTTGGATAATAAAGTTTTGCTCCAACAATTCCCACTTCTTTCCTAAAAGCATGTCCAGCCATCTCTTCTATCCAATCTGGACTAATAACTTCCACGTCATCGTTCAGGAACGCTAAAAGCTCGCCACTTGCTTCTTTGGCAGCCCAATTGTTGATCGCTGCATAATTAAAAGACTGATCATACCACAACAACCGGAGTTGCTTTAGGTTACAATACTTGGATAAAAAAGCATTTTGTTCTTGATCCAAAGAACCGTATCCGTTTATCACAAGTAAGATTTCAAAGTTCCGATAAGTGGACTTCGAAAGGATGCTCTCGATGCACCTGTGCACATAAGGCAAAGGAAGCCGTGTCGGGATGATAATGCTAACCAAAGGAGATAATGGACCGATGGAATACCGAAGATGCCAGCCTTCTTCTGTTTTTTTGATTGTTACTTCATCCTTTCCCCTGCGACGACAATCGGCTTCTAACACCAATCGCTGCGTATCTTCTCTGTCATTCTGACCAGCCGCTTGCTTTGAGTCACGGCGATGGAAAAGAATGCGAGGAACATGAACTACTCTGTCTTTGTCGCAGTCAAAACTTCCAATTCTTAGAGCTAGATCCCACTCTTCTTGACCATCCAGTAAAGGCGCTATGCTCAGCCGGTCTAAAACTGTTTGCTTATTGTAAATCGCTGCCTGTCCAATGTAATTATTAGAACGAAGAAGCTCTGGATTCCAGCCAGGCTTAAAAATAGGATCCGATCGGTTGCCAGACTCATCCATCGAATCTTCATCAGAAAAAGCCATTAATAGATCAGGATACCGATTAATTGTTACAACAAACACAAACAAAGCTTCTTTACTAAGCTGGACCGAAGGGTCTATCAACACTACATACTCTCCCTGAGCAAAGGTTAAAACCCAATTCAAGGCTTCGAGTTTTGTAGAGGTTTTTTTAAGAAAATGAAGCTTTTGTTTGGCTCCAGGCCAACGGTTTTCAAAAGATTGAACAGAAAAGACTGATCCAGCGCCATAGGGACAAAGCCAGAGTTCCCAATGCGAATAAAACTGAGAAAAACAGGTCGAAAGCAGGCGGCAAACATCTTCCTCATTCCATCGTTGATCATAAAAAACAAGGATCGAAAAAAAAGGATGCACAGCAAACTGGGTATCCTGTCAAATCTTTGCTAAATAATCCTCCTCTTTAAATTTTGCTTCTTCTAAAAGCCACCGGGCATACTGCTCTTCTTTTTCTTTTCGATTGAACCCTCTTGCAGAAAATGTCTTCAAAGAATAAATTGTTCCATCCAAAAACTCCGCCTCAAGGCTGTATCTTTGTTCCTCTTCGGTTAATGGCAAAAAAAGGAAAAACCCACAGCCAAGATCCTCAAGCTTGGGGTAATCTTTTTTAACATCCGGTCGGATTCTACTTTCGGCTCGAATCTGCTGCTGAGACGACTTTAACCATACCGCCTGGGCAGCTTTTCCACGCTGGTCAAAACACCACCCACTAATCTCAATCCAATATCCATCCGTAACGATCCGATCGGCTATCGGCTGGTCAATACCAAAACGAGCTTGGCTGTCTGCCTCTTGTATAAGTCCACTCCACTTCGCCTGAAAAGAAAAGAGCACTTCTTTGCTACCACTACGATGCAAGGCCAGTAGTTCTATTTTTTCAAATTCAAGGGATAATGGAATCCTTGCTCTAAACCCACACCATAAATCCACAAGAAAAGAGTAAGTCTTCTTGACGTCTTCCCTCCTCACTGGTTCCACTGGGTAACATACCCCTTCTTTTTCTATCCAAATCGATTGGGCCGTCTGTCCGGAAGAATCAAAAAACCATCCGTCAATTTCAAGAACAGGGCTGTTTATAATCAACCGGTCCATTGGCTTAGGAAAATCCAAGCAAAAATGGCTCTTCTGTGGCTCATCCGAATGAGGCATGGCATTGGGTTTTTCCGTAGCCTTTGCTTTTTCAAAAAAAGTAGGTTTGATGGATCGATCAATCCTTAGTCCTTTTAAAAAGGAAAACCATGCTTTAAACACAAGAGCTCCCCTTTATAGATTTTTCATAGATACAGCTCTAATCTACTGTTTTCCCCATAAACGGCTTCTCTAACAAACTCTTTCCTATTCCTGCTTAGATTATTTTAGCTCCGCTAACCGCAAAGCAAACTCACAAATTTCCTTACAGGCAATCCGAGGATCAATGTGAGAAATGACATGACCCCATTTATACCGCCTGACTTTTTCCGCCTGCGCTCCTAGATCGAATACAGCTAAAGGAACTCCCATTGCCATCAACTCTTCAGTAACATACGAAAAGGTTTCTGGCCAAATCGAGGGCAAGAAACAAAGATTTACCATGGAAGATTCAATCAAAGATACTAATTCTTCTTTCCTATAGGGACCATACACATGCAGTTTTTTTTCTAGCTCCGGATCACCCACCGTTCCTATAACCACTAGCTTTATCGGCCACTTTTCAAGCTGAATCGTTTGAATCATCTCTCCAATCAGTTCTTTACCTTTAGCCTTCGTATCGATGTGTCCTACAATGCCCACAATCACTTCCTCATTTGGCTGTGGAGCCCTTAGCTTTGCTTTGCGAAATGACCCAATCGAATGGGGTTTGAGAATAATCTGGTTTTTCTCTAAAGTTGGATAGGCTTTGAAGAGCAGGGAAAGCGAGGATTCAGAAAAACAGAGAATTTCATCAGCATGTTCCAAAAAATCTTGCCATTTTTCCCTCCATAAATCGATATTCAGATTTTTAGGATAAGTTTCATCTTTATCAATAGCCACAAGACAACGCCTGCATTCTTCAATTGTCGGGATGCCACAGAACTGGTCTTTATCGTTCAAAAGATTGTAAGAAGGACAAATACAGAAGTAATCATGAATAGGAACGATAATCTTGATTGCCTTCTGTTTTTTTAGCTGCAAACACCACTCAAGGATCGATAAAGGCTCAGGGAATGAAACCAATGCATTAGGAATAATTTCTAGACCATCAAAATCCTCACACAGGGCCCCTATATGAGAAAAAAAAGAATCTGGGCAGCTACAGCTTAATAAGAGCTGATTTTCCCAACCTGAAATCCGTACATAATAGCCTTTTTTAAAAAAATTATAATAGAAAAGAAAAATTAACTGATTTTCTTTTTCTAACTGATGGATCCATTGTTGACGATAAAAATTTGCTCCACCTCCCAAAACATGATCGATGAACAGGAAAAGCGAACCTTTTTTCTTATCTTTCCAACTTAGAGCTAACGCAGCAATCCTCTTTTCAAACTCCTCCGTCACCCAATACCCCTGCCAGTCCTCTGGCTTATGAACCAGATAATGAAGAAAAGCATTTGTCCTTACTGTTTCTGGATGTGTTTCTTCATACAACTGAACATCAAACAGCGGATGCGGATTGCGCCTTTCCTTCCACCCATACTTCACAAAATGAACCAAAGGATTTAGCCCCTCCGCTTCTAGCTGTGGACACTGCCCTAAATAATAACCTAGATCAAACAGCGGATGCGGGTTCCTCTTCTCTCGCCATCCCCGCTCTAAAAAATGCACCAACGGATTGATCCCTTCCTGCGCTACTTCGGGATTCTGCTCCAAATAATAACTCGAATCAAAAAGTATGTGCGGACTCTTTCCTCCTTCCCATCCTCCTTTCAGATAATAAACCAAAGGATTTAGCCCCTCCGCTTCTAGCTGTGGACACTGCCCTAAATAATAATTCAGATCAAACAGCGGATGCGGATTCCTCTTCTCTCGCCATCCCCATTCTAAAAAATGCACCAACGGATTAATCCCTTCCTTTTCCAACTGCTCGTTCTCTCTCAAATAATAATCCGTATCAAACAGCGGATGCGGATTGCGCCTTTCCTTCCACCCATACTTCACAAAATGAACCAAAGGATTTAGCCCCTCCGCTTCTAGCTGTGGACACTGCCCTAAATAATAACCTAGATCAAACAGCGGATGCGGGTTCCTCTTCTCTCGCCATCCCCGCTCTAAAAAATGCACTAACGGATTGATCCCTTCCTGCGCTACTTCGGGATTCTGCTCCAAATAATAACTCGAATCAAAAAGTATGTGCGGACTCTTTCCTCCTTCCCATCCTCCTTTCAGATAATAAACTAAAGGATTTAGCCCCTCCGCTTCTAGCTGTGGACACTGCCCTAAATAATAATTCAGATCAAACAGCGGATGCGGATTCCTCTTCTCTCGCCATCCCCATTCTAAAAAATGCACCAACGGATTAATCCCTTCCTTTTCCAATTGCTCGTTCTCTCTCAAATAATAATCCGTATCAAACAGCGGATGCGGATTGCGCCTTTCCTTCCACCCATACTGGAGAAAATGAAGAAGGGGATCTTTCCTATCTTTACGCACATCAAGATAAATGCTCCAGTAATAACCAAAATCAAACATCCCTTGTTCAAGAACAAATCGTGCCTGATCCACAATCGGATCTTGTGGTTGCGGTTTCTTTTTTGATCCAAAAAAAATCAGCTGTTTTTGTTCTTCCAACTGCTTGGGATATAGTTTTGTCGCCTGTTTTGCGATATATTCTGACAGTCCATCAACTACTTGTTGTATGTGTGTTTGTTGGGTATAGAGCTTGCTAAGTTTTGTTTCTAAAACTTTTTTCTCCCTGGTTATCCCTTCTACGAGCTTTTCGTATTGGTCCACAAAACCAAAGAGCTCATTCAAGGAAAAACTCCCTCTAGAAAGCTTCTCAATCTTTGCCTTGGCTTCTTCTTCCTGCCCTCCATACGCCAAATCCTCAAATGCTTCCCATACCGTATACAAAAAATTAAACCCACTCAGCTGATCCCTTAGCCGCTCCTCCGAATAACACGCATGCCTCAGAGCCGGATCCAAAAACTCTTCCTTTATCCTCTCCACAACCCCAGGCTCTACCCTTAAACCCAGCCTTCTAGCCACCCGCTCTAACTCCACCCCCGGTTGACTCATCAACTGGTCATAACTCACCACAACTTTCAAAAACGGTGCATACCATCCCCATGGCAAAAGATAATGAGAGAGCCATAAACAAAACGATTTTGCCTGCGAAAACCCATTCCGCCTAAACAACGATTCCGCTACCGATAACGGATCCCGCAGAGACAGTACGTAACTAGGACTGACTCCAAGCTCCTGAAAAACACTATGCCAAAATTCCAACAGCCGAATCATCCTCGAGTCTTTCATCCCAAAACTATCCCCACAGCTCAACTTCCCTCTGAAACTCTCTATCGCCCTCTCCCAAAGCCGCCTCACCTCCGGCCTGAATACATCCACCCTAGGATGCTGACAACTGTCCCAACGCAGCCCACTGGCCTGAAGCAATAACTCGTTGATCGCTAGGAGTTCCTTGTCTTCCCAAAAACCCCTCGGATTATCCGGCCTGGCCTCAAGCAGCTCTTCGCCTAATTCCACCCCTAAATAACTCAAAGCCCGCATCAATGCACTGCTGCCTGAACGATGCATCCCAATGACTATTACTAAATTTGGCATTTCTATAATTACTCAGGTTGAAACACAAAAATATCTTGGAAAAAAATTCCAGGGATTTCCTTCCAATTTCCAGGATAATAAGC
Organism: Methylacidiphilum kamchatkense Kam1; assembly: GCF_007475525.1. Classification (NCBI taxonomy): domain Bacteria; kingdom Pseudomonadati; phylum Verrucomicrobiota; class Methylacidiphilae; order Methylacidiphilales; family Methylacidiphilaceae; genus Methylacidiphilum (ex Ratnadevi et al. 2023); species Methylacidiphilum kamchatkense. Next base: position 263,464 of record NZ_CP037899.1, on the reverse strand, counting down.
CAACTGCCTCAGTCCCGCTTCTTCCATAAGCTCTTTTAAGCCCTGCTCGTCAACCCCAATCGCTTCTTCTGGAATTTTGACCCATTGAGGACATCTCCAATGTTCAGAACCATAGGCAGGGTCTCCAAAAACCCATTTACCCTGCTCAGTCCTATGAAACCTTCCCTGTTCTCCAAAAGAACGACGAAGAAGAGACTCTTTATAAATCTGATCTAAAAAAAAGAATGTAATGATTGCTCGGCCTTGGGATTTAAGCACCCTCCGAATCTCTTTAAAATAAAACCTGGCTTCTTCTTCCCTGAGATGAGTCCATACAGACAAAGCAGTTACTAAATCAAATTGATGCGATTCGATAGGCCATGGCCTAAGGTTTGAATTCTGATCAGGTGCATATAAAGAATTGGATAAATCAAAATGAATAAACTTAAACTGCCCGTGAGGATAATGACTTAGACAAAACTGGATGTCAGCCTTGGAAACGTCAAGTCCTACGTAATAGCCGCCATCTTGGATATAAGGTTCAGAAGCCATTGCCAAAAGTCCTGTTCCGCAACCCACATCCAGTATTTTGTTAGCCATCTTCTTTTCCAGATTAAAATAAATCAAGGTTTGGAATATGCCAATGACATGAGCCCATTCCCCATAAGAATATTTCCCGCCCCTCCGGTTCTTTTCTGAAGGAATAAGACAAATATTTTTTGTTCTTCGGACATGGTTTTTATCCAACTGAATGTAAAAGGGATCAATCTGAGCATAGGAAAAAGAATTTAAAAGCTCATTTTTTTCTTGATCCTGTAGGTTCTGAAGCATTGGGATAATTGTTTTGCTTCTCTTCCAACCTTCCTCAAACTCTGGTTCATACAAAACAATTCCACTAAGCAGTTCTAGAACCTTGGGATCAGGTAATCTTCGTTCATCTTTGGCCAAAAGAAACCAGCTCTGTCTAGGATGATACCATTTCAGCCGACGAATGAACAGCCCAGCAGACTGAGCAATAGAATGGATCGTTTCAGGCTTATAACGCACTATTTCTGGATAAATCCAACCCGATCCTTTAAAATCTTCCTCTCCTTCCATAAAGGTGCATACAATCAGTCCATCATCCTTTAAAGAACGCTTAAAGTTGTTCAGCGCTAGAATAATCAGATCGCTTCCCGTATGAGAAAAGATCGATTGGGCAAGAATAAAATCAAAGTCAATACCAAACACCTCAGCACAAAACCGCTCATTATGATCAAACACAGGTTTTTTTAGCCTGATTGTATCCAGTCCCAACTGATGTTTTATGGCTTCTTCGATTAACCACCGGTTTGGTTCGATCCCAAAATACCTTCCTTTCTGCAAGTATTGGATGAAAAACCTGCCCGCCCTCAAAGCCCCGCAGCCAAAATCAAGAAGGAAATGATAGGAACGCAGTCCCAAAGACCATAGCAAAGAAAATTGGGTTGCGCCCATAAAGTCGAATTGACTGGAAGGACCTACAAAAGCATGGGAAAAAGCTTCAACCGATTCTAAGTTGCCGATCGGAAAATCTGGATGAGGACTTCTTTTTTCTTTCCATCCATGTTCAATAAAATGGATCAGTGGATTGACTCCTGCTTGTTTAACATCCGGGTTTTGCTGAAGATAATAGTTTAAGTCAAAAGCAGGATGAGGATTGCGGCCTTCCTTCCATCCCTGCTCTAAAAAGTGGATAAGAGGATTAACTTCCAACTGGGCAACTTCAGGATTTTTTTCCAAGTAAAAACGAACATCGAATAACGGGTGGGGATTGTGATAGGCTCGACAACCTTCTTTTATAAAATGGACTAGAGGATTCAACTCTTCTTTCTCTACTTCTGGGCATTCTTCTAAATAGTACCGGCTATCAAATAGCGGATGGGGGTTCCGTTTTTCTTTTGCGCCATAAAGAAGAAAATGGAGCAAGGGATTTATCTGTTCATTGGCAATATCTGCATTATTCCTAAGATAATAGTCCGTGTCAAAAAGCGGATGCGGGTTTCTTCTTTCCTTCCATCCCCATTCCACAAAGTGCACTAAAGGATGTTGCCCATTAAGTCTAACATCTGGATAAGATCGAAGGTAATAATCAGGATCAAAAAGAGAAGAATCCACAATAAGCTCCATTTCCCTACGATCCACGGTTATCCCTCTTGGTTTTTTTGTTTAAGATAACAAAAAGATCCCTGCTTTGCTGAGTACAGCCCTTCGTTTGTCTTTCCCACACATAGAATAATTGCTCTAATTTTTTCGCTCAAGATAAAAGAGATAGCTACTTCTTGTTTTTACTTAAACAAGAAGATTTCCAGAACTAGTCCACTAAATCCTTAGAAGAATTATCCTTACTTCTAATAAATTCTTACCAAAAGTTCTGCTTAAAACCAATGGATTATTAGGAAACCGTCAAGGATACTTCAACCAAAATTCCTCGCCTTAAAAACTAAAACTCTTTACTATTGCTGCCATGGAAAGGCGCTAACCACCGGCCCGTTTGTCGAACTTAACACCGCCGTGTAAACACTTGGGAAAAATGGCGAAACCGGTGATGCCACATACACCGCTGCACTGATTGGCCCACTAGCATGCACAATCGTATTGCCATCCGTCACAAATGGCCCATTTACGAATATCGATGGTGCTGATAAAAACACCCCCTGGAAGTTTGGCCCAGCAACCGCCGTATACCCATTGTCAATCGAAGCATTCACCGTCATGACTCCTCCAGCCTTTAACGCTACCCCTCCCGGAAACACAAACGCAGACAACCCTAAAATATCACGGCTCAAGTCATGATGGGCAGCAATTCCAGGATTTACCGTCAGATTGCCAGTAGCATTGACGAGCAGATTCCCCCCAGCATTGGGCACCGCATTCGTTAAACCTTTGGCAGGAAGAGATACTGAATTAACAAACGTACTGGTATCTCCTGAATTAATCACCGCATTCCCATTCACATGCAGATTAATAATCTGCGGAGCATTCCCATCGGCATTGATCGTAATCGCAGTGGAACCAAATGGCCCATTAGCAATGGTAAAGCCGTTAAGAAGCGGATTGGTTGAACTGACCACGTTCCGTACGTTTCCTGTTATATCTAAAAGAACTCTACTAGCCGTCAATACCCCAGAACCCGTCAGATTGCCCACATCATAAGAGGCATTGACTGCCGTTACGTTAGCATTCATAACGAAATTTCCACCACTCAGCCTTGTAGCAAACTCAGCGGATGCCACCCCCTTAGGATCAGCTATATTTACAACCCCATTTAAATATACGGAACCAGTCCTACTTGCGATATCCAAAAGTGATCCTGCACTCACTCCATGAGCATCGGTAATATTAATCGTTCCAGTATTCGAAATACTCCCCAAAGGATATGGCCCTAAATTATTCACATTAGAAGCAAGCAGTATAACATTGTTAAACCCACTAATCGTCCCCATGTTGTTAATCCCCCCTCCTATCCCATTGCCCGGAAGTCCAAGCACTCCTGCGTTTAAGGTCACATTAAAGTTACCAGTACTAGTTATACCTGTTATAGTCGCCCCTGGATTATTGGTAATGCTCCACCAACTGAAATATACAAATTACCTCCAGGGGCCAAAATAGTCCCATTATTCACCAGCGACCCTGTATCCGCTCCACCAGTTAGAGAAGAAGCTGTAAACCCAAGAGTCCCATTATTGGTTAACACTCCCGATGCGAGATTAGAACTATTCCCTGTCCCCCATTGTGTATTTGTTCCACCAGGAAGTATGAGATTCCCACTTGTCGTGATACTCCCGGAAGACTCAACGAAATCCCCAATTACAAAACTAAAAGTACCACTGCTCGGTCCACTAATCGTAATCGACCCACTGCTTTCAGCAATCGGACTTTGCCCTAATAATGCAGTTCCATCAAAAGAAGTAAAGGAATATCCTGAAAGCACAAAAAAATTGTTAACATAACTTATAGACCCAGGATGCGCAATCCCAACATTCACCTGAGGCGCTGCTACAAGAATGGAAGCCCCCGAACTAATAGATGCCCCAGACTGAATATTAACAAAAGAACCCGTCGTTGTTGACCCCACACTCACCGTCCCAGCAAAAGTTGAAGCTGTACTAGAAAAATCATACCCCAAAAGCCCAATACCTCCTGGTGCAATTATGCTTGCATGCGGACCAACAATAATCCCACTGCCATTAGCCACAAAGACCGGGGTGAGAACAGCAGCATTTAATGTCCCCAGGATTTGGGAAGGATTCCCAGTAACATCCACATTTAAAACCGGAGAAGGTGTAAGTGTCGTAGTAATTATATTTAAAGTGGCACTAGAACCAATATTAAAACCAGGCACACTTCCACCTTGTGGTAGATTATTTAAAGTACCATTTCCCCATAAGATAGCCGTATTCCCACTAACTGTTAAAGTACCACCTGTATAACTTGTCACTGAGCCAGCCACAACATTCCCATTTCCCGGCAATGCAGTTGATGGAATCGTTGGAATTATCGCCCAACCCTTCTGCCCCAGGCTTAACCATAGGCCTGCAGCTAAAATTAAAACCACCTTATAGAGTTTTTTTAAGAACTTTCTATTCACTGTAGTTTTCCTCTTACTTGTCTAAGGACTCTTATAGGGTTGTCTATTCTTCTTTTTTATCTGTCAATAAAAATGTTCCTCCTTATTTTTCTCGTTGGAGCTCCTATTATATGTGATAAAAATTAGCTCATCAATCAGATTTTTTTCGCAACCTTGCTTTTTTAACTCCCCTTTATAACAAAAAAAAGGGAAGCTCATTAACAAGCTTCCCTTTTTCTCTTTTTAAGAACCTACGTTCCTATCCCTTACCTTATTATTGCCATGGGAATGCGCTTACCACCGGTCCGTTTGTCGTACTTAATACCGCCGTGTAGATATTTGGCGTAATGGTCGTAAAAGGTTTTGCCACATACACTAAAGCACTGATTGGCTCACTAGCATGCACAATCGTGTTGCCATCTGTCACAAACGGGGCGTTTACAAATATCTGTGGAGCCGATAAAAATACCCCCTGGAAGTTTGGCCCAGCAACCGCTGTATACCCATTGTCAATCGTAGTATTCACCGTGATGATTCCCCCTGCCTTCAACGCTACCCCTCCCGGAAACACAAATGCAGGCAACCCTAAAACATCCCTGCTCAAGGCAAAATTAGTAGGTGTACCAGGATTTACCGTCAGATTGCCAGTAGCATTGACGAGTAGATTCCCATCCTTATTAGGCACCATATTAGTTAAGAATTTTAAACTGAATGGAAGAGTAATTTCATTAAGAAACGTACTGGTACCTGCTGAATCAATCACTGCATTCCCATTCACGTGCAGGTTAATAATCTGCGGAGCTATCCCATCGGCATTGATCGTAATCGCAGTGGAACCAAATGGCCCATTAGCAATGGTAAAGCCGTTAAGAAGCGGATTAGTTGGACTAACCACGTTCCGAACGTCTCCCGTAGCACTCAGATGAAATTGGTTCGTAGTGATTATTCCAGAACCAGTTAATCCTCCTCCTTTAAAACTAATAAGCTGCGAAGTAAATGGCAGGTCTAAAAGAAACACTCCACCAGATTTCGAAGCAGATAAGGCTGCCGCATGAATCCCATTGGGATCGCTTATTTGAATCGATCCACTAGGCAAATACACATTGCCCGTCGCACTGCTTATCCAAAGATTAATGTTCGGAGTGGTTGTGAGCTGATGCGGATATAAGGGAGCAAAAAGAGTAATTGCTCCATTACCCGGATTAACAAAAGTATCTGTGAAAGCCGTTGGACTTGAAATCGTCAAGGTCCCATTACTAAACACGCTGCCCAGTGGAAACTGAGAGTTCAACTGATTGGGGTTCTGAGCAAAAAGATTGATAAAATCATAACCCTGCATCAACCCATAATTGACAAGCGCTCCTTGCTGTGCCCACAAATCAATACTACCTTTTGTCGAACTTCCACTTATCGTCGAAGTCGCGTTCATCACTGCCCCAGCTTGGTTAATGATTGACCCATTGACCCAAAGAACCAAGGTTGGAGTGGTTCCCAGCTTAAGTAGCAACTGACCTTGTCCATTATAAAATGGGGCGGTAGGATAGGAAAAAATGGATCCATAGTTCAATAAAGACCCACGAGTAGAAAGCGTTTGAGGATCCAAAGTCTGTGCAAACGCAAGGTTCCCATAGTTATATAGCCAACCTTGCCATACCTCCTTGCTTCCCGTTCCCCATTGAAGAAAAGGACCACCCGGCAAAACCAGATTGCCGCTTGTGGTGATGTTTCCAGACGAAAGCAAGTAGGAATAGGTCGGGAACGAAAAAGGGCTGCCAGAAGAAGGGCCGTTCATAGTGATTGACCCGCTACTGCCGGAAATAGGTGTGGGTGCTATCCGAAACCCATTATTGTCTCCAAGGGCGCGAAACGAAAAGAGAAACTGGTATCCAGAAAGAAGATCAAGGAAATGATTGGCAGATCCACCGTTAAACGAGGTGGAAGTAGCAATGCCCACAGTAATCTGCGGAGCTGTCACTAAAAGGGCGCTTCCGACTGGGCTTCCTGAAGTAATAGGAGGAATTTTTGTGGGTCCATAAGTAATCGAGGCTCCTGTCTGAATCGTTACATAACTGCCCGTCAATCCAGGGACTATCCCAACCCCATACCCAGTAAAATTTTGAGCCACTGAAAGAGGTACATTATAGCCAATAAGTCCTACCCCCGCAGGAGAAATAATAATTCCAGAAGAACCAACTACAATCCCACTGCCATTTGCTAAAATAAAAGGTGCAGTAGGGGTTGATTGGACCATTCCAAAGATTATCGAAGGGTTACCAGTAGTGTCTACGTTCAGCACTGGATTGTAATTGGTATTTGTTGTAGAAATAATAAACTTGGCACCGGATCCCACGTTAAATCCCGGACCAGAACCAGTCACATTTAAAGTACCTCCTGAACTTTGCCAGAGAATCGCCGTTGGACTTGATACCGTTAAAGTCGCCTGGTTAGGAGCTGTTAAGTTATAACTTACTCCACTTACACCATTGGCTACGACCCCATGACCAGGAAGCTGACCAAATCCAGGCAGGGCAAAAGAAGAACGAAGGCTTGTAAAAATTAATCCAAACGCAATCAAAAAGAGAACGGAACTTTCTAACGGCCGGTTCGTATTTTTCATCGTTGTCCCCTTTCATAAAGTCGTTTCTTTTCTGTTTCATTCTATAAAAGAATGAAAACGGTATAACTTTTCTTTTTATTAAAAAGGGGTCAAACCAGAAAAAAGTTTCGTTTCAATAAGTCTTAAAAAGTCTATTTACTGTTATTTACTGTTAAAGTCGCCGTATTTGTCCCTGTAATAGCATATGATGAAACTGTTCCAGTCACAACTTGTCCATTTCCCGGCAATGCACTAGGCATAGGAATCGCCCAGCCTTTCTGTCCCAGACTTAACCATAGCCCAGCAGCTAAAAGTAAAACCGTCCTATAGAGTTTTTTTGAGAACTTTCGATTTCCTGTATAGTATTCCATCTTGAATTTATTTTAGTCTTCTATACGATTTTTTTCTAATGTTCCTTTCCATTTGTCAACCAAAAAATCAAGAATATATATTTTTTTTACTAAGAAGTGATCAAACTAGAAAAGGATTTTGCTTCAATTAGCCTTAAAGGAAAGGGGCTATCGACTAATCCATTAGATTTTAAGACCGCCGTATAGATATTCGGAAAACTAGAAGTAATACAGAACTTACTCAACAAACTTTTACACTTACAGGAATTAGTTTATGAACCACCCTATTCCCATTGGTTACTAATGGACTCATAATCGAAAAGAAAAGAACCAGCCAAATAAATCCCTTCATCTCCAAAACAAAAAAGGGAAGCTCATTAATAAGCTTCCCTTTTTCTCTTTTTAAGCTCCTACGTTCCTATCCCTTACCCTATTATTTCCAAGGAAACGCGCTTACCACCGGCCCGTTTTTCGTACTTAACACCGCCGTGTAAACACTTGGGAAAAATGGCGAAACCGGTGATGCCACATACACCGCTGCACTGATTGGCCCACTAGCATGCACAATCGTATTGCCATCCGTCACAAATGGCCCATTTACGAATATCGATGGTGCTGATAAAAACACCCCCTGGAAGTTTGGCCCAGCAACCGCCGTATACCCATTGTCAATCGAAGCATTCACCGTCATGACTCCTCCAGCCTTTAACGCTACCCCTCCCGGAAACACAAACGCAGACAACCCTAAAATATCACGGCTCAAGTCATGATGGGCAGCAATTCCAGGATTTACCGTCAGATTGCCAGTAGCATTGACGAGCAGATTCCCCCCAGCATTGGGCACCGCATTCGTTAAACCTTTGGCAGGAAGAGATACTGAATTAACAAACGTACTGGTATCTCCTGAATTAATCACCGCATTCCCATTCACATGCAGATTAATAATCTGCGGAGCATTCCCATCGGCATTGATCGTAATCGCAGTGGAACCAAATGGCCCATTAGCAATGGTAAAGCCGTTAAGAAGCGGATTGGTTGAACTGACCACGTTCCGTACGTTTCCTGTTATATCTAAAAGAACTCTACTAGCCGTCAATACCCCAGAACCCGTCAGATTGCCCACATCATAAGAGGCATTGACTGCCGTTACGTTAGCATTCATAACGAAATTTCCACCACTCAGCCTTGTAGCAAACTCAGCGGATGCCACCCCTTAGGATCAGCTATATTTACAACCCCATTTAAATATACGGAACCAGTCCTACTTGCGATATCCAAAAGTGATCCTGCACTCACTCCATGAGCATCGGTAATATTAATCGTTCCAGTATTCGAAATACTCCCCAAAGGATATGGCCCTAAATTATTCACATTAGAAGCAAGCAGTATAACATTGTTAAACCCACTAATCGTCCCCATGTTGTTAATCCCCCCTCCTATCCCATTGCCCGGAAGTCCAAGCACTCCTGCGTTTAAGGTCACATTAAAGTTACCAGTACTAGTTATATCTGTTATAGTCGCCCCTGGATTATTGGTAATGCTCCCACCAACTGAAATATACAAATTACCTCCAGGGGCCAAAATAGTCCCATTATTCACCAGCGACCCTGTATCCGCTCCACCAGTTAGAGAAGAAGCTGTAAACTCAAGAGTCCCATTATTGGTTAACACTCCCGATGCGAGATTAATACCATTCCCTGTCCCCCATTGTGTATTTGTTCCACCAGGAAGTATGAGATTGCCGTTTGTTGTAATACTACCAGAGGAAAAAACAAAATCCCCACTTGTAAAGCCAAACGCAGCACCACTACTGGGCCCACTAATCGTAATCGACCCAGCGCTGCCAGCAATCGGTGAGGGACCCGTAGCAAAAAGCCCTGTAAATGGGGTATATCCAGTAAATTGATAGCCTGAAAGCACATCGAAAACTCCAAATACATTTGGAGTTATAGATCCACTAGTAGCAATCCCAATATTCACCTGAGGCGCTGCTACCAGAATAGAAGCCCCAGACAAAGCCGAAGTATTTATAGTTGCCCCAGACTGGATAGTGACAAAAGAACCCGTCGTTGTTGACCCCACACTCACCGTTCCAGTAAAACTTGAAGCTTGACCAGAAAGACCATACCCCAAAAGCCCTATACCTGCTGGGGCAGTTATCGATGCATGTGAACCGACAATAATCCCACTGCCATTAGCCACAAAGACCAGGGTGTTTAAAGAAGCATTTAATGTCCCCAGGATTTGGGAAGGATTCCCAGTAACATCCACATTTAAAACCGGAGAAATTGAGCTAGCAGTTATAGTTAAAGTGGCACCAGAACCAATATTAAAACCAGGCACACTTCCACCTTGTGGTAGATTATTTAAAGTACCATTTCCCCATAAGATAGCCGTATTCCCACTAACTGTTAAAGTACCACCTGTATAACTTGTCACTGAGCCAGCCACAACATTCCCATTTCCCGGCAATGCAGTTGATGGAATCGTTGGAATTATCGCCCAACCCTTTTGCCCCAGGCTTAACCATAGGCCTGCAGCTAAAATCAAAATCGCCTTGTAGAGTTTCCTTAAGAACTTTCTATTCACTGTAGTTTTCCTCCTTTGATTATTTCACTTTTATAAGGACTCTAGTAGAGTTATCTATTCTTCTTTTCTATCCATCAAAAAAATAAATATATATCTTTGATACTCTTACTCATACCTCTATCCCGGTCATTGTCATAGTTCTTAGATCATGTCCTATTTCTTAGATCATGTCCTATTCTTCTAGTTATCATAAAATCTGTTAAATTGTCTTATAACCTAATAATGAATTAAACATATACTGAAAAGGCAAAACTATAACAAGTGTTGTCGACTCAATACGCTGCAATTTCCTAAAAGAACGTAATCTCATTGTTGGTTCTCGTCTTTCTCGTTCGCACTTCTAGTATATTAGCGAATACTTAACCCGTTATTCATATTTTTTTCGCAACCTTCCTTTATTTCAGTCCCCTTTATATTCAAACAAAAAAGGGAAGCTTATTCATAAGCTTCCCTTTTTCTCTTTTTAAGCTCCTACGTTCCTATCCCTTATCTTATTATTGCCATGGAAACGCGCTTACCACCGGTCCGTTTGTCGAACTTAACACCGCCGTGTAAACACTTGGGAAAAATGGCGAAACCGGTGATGCCACATACACTGCTGCGCTGATTGGCCCACTAGCATGCACAATCGTATTGCCACTTGTCACAAATGGCCCATTTACGAATATCGATGGTGCTGATAAAAATACCCCCTGGAAGTTTGTCCCAGCAACCGCCGTATACCCATTGTCAATCGAAGCATTCACCGTCATGACTCCTCCAGCCTTTAACGCTACCCCTCCGGGAAAGACAAACGCTTTAGACAACCCCAAAATATCCGTACTTAAGGCATAATCGCCGATAAGAATACTAGCACTCCCATTTACCGTCAGATTGCCAGTAGCATTGACAAGCAGATTCCCCCTAGCATTAGGCACCGGATTCATTAAACCTGTAGTAGGACTAGTTACTGAATTAACAAACGTACCGGTATCTCCTGAATTAATCACCGCATTCCCATTCACATGCAGATTAATAATCTGCGGAGCATTCCCATCGGCATTGATCGTAATCGCAGTAGAACCAAACGGCCCATTAGCAATGGTAAAGCCGTTAAGAAGCGGATTAGTTGGACTAACCACATTCCGCACATTACCTGTGGCTGTCAAATCAACTGTACTGGCCGTCAATACCCCAGAACCCGACAGATTATGCACATCAAAATCAACAGTAGCTGCCGTCACGTTAGCATTCATATTCATGCCGAAATTACCAAGGGTGTTTGTAGTAAAGGATGCGTTTGTCACTCCGTTAGGATCGGCCATGCTAACAACCCCATTTAAAAACACCGAACCAGTACTACTCGTGATATCCAATGCAGATGTCGCTACAGTCGATGAAGAAGGATCTGTAATGCTAATCGTTCCAGTATTCGAAATACTCCCCAAAGGATATGGCCCTAAATTATTCACATTGGAAGCACTGAGTGCAACACTATCAAACCCGCTGATTGTTCCCATGTTGTTAATCCCCCTCCTATCCCATTGCCCGGAGATCCATGCACTCCTGCGTTTAAGGTCACATTAAAGTTACCAGTACTAGTTATACCTGTTATAGTCGCCCCTGAATTATTGGTAATGCTCCCACCAACAGAAATATACAAATCAGCTCCATTGGCCAAAATAGTCCCATTATTCACCAGCGACCCTGTAACCACTCCACCAGTTAGAGAAGAACCTGTAAACTCAAGAGTCCCATTATTGGTTAACACTCCCGATGCGAGATTAATACCATTCCCTGTCCCCCATTGTGTATTTTTTCCACCAGGAAGTATGAGATTCCCACTTGTCGTGATACTCCCGGAAGACTCAACGAAATCCCCAATTACAAAACTAAAAGTACCACTGCTCGGTCCACTAATCGTAATCGACCCACTGCTTTCAGCAATCGGACTTTGCCCTAATAATGCAGTTCCATCAAAAGAAGTAAAGGAATATCCTGAAAGCACAAAAAAATTGTTAACATAACTTATAGACCCAGGATGCGCAATCCCAACATTCACCTGAGGCGCTGCTACAAGAATGGAAGCCCCCGAACTAATAGATGCCCCAGACTGAATATTAACAAAAGAACCCGTCGTTGTTGACCCCACACTCACCGTCCCAGCAAAAGTTGAAGCTGTACTAGAAAGATCATACCCCAAAAGCCCAATACCTCCTACTGCATTTATGGTTGCACTCGAACCAACAATAATCCCACTGCCATTAGCCACAAAGACCGGGGTGTTAGCAGAAGCAGTTAATGTCCCCAGGATTTGGGAAGGATTCCCAGTAACATCCACATTTAAAACCGGAGAAAATGAGCTAGCAGTTATAGTTAAAGTGGCACTAGAACCAATATTAAAACCAGGCACACTTCCACCTTGTGGTAGATTATTTAAAGTACCATTTCCCCATAAGATAGCCGTATTCCCACTAACTGTTAAAGTACCACCTGTATAACTTGTCACTGAGCCAGCCACAACACTCCCATTTCCCGGCAATGCAGTTGATGGAATCGTTGGAATGATCGCCCAACCCTTCTGCCCCAGGCTTAACCATAGGCCTGCAGCTAAAATCAAAATCGCCTTGTAGAGTTTCCTTAAGAACTTTCTATTCACTGTAGTTTTCCTCCTTTAACTTATTTTGTTTTTCTAGACTCGTTGTCATGTTTTCTAACTTTCTTTTCTCTCTGTCAACCAAAAAAATAAAAAAATATTTACTTTTTCTTCCCCTCCCCTTTGTTTTTTTTTGCCCATGTTCTCTTTTCCTTTTCAAACCGTCAACAAAAAAAAATCAAAAATTTTGCCTTAACACAAAAAGAATCGCAGCTCTTCCTCCGGTAGCATAATTGCGTTGATCCACCGGCACATTAATAGACATTATTGGAAAAGCCGCATACGCACTAATCGTCGTCCCATACCGATGCACGACGTCCAGTCCTACCCCCACATCCCCCAAATACTGCCATGCCGGCATGGTCGCTCCCTCCGGTCCCGGCGCCACATAACTAAACCGGCTCCCCCCTATCTCCGAATAGCCCGAAGCATTAATCGTAAAGCCCCAGACTTTCCAGGTCGGTGAATAAAGCACGGTCCGACCGATAAATCCCGTATCTCCAAAAAGTACTGCAGGATACCAAGCCGAAAGATTGCCCATCCCCCCAAGATCCACATGTCCATAATCGGTAGGGTATTCTCGGAAAGCTGCCCATAGCCCGAAACCATAAAACTCATCCCCTTGGGCAAAGTTTGAACGTAATCCAAGTTCGCCTTAAAATAGGTAAAATAGGGGAAAGGCGCCCCTGGAGTAGTAACCGTTTGATTCAACACCTGAAACCCTCCATGCGAAAAGGCATGAACGTAATGGATACCCGCATCCCACCGAGCAGGCCTACCAAAGGCGTTAAAATTCTGGCTGAACGAACTGCCGATCTGAAATTCATTGTAGTCTTGAGCATAAAGGTGTTGGAAAATAAAATAATCCTGGAAATTAGTCAAAGAAAGATACTCATCAAACGTCCAACGGATCGATTCACTAGCATAAGCGATCTGCTGCCCATAAACCTGCCAATAACGCAGATCCCCAGTACTCCCTGAAGCAAGGAGTGTTGCCAGTTCTGGAGTCATTCCTGGGATATTGAATAGTCCAAGCGAATTGGGCCCTTCCTGAAAATGCATCTGCCGATAAGTCACTCCATAAAGCCCCAACGGAGAAGCCCAGGAAAGACCAAAGGTGCCCGCATAATAAAGTCCTCCATTACTGTAGGCATCAAACCCAGTCAATCCATAGGATAGATCCCCAGTAATCTGAAGCCCATAGCCCGGCCGATACCCAACGTAAAGATCAGTCAGGTATCTAGAAACAAACCTCGTCCCATAATTTCCGAACATCACGGAGGTATCCCACGGCTTTGCTTCGTCAAGAACGTTAGGGCTAAAAGTTTGCACCGGCTGCTCTTCAACAAACATTTCGCTGGTAGCAAAATCCTTACCCGGTTCAAAATTCACTTTAGGCTGTTCCTGTTGGCGGTTCGCATACTTCTCCGCATTGATGTTATCCCGAATCACATCGCTAGTCTGGACACTTCGCCGGTTTTTAAGGCCATAATAAAACAGGTCCAACGGCTTAGGAGCATGGATGGTTGTGATCATTCCTTCAATGACTTCCAGTTCAATTTCTTTATCAATAGCCACGCTGCGCACAGTCACTAGAAAATAGCCTTTTTGTTGGTAGAGCAGTTTCAACTTGTTCACCGCATCCTCTGGGCCAGTAGCTAATCGAAGCGCTTTTTGAATCGAATGTTTAGAAAGCACCGTATTGCCTGTTACAATGTAGGTGTAGCCATTAGAAAGGACGACGATCGGCCGGCTTTTCTGCTGTTGGGATTTTAAAGGCTTGACGCTTACATTCTCTTTTGGAAGGCTAAAAGGAGCAGCTTCTGCTGACTGAACCTCTTGAGAATAAGTCCTAGAGGAAGGTTCTTGTTCTTGGTTAGAAGGCAACGGGGGGAATTCCGTAGTGGAGGAAGTGGTGTTTTCTGAAGAAGACTCTTTCTGGGCAATCGCGCTAAGGCAGAGCCAATGCAAGCATAAGACAAAAAGAAAAAAAACCGCTTTACCTTTCATAAAAAAATGGGAAAGAAAGAATAAAACAAAGCTACTAGTTTATACAACAATAAAAGCGCTCCTCAACGCCAGGTTGTTTTAAAATTTTTGGTTATAGAAAAAAAATACTATACTCCTATTAGTCTATGAAACCAATCACCGTTCTTCCTTTGTCTTTTTTTCTCCCTTTATTTCTCTTTTCTTCTTTAGCTCTAAGCCAAAACCCAAAGACCTCTCAAGTAACCAAGGCTTCCCAAAGCAAAGCGGCCGCTCTTTCTTCTCCTTCTTCCTCCAAAGAGGATCTTTCGAAACTTCTGATTAACAGATCTAAGCTTTTAATAGAAGAAAAAAAATACAAAGACGTTTTCCCTCTATTACGAAAAGCTCAAAGCCTCGATTCTAAAAACGGGCAAATCTACCGGCTCTTCGGCCAATGCTACACCCTCCAGAGAAACCGTAGAAAAGCCTTATTAGCTTACAAAAAAGCGGTAGCCGTCGATCCTACGGATCCAGAAAACTGGATGGCTCTGGGTCTAGAAGAAGAACACCTTTCTAAGCATAAGGAAGCTCTAGAAGCTTTTAAAGAAGCGCTTCTGCTTAAGCCCACAGCACAGGGTTGGCTGCATCTGGGCGTTGCTTATATGAATCTAGGAAGGTTTAACGAAGCTTTGTATCCCTTGCAGAAAGCCGCATCCTTAGATCATGGTCTTATCGAAGCCTGGCATAATCTTGGACTTTGCTATGAAAAACTGGGCAAAAAAGAGGCCGCTCATACGGCCTTTAGCAAAGCCTATCTTTTAAACCCTACGAATACAATCCTCCAACAAAACCTTTCAAGGATTACAGCAAAAGCTTCAGTTAACCAAAAAAAACCATAAAAGAAAATTATCCTTTTCTCTTGAAAATATCCTGTTTGTATCCTTATAATGGTTTACTCTAATGAAAAGCATAAAATTCTGGACTTGTATTTCTTTTCTTTTCCTTAGCCTGGGGGTATGTCGCAGCTTTAATCAAGCCCTCTCTTCTGCCACAGACGACCAACTTTTGGCGATAGTCAATGGAGTGGAAATCAGAAAATCTTATGTTCTTAATGAACTCAAAAAGGTAGGGATCCTAAATCCGGACAGCCAGGCAATCCAGAATGCCCTGGCAACGATTGTCCAGCAGGAATTGCTTTATCAAGAAGCCCGCAGGCTTGAACTTGAAAAAACCTACGAAGTCCAAAAAGCCCAAGATGAGCTAAACCGCAAAGTACTGACCGAACTGGTAGTCCAAAAAAAGGTCCATTCAAGGACTCCCACCGAAAGTGAACTCAAAGAGCGTTACCTCCAACTCCTAAAAACGCTGCCCAAAGTCGAATATAAAATCAGGCATATTGTGTTGCCGACTCGCAGGAAAGCTTTTGAAATAATGGAACGGTTGCGGAAAGGAGAAAACTTTTCTTTGGTCGCTTGCGAATCTCTTGAAAAACAAACGGCCGACAGGGGCGGGGAACTGGGTTGGCAGAATAGCTTAACGCTTGTGCTTTCGGCTTTGTCTTTAGTCGAAAAGCTGAAGCCTGGAGAAGTCGGTGGACCGATTCTTTCTTCTTTAGGCTGGGAAGTCATCCAGCTCTTAGCCATTCGACCTTTCCGAGTGCCCTCTTTCGAGGAGGTCAAGCCTCAGCTCATCCAACAGATCCAACAGGAAGACCTCAAGCGGTATGTCCAGGAACTTGTTGCTGCAGGCAACGTTCAGATTTTCCCCATTTCTGTTTCCACCACTTCACAATAGGCTAAAAGAAAACGTGTGAAAACTCCTTTTTACTTACTGATTTGGTTCTTCTGTTTTTTCTTCGTCTTAAGCTGTGCGCATCAAGAAGCCATCCGAGTCAAGAAATTGACTCAAGCCACCTATTCCCCCACCCGGTATGTGGAAGTAATGTATCATCCACCAAAGCGGAAATACGTTAAGATAGCCGAGCTTGATACCCGCAGTGCAGAAGGCACGCCAAAGACCCAACTGATTAGTGCTTTAGTCATGAAGGCTAGGGAATTAGGCGCCGAAGCGCTAATAGTGGAAGACAATTCCACAACTATTGGCTATCCTTTTGTGATGAACAATACCGGAGGGATGTACGACACGGTGCCCACAAGAATCGTTCCCGCTTTTCATGCCATAGCGATCCGGTATCTTGAAGAATGAAGCCATAGAAAAAAAGGAAGCTGTCAGCTACGCTATTTAGTCTCTTTTTGTGTTTCTAGATTTTAACTTAGATACCTTATTTTTTAGAATCAATAGGCTTAGCTTTGGGTAAAACTTAGTAAGTTGCTTAAAAACACACTTCGGCAATTCATCATCCATCGTGCTTTGACTGTGCTTTTCACTGGGAACAGAGTAAAGGACATTGTAAAGATGCTCTACGAGCTTTTCGTATTGGTCCACAAAACCAAAGAGCTCATTCAAGGAAAAACTCCCTCTAGAAAGCTTCTCAATCTTTGCCTTGGCTTCTTCTTCCTGCCCTCCATACGCCAAATCCTCAAATGCTTCCCATACCGTATACAAAAAATTAAACCCACTCAGCTGATCCCTTAGCCGCTCCTCCGAATAACACGCATGCCTCAGAGCCGGATCCAAAAACTCTTCCTTTATCCTCTCCACAACCCCAGGCTCTACCCTTAAACCCAGCCTTCCAGCCACCCGTTCTAATTCCACCCCTGGTTGACTCATCAACTGGTCATAACTCACCACAACTTTCAAAAACGGTGCATACCATCCCCATGGCAAAAGATAATGGGAGAGCCACAAACAAAACGATTTTGCCTGCGAAAACCCATTCCGCCTAAACAACGATTCCGCTACCGATAACGGATCCCGCAGAGACAGTACGTAACTAGGACTGACTCCAAGCTCCTGAAAAACACTATGCCAAAATTCCAACAGCCGAATCATCCTCGGGTCTTTCATCCCAAAACTATCCCCACAGCTCAACTTCCCTCTGAAACTCTCTATCGCCCTCTCCCAAAGCCGCCTCACCTCCGGCCTGAATACATCCACCTTGGGATGCTGACAGCTGTCCCAACGCAGCCCACTGGCCTGAAGCAATAACTCGTTGATCGCTAGGAGTTCCTTGTCTTCCCAAAAACCCCTCGGATTATCCGGCCTGGCCTCCAGCAGCTCTTCGCCTAATTCCACCCCTAAATAACTCAAAGCCCGCATCAATGCACTGCTGCCTGAACGATGCATCCCAATGACTATTACTAAATTTGGCATTTCTAGGATATATGATTATTGAGGAGAATGTTTTATTTCTTAGGATCTTTGGTTATTGAGGATAGTGTTTATAGGAGAGGCTGACGCTATAACAGAAGGCTTGAGTAAAACCAATCTATCTTGGTTTTTACTTATGAAGAGAAGGCTATAGAAAAAAGATGGTTTAGTCTTAGCCCAGGATTGCCAAACTTTTTCCATGGATAGCGGAGCTTATAACCCTTCCTCCATAGATCATCGTAAGATAGATTGTAAAGCATTTTTTAATTCTTCTATACCTTGCTAGATAGATCAAGAAAAAAAAGGCAACTCCAAAAGGACTTCATCAACATATTAGAAAAAAGCTACGATCATTCACCTCTAAGCTAAAAACCACAAAAAAGATTATCGGTGAACGCTCTATTTTACCATACAATTCTTTGACCCCCTGAAAACGACATGACTCAGGCCTGCATGGCTAAGGAAGCTTGCTCTATTTCCTGATGCCTGTACTAGACCAAGTAAGTAATCCGGCGATGAGCGAGGCTGAAAGCTTGAGTCGGCATCCAATCAACCTCTGCTACAGAAAGAGGAAGGAAGATTTAGTAACTTAGCGATGCCAATGTTAGTCTTGGCGCTTCTGCCCATGCATTAATGTAGTTTCATTTTTCTCCAGGCTATCTGGAGTAATGGACTGCGGTCCGACTAATGGAACCTTCCCCTCCGTTAGCCTGTTTGGGGACCTAAGCCCATTAGGCTAGGTGTTTTTGATTGTTGAGGAACAGACAATAAAGCATTCCATCAGGTCCTTTGTAGGATTGATTAATGGTCAATTTTTTTACTCCCTTGTATGAGAGGGGCACCGCTTTGTTTATGGAGGTGTAGGGATTTCTTTGATCAATTCTTCTCCTTCTGCATCAGCTCGATTGACTGCTACGCTTACTCTCCAGAAAGCGATTTTGCCATTCCACGGCTTGAGTAGATCAAGATACTCTTGCAGTTTGCTACCCTCTTCAATTCCAAGCCACCGGTCATAATGGAGAGAATCAATAATCACGGGCATCCGCTCATGTATTTTCTTCAATTCTGGACAAGCTTCGGTAACGATAATCGTAGTAGATTCGATTAGCTTACCATCCTTTTCCCACCGGTCCCACAGCCCGGCAAACCCAAAGACTTCAACAGAAGGCAGGGTAATGTACCACGGAATTTTTCTATTCTTCTCATCTTTTTGCCATTCATAAAACCCATCTGCAGGGATCAAGCATCTTCTTCTGCGGAAACTGTCTCTGAAAGTTGGTTTGGACTGCACCGTTTCAGCTCTTGCATTAATGGTACGCCAATCGGTCTTTGCTTCTTTAGCCCAATGAGGGATGAGTCCCCAGCGCATAAAAAGGGCTTCTCTTTTCTCTACTCCCTGTCTTATTACTAGAATAGGGCCAGGAGGAGCGATATTGTAGCGAGGAAGAAAATCGGGAACCTCTTCTACCTTAAAAATAGACTGGATTACTCTTGGAGAAGCTTTGAGGGAAAAGCGGCCGCACATTCTAGACAACCTATTTTATTGATTTGTTTTCTATTTTTTTTCTTACTGGTACCAAAAAAATATAGAGCCATTCGTTTCCCAATTCAGTTTTTTTCTGAGCGAATTTTTGCCTTTTGATTTGTTTGATGATCAAATAAAAAAGCTAAAAAAACCATAAAAAAAGAAAGGCATGGAATGCACTCAATTTGAAGGAGAGCCGCTTGTGGGATTCAAACCCACGACCCACGCCGCAACCATACGAATCCCTCCGTATTTTCTGGGCTAAAACAAACAGCACCTTTGAGGCCTTCGGGCGTTGTCGGGATGGTAAGAAGCATCAAAAATCCTTGGCGATTTCCTCCTCCAGCTCCAGCAGGCGGTTGATGAGGACCTCGGGCTTTTCGTGCTCAACTGCCTCTGCCTGGTGCGGATAGTAGCGGTCGGCGGTGAGTTGTAAGAAGATTTTCCTGAATGCGTCATCGTAGAGGGAAGGATGGCACGAGCCGACGGCGAACCGATAACAGTAGAACCGTACCTTGCGCTTCCCGAAGACTTTCCAGCCCTGCTTAATGAATACGGAGAATTAAAAAAGGCACCACTCTCTGATGAATTTCAAAATTATAAACGGAGTCAACTTTTTAGGATATTATCCCACCATGGTGCAAACTGAGTAAGGTGAATGGGGTATGCGAGGAAAGAGAAATATTTGTTCCTGGATACAGATCCTCTAGACCAGCTGTGAGCTACATCAGCAAGGTGTGAGGCTTGCACGCATCATAAAACCGATCGGTAGAAAAAAACCACTATGATGCTGTTAAAGCTTTCGATCTAGAGGTGGATATCCTATCGAATGCCAATCTAAGAAAAGAAGCAAGAGGAGAGGAGAAAAAACTGTGGAAGAACAAGGACGGGATGAAATGGGCGCTGATATACAGTGAGCTGGTTTAGGATAAGAATATAAGAAAAATAGACATTAACCTGAAGGGGTACGAGACGACGGGAGTCAAGGAAGTATGGATTATTGGTGAGAAAGAGAACATCCAATCGTTGGAGGTAATGATGCACAGGCTTGTTTCCAGAAAGCTGCAGAAAACCGGGGAATTTATGCCCGGAGAATTGTTTGCTTCTCCACTTTTTTCGAATCTTGCCGTAGACCCTTGGGAGATTGACCAGGGAGGTACCCAGAGCTTTCTTTAAGATCGAAGAATTCGTTCCTTCCATCAAGCTTAACGTTGATAGGACCCAGTATCCAGAACTGCCAGAACAAGCAGAAGAGCTCATCGAGTGCATGAAGGCTTTTTTTCAAATTGATCTATTTCAGTAGCGAGAACCTGCAGAGCAGGCAGAAGAGCTTCTTAAACACAGGAAGTTTTTCGCTTCGACTTAGGATTGGAAAGATTCTATATTATTAAATCTAAAGGAACGGTTAAGAGCATGGAGGTGGAAGATCTGCCAAAACTTTTAAGACTTCTCTGGTAGCATCCCCAATGGAAGGAAGAGATCCGCAAGGAACTTCTTGCAGAGGAGCTTTTAGGTTTTCTGGTATCCTATGCAATGCTTTTTACGACGAAATTTTGGGATATGGAAGAGCAGCTAAAAAACTGTTTATCGCCCAGGGGAAGGACCGAAAAGACACTCCACGATTTCATGGAAGCAACAGAAAAGCGGTTCCAGAAAGTAGAAACAGATATATCGAAATTCTTAAGGCTGATGTTAAAGTACTTAAAGATGACGTGGAGGTACTGAAAAGAAACACATTCGAGGAGAAAGTGAAGCACCACTTAACCATGTATTTAGGATAGGATCCTTTTTTAAAGGGGCAAGTTTAATACTGGAACCAACGGACGATCCCAGGCTTTCTGGTTCAGAACGGGAAAAGCTTGAACTGACGGATGTGCTCGTGGAAGGAATCATAAAAGATACTAACGAGAAAATCACCGCAGCAGTAGAAATTTCTTACAGGGCCCACAATGATGACGTAGAACGGGCTGTGGAAAGGGCAAGGATTCTGAACCGGATTATGTCGACGCTGCCTGTAGGGGTGAGTCGAAAATATCCTAGCAACAACCCAAGATTAAAAGACAGAGGGTCCAAGGCTTGTCCTCGTTACATTCGGTCAGCATTTGTGTATACGGTCGCAGCACTGTCAAGGTAATGGTTTATGAGACGGATATATCAATGGCCAGAAGATCTTGCGATTCCCTCTCTTAGCAAGATTCGGCAGCGGAGAGTAGCACCGCGGCAATCGCCTCATTTGTAACATCTCCGTGGTTCTGAATCGCTTCCTTTCCGTTTAGGTTGTAGACGCTCCCTTTGGCAAAGGTGTAGACCTTAGGGCTAGTGTCTAAAGCGATTTCCTCTGCCTCCGGGGTCTTTTGGGCGCCGTTGGCCCCGATGGCTCCGTAGGGGTCATCCCTATCGCCGATAAAAAAAGGTCGAACGATGTCTCTGGCCAGTCGCTGTGCGATCGCGTAGAGGACGTGGAGGGCTTCATCATATTTGCTAAAGGTTACAGCAATCGAACCGGCAACTGCATCCGTTTCCACGACCACTCGGTACGGGCCGTCGGTGATCCCTTTTACATTGACATCTTTTCCAAAGCCGTAGTGGGTAAAAGCGCCCTGGAGAAGGGTAAGGCTTGCGGGCTTAAAGTCGGAGCCTGCCTCGGCGAGCTTCTTACAGGCTAAAGTGTAGACAATGGCCCCCATGCTGTGTCCTACCAGATGCAGGCGCAGTTGGCCGGAATCTTCTCCCAGTTCTTTTATCACCTTAAAAAGCCCGGTTCTTCCTATGACCCCGGCCCTCCTTTTCATTTTGTAGTAAAGTAAAATAGTTAAGAACGTGCCAGAGGCCTTCTAAAAGCGAGCCCCTTTGGTCAATAAAGCCGCTGACCTCGGGGAGCCTCCTTGTCGAAAAGCGAAAAAACGGGTCAAGAGAGCCAGGGCTTTGTTGTTGCATACGCGAAAGGAAGCTTGGCGGAGGTAGATCCCGGCTGAGGTTTTCCAAAAGATCTTCGGGGGGCTTCTTAAGGAACTCTTCGGAGGAGTCCAGAGGGTCGGTGTCCTCTACTCCAGCGGATTCCTTTGCATGGCCTTGGAGAAGGCCGATAAACCTTTTGGCCGCTTCTTTCTACTCCTGGGGCGTGCTTGGCCACTGGGCAACAATTCGCCGGAGCTGGCTAAGGGTGCTTTGTGGAAGCAAATCGGCAAGGCCGTCTAGCTGGGCCGCAAGAAGGGTTTTTTCTCTTTCTGTGTCCGGAGGAAGTTGGGGTGAATTTTTGCCCGATCTCCTCCTGGGGGGAACTCCTTGGAGGGCCAATAGGAAAAGAGAAAGCCAACTTTGCCGAATTTCCCTTGGAACAACCGGTTTTTAACGTTTTCCATTGAAGCAGTGAGAGGCTGGTAGAGCACCTGGTAAGCGGATTTCGGATCGTTAAGCCAGCTGTGGCAAAAAAGAAAGACGTCCCGACAGCCTGAAAGCTTTCCTTTGTCAAACGGGCTCTCAAGGGCACCGGATTCGGTGAAGCGAACTTCGGCAACCTCAACGTTGGAACTTTGTGGGACCATGCCGAGGAAAAATTTTTGGCGCCAGCCGGAGAGTGAGTCAATGTTTTGTTTTATGACCGATCCCTTGGTTTTTTTATCGATTTCTCTAGAGGCAAATAAGGGCGCCTATGCGGTGCTAGTGGGTTCCGGCGTGTCCCGCGGCGCCAGGATACCCACCGGATGGGAAATCACTTGTGATCTTATCCGAAAGGTAGCGGTTACCCAAAACCAGGAGTTCAGAGAAGATCCTGTAGGCTAGTACAGGTGCCGGTTCGGTAAGGAGCCCGACTACTCAGAGCTTCTCGAAGCGCTTGCGAGCACAGAGTCAGAGCGGCAGTGGCTTTTAAATCGTTATTTTGAGCCGACTCCGGAGGATAGAGAAAGAGATCTTAAGGTTCCTTCTTCTTCCCACCGGGCCTTGGCCAAGCTCGTTAGTAGCGGTTACGTCCGAGTTGTCCTTACCACAAACTTCGATCGGCTTCTTGAACAGGCACTGCAGGACGTGGAAATCGAGCCTACCCTTCTCAGTACGGAGGATGACGCAAAGGGGCTGCGGCCCCTTGCTAGCGCTCTCCCAAAGGCGCTGGTATGTAAGCTTCACGGGGACTATCGAGACTCAAGGATCCGAAACACGGCTGCTGAGCTTGCGGTCTACCCAGAGGCGGTCAGTCAGCTCCTTGACCGGATCCTGGACGGGTTCGGCCTTATCGTATGCAGCTGGTCCGCCAAGTGGGATGTGGTCCTGCGCAGGGCCATCGAATGGAGAAGCACCCGCCGCTTTGCGACTTTTTGTGCCTGCAGGGGTGAGCCGGAGGAGGAAGCAAGAAGGCTTATCGAACATTGTCAAGCGGTTCGGATCGAGATCAGGGAAGTGAACCATTTCTTTGAGGACGTGCTGCACAAGGTTCGAGCATTGGAACGGCTAGGAAGTAATCATCCAGTGATCGCGAAGGAAGAGGTAAAACTTTACCTTTCTGAATACCGGTACCGCATCCGCCTCCATGACCTTGTGACCCGAGAGGTGGGACAAACCAAGAACCGCATCCATTCCGTCGGACTTTCCCTGACAAATGCCCTTGATCCGGAGGAATACCAAAGACGACTCAGTCTTTACGAGAGTATGTGCGAGTCTCTGGTATCTATGCTTGCTGCCCTTGCCTACCATGATACGGGAGCGCACACGAAGCTTTTGGTTAAGGCCGTGGAGCGCATGTCCACGATATCCTTTCCAGAAGAGCCGTTTTGTGCTGCCTACCAACAGCTTGCGTTTTTGCCGGCGCTTTTTTGCTTCTACGCAGCCGGGATTGCTGCCCAAGACAATGATCGGTGGAAGCATCTGGCCGGCCTTCTCCTCCGTGCAAGCCACCTGGATCCTGCTACAGGAAAGAAAAAAACCTCTCATTTTCGCAATCACCCCTCGGGCAGTTTTCGCCGGAATGGAAACGAATCTGTGCAACCTGCTGCAAGGGGCTCGTAGGCAGCCCTACTCCGGGAAGGCGGATCTTCTGGCTGTGCCCAGAAAGTATCTTTTTGAGCGTCTCCAGCCTAAACTGGCCGAGTACTTACCGGAGCCGTCTGAGTCCGAGGAAGTTTTTGACCTGTTTGAGCATTTAGTTTCCTTTGTTTGGCTTGATAATAATAGCCAGCCTCATCAGGTAGGACAGAAAGGACCCCAAGAGGTGCCTTTTGGGAGGTATATTCGTCGCATAGCTTCTTCTCCATCTGTTGAAGCCTTCCCCTTGTTCGAAGCCACTAAGGTGCTTGCGCTGCGAGCCCTCCGTTTTGGATTTTTCCTGGGAAACTCAAGGCGTTTGCACGAAATTTGGTTGACCCACCGTGACCTTGCTTGGCAAGCGGCAAGGGGCTCCCAGGGGTCCTTTTACGGCGGCTAGCATTGATCGAGTAACACGCAGAGTTAAAGTGAGCTTTCAGAGAAACTTTTCAGGGATGAAGAAAGATCCTTTGCCCTCAAGGATCCACTTACCGGCTGCCGGGTGGCAAAGTACTACCAAAGCCTCGAGAAAGGCCCAGGCAACCGTGACAGCGATGGAGGGTGTTTCACGAGAAACGCTTCCCATAGGCTCGTCTTTGGCAGTCCGCGATAGCCTGACTTATGGTCTTGCTTGACTGGAGGTCTTTTAAGGCGGCTCTTCGCGTCCCTGTCGGTTTCTTCCATAGAATCAGCTCCAATAGCCCCGGAACGTGAGCCACGGATTGCAGCCCGCACCGCCTTTCGTAGGCACCATGGTCTTCTTGCTTTTATCAGCGGCTGGTTTTATATTTTGTCATGTTGATTAGGCCAAAGTATGTCCTTCTGGACTCGGCGGCCTGGATAGACCTAGCTTACCAAACCCATTCTAAAGAAAGCCAACGCATCCTGGACCTTTTTAGAGATAAGAGATTCATCCCGTGGCTTTGCTCCGATCAGCTTTACGAGCTTGCGAAATACAGCGAAAAAAGTAAACGAGAAGAGCTTCGCATTTTCGAAAGCTTGGATCGCGTTGCCTTTCCTCCGGAATTACCTCATCGGCCCATCGTTCCTGGGTTGGTTTGCTTTGTGCATTTAGAAGAAGCTCTGGCGTTGATGAAGAATCCAGAGTTTGGCCTTTGGGACGTCGTTGAATCCGTTAAGCCTTATGCTGTCGGCTGCATGGACACAGGTGGTGAGCTTTTGAAAACCGCTGAGCGCCTGCTCAAATCTCCAGAATTTTTGTCTTTTGTAGAAAGTGCCAACTTAGTTCTGGAATGCCTCTCTCGGAAGGCGAGGAAAAAACTTCGTGCACTGAAAGAATCCAGGATGGGCGGTCTTCAGTTCGAATTAGGTGATTTGAATGTATACTTTAGGAATAAGATGGCCGCCATCTTTCATGAATGCTGTACCTCAAAACTACACGCGGAACAACTGGCCAAACTAACGTGGTTGCGATACTTA
Organism: Methylacidiphilum kamchatkense Kam1; assembly: GCF_007475525.1. Classification (NCBI taxonomy): domain Bacteria; kingdom Pseudomonadati; phylum Verrucomicrobiota; class Methylacidiphilae; order Methylacidiphilales; family Methylacidiphilaceae; genus Methylacidiphilum (ex Ratnadevi et al. 2023); species Methylacidiphilum kamchatkense. Next base: position 237,508 of record NZ_CP037899.1, on the reverse strand, counting down.
CCAAAAGAATTTAGGGACGCGTTGGAAGGGATTAAATTGGGCTCTTCGGATAGTTGGAACAAGTTCGAGAAAAAGCTTTTTGGTGTGAACGGGCAATCCGACGAGGAGATACTTCGGCGGGCGATGTACTCTGGATTTTTGGACGACCTTGACAAGGTGGCTGATAAGGAACCAGGCAGCTTGCGAGAGAGCCTTTCAGAAAGGGGCGACGATTTCCCTGGATGGTTGATCATCTGGGAATTGACCCAAAGAGCCACGGCAGGTGGGCAAGGAGCAAAAGGAAGCGATGTGGTGGATAAGAGGCTTGCCTCGATGGCGTTTTATTTGGACGCCGTGCAGGTGGATAAAAGGACCTATGAGTACCTGAGACAGGCAAGTAAGGCAGATGGGCATATTGGGAGAGTCTTTCAAAAGGTTTTTGAAAAGGTCTTTGTTTACAAGAACTTGGCGGAGCTGTATGATGCCTTGGTTGAGCGCCTTTAAAAGATGTGGTTGCGGATGCCAGCATTGCCAAGGGCGAATCGGAAAAGATTGAGGACGCGGAGGTAAGGAGAACTTCGCGACGATCGCCTAGCGGCACTGGTGCTCGATGGGCAAAGACGAAGCGCAGAAAGTAAGGCCTTTCTAGGTGAGCTGTCTTTAAGGATGCCCTCTGATCAACGTGGCCAAATTTTTTTCAAGGAAAGTAGGTACAAATTAGCGACTTTTCACTTTTTGAGCATGTCCGTGCCCAAGCTAGGAAGAGCTCCCTCTATAACCACGGCCCGTACGGCCTTTGCGCTCCGGAGGCTTAGCGTAGCAACATCTCTAGCAGATAGAAGACCGCAAAAAGAGGAACAGAACTTTGTCGGGAAAGCCTTCGAGAGCGATTTTGAGCTTGACCCAAACGGGCTCAGGCCTTGGTCTCGGGCAGGGTCTACGCTTTGGGTATGTGGGAGACGGGGGAAACCGAAGGAAAGCGGAAGGCAAAAAAACGCTGCAAGGGAACGCAAACGATATATCGCCAGCTTGGATCTTTAAGCAAGCCCAAGCTTAGGGGCTCCCGAGACAACCTGCCACGCTTGAAGCACTTGTTCCCTATTTGCATTAGAAGTTTTCTTTTATCGTCTTCTGCGCATCCGGCCCGTCCAAGACAACCCGAGTTGGCCGTATTTTGGAGCAAATGCATCACTGTGGGCACCGTTGGTGGGGAAGGAGAGGAAAAGGGGGTCAAAGAGGGTGCTTCCGTTTAGGACAGCCTTTTGGGTTGCCAGTGCTCCGCAGCACTTTTCTATTTGGCCAGGGTTCCTGCGGACGGGCCGTTCAACCCAGCTTCTTTAGGAAGCTCTTTCGGCCTCCTTTCACTCCTTCGGAAATAGGGTGGTTTGCACCTGCTGCTCCATCCTCCCAATATGGGCGCGAAAGGGGTTTTTCGCATCGCGCGCTACCGAGTTTGATTCCAAGTGGAACTTCACCAACCGGTAGACCCTTCTTGGTCATAAGAAAGGTCTTCTCCGCGTGGCAGCCTTCCGGGCACTAGCTGCCTTAGGCTCTTGCGGGCAAAAGGTTCAGTTCGCGCGAAGGCCGTGATCCTACTGACGGGCAGGCTGCGATGCTTTTCAAACGGCGTTTTGTGCCCGAACTATGCAGCCACGGGCGCACCTGGAAAAGCCTCCGGTTGCCTTTTCATCGATGGGTAAGAAGAAGGGGCCCGCGTCCTTGATGGGCGAGCGCAATTTTGAGGATCGGCTAACACAGGCACTTAAGCGCCGCGGGGAACCAAGGCCAGGCGTATAGAGTCGGCAGGGTGCGCTTTTCTAGACCAAAATTCTCCAGAGTGAAAAGAGCCCGGTGAACGGAAAAAATTTTTTGGTGGGACCGTATTTGTCCTACCGGGTGGGATATGGTGAGGGCCGGATTTTTAACAAAGGAGCTGTATGGCTTGGCCGCGGAGAAACAGGTTGCTGGTAGGAAGGGCCCACCGGATCCGGTCGGCCGTGGCAGTTACAGAGAAGGGACCCGACGGTTTGCCGGCGACGGTCATAGGGGCCTCTCCCATGAGATGGGAAGAAGGGCCAAGGCCTTGGCGCCTTTTGGAGAGCCGTGGCCTCTTTATCTAGCAGCTGCGGGGCATTGCCTTGCGATTTCCTGACAGGGCTCCAGGGGTGTTTCAGCGCGCGCAAGCGTCCGCAGCAGGCTTCCGCGGCCGCATTTTTCTCCTTCACGGCTTTGACCATTGGTGTTGGACGCAAAAAGCCTTGGCTAGCGAGCGCATGCCTTTGGAGAATCATACGGCGGTGGTGCGGCCGGCTTTGGTGGCATATCTTGGTTTTTCTTCCGCACAACGACCGTACTTGCCGGCACGCAAAAACGTCGCTGGGCCTAAAAGCCGGCGCTTAAGTTTCGATGAGAGGGTTACTTTTAACGCTCACTCTAAAAAGCGCCTTTCGCAATCAGGCTTTTACTATCCTTCTTACCTTCACTTTACCAGCCGAAGCACCAGCACCTCTCCACTTCGGATGTACGCAGGGTAAACGCCCACGGAGGATTGGGTGGTGGAGCTAAACATTCCCCAATTGTAGGTTTGGGCGGAGCCAAACCCTGAGTAGCCGGCAATTTCCCTTTGTTCGGTTAGGATCCATACGGCGTTTCCCCCAAGTTTCCGCACCTCCTCCATCCATTTGTGCGTGAATATTGAATGGGCCAAGGGACGGGGCCCTCGCTTGGCCACGTGAAGAACCCCAAGGATCCGATAGGGACGGTCCGGTTCCGAGTAATAGACAGGGATTCCTTTCACCTGCTCGACAAAAGCTCCCCTTCGATTCCCCGGATGCCCAGCCGCCGAGCCAGAGTACGGGGTAAACCGTGTTGCAACCCCTGCACAACCGCCAAAAGAAAGCGCTGCCAGACAAAGAAAGAGCCCTGGGAGAAGCGCCAACGCCCGGCCGAAACGGCTCCTCCTTAAGTCCGCGCCGTTTTGAGAGAGAAATTCCCTCAGGCCCCCCAAAGCTTGCCAAAGCAGAGGCTAACCTTGCTCGTTCTTAAATTGCAACGAAGCTTCCGGAAGAAGCGGGGGTCAGCGTATTTCGAAACGAGCTCTTGGAGATTGTCTGGGTGGTACACCTCTTGAACGTTTCCGTTATATGGGAAACGAAGAGGAGTTGCATCGTTGTCAAAACCGATGATTAAAAGCCCTCCGCCGGCATTGCGAAGGGCAATGAGTGTTTTTAGGATCTTAGCCTTTCCTTCAATTTCTTCGAGGCACATCCAGCTTCTATACTCAAGATTGAAGCTTTCGTGGGGCGGGTTTTGTAAAAGCTCAACTAAATTCTCAGGTTTCCTGATGGCCATTTTACTATGAGTTTGATCCTGTGAAATAGTTCGGTCAAGCTAAAAATCAGTCTTCAGGCAGAATCGCCTGACTTTGAGGCTGCTCCAAAAAAAGGAGAAAGCTGTTTATGGCAAAAGCAATAGGCTTAACACAATCGCTTGGGCCCAAGGCCGGGGAGTCTTTGCTTGGAACCGGCCGATGATCCGTAAAGGCGATCTCAGCTGCCTCTGGATGCAGGCTGACAGATATCTATTAAGCCTGCAGGCGTGTGCAGCCGAAAAGCCCGTGCGTCCTGGAGTACTTTCGCTAGACGCAATCGCTTACCCACCGATCGGTTCTCGGTGGGGCAGACGGCGAAGCTCTTCTTTTGCATCGAGGCGGCCCTGGCTCACTTGGGTACCGTCCGAGTCGTGTTTCTTTATAGCCCTGCGTGGAACCCAATTAAAATGCGTGGAGTGGTGTAGCACCGACTCCCGCTGTGTCCCGATACCGGTTTCCCGACGAAGAACAGACCCGCTGCTTCAGTTCCTTTCTTAGTAGAAAATGAGTCAGCACTCTTCCGGTCGCCTTTCAGGGTTTCGTGCCTTGCAAGCGGACCGGGTGTGCTTACTTCGTCAGAGGCTTATGCCACCAAGGTTGAAATGGCTGCCAAGCCGAGTTATTGTGTAAAAGTATGGACGATCCAATGACTGGCCACCCATTTGTTAATCTATTAAAAAAGCCTGTAACACAGACGATAAGACTCATGAGGATATATTAGAGTACTTCCACTGTGAACTTCCATATTGGAGGCGTCTGAAGGAGTCAATTGTTAGTGACTTTGCGGATGGTCCTCCATGGGGGATAAAGTGGTGGAATCCTGATAATTCTCCGGTTGCTACAGTTCAGAGAATATCGGTAGCTGATACGATTTATCAAAGGTCGAGAACCGTCATTCAGTACGTAATTGAGGCCCATCTCCACTTGTCAGAATTGTCTCATTGGCTGGAGTGGCACAGGTATTGGTTTAACGAGAATGCTCAAAAGGTTTATGCGACTCATAGACTATGTAGTTTAGTGGGTCAACCAAAGAACTTGCTCCAAGCCATCCGCTCAAATCTAGTTCAGTTGCATGCGGTGGGTGTGGCTCGGGCACTGGTTAGCGCCCTGGATTGCGTTGCGGCCGTCGTGGTAGGAGTTCTTCCTTTGAAAGAAACGATGGAAGACATTAGTTTTAGTCGCCTTAGGAATAACATGCGCAATCTAATAGAAGGTTTGAATAACGTCATCCAGCAGGAATCCGCCACTCGGGTGTGCAACCTGGTGTCTAGCGGCCAGGGAGAAGAGTGGATCGACTGGCTCCGTAGACTGCGAAATACTTGGATCCACCGCGGGGAACAACCTGTCTTTATGGTAGACCCGAATTCGCTCTATGGGCCAAGCAGAGCGCTCCGAGCCGAGGTGACTTGGAGGCTACCTGAAGACCCTTACGTCCCCGAGGTCTGGAGGATGGCTCTGGAAAGACTGCAAAGAAAAGAAGAGGGTTCGACTGGGTTTCTCTACCCTTTAAGAGAGGACGCCGTCTCTACCTTTCATGAGCTTCTTAAACGATCCGTAAATCTGATCGATGCTATAGGCAAGGAGCTTTCGGAAGTGTGGGACTGGAGGAGGGATAACTGCCGAAACCAACCGGTCGAAGATCAGTGGCCAATTAAGAACAGATACAAGGAGGCGATAAGAAAGGCACGGTTCAAAGGGTTTGCTCCAAACGCCATGCCGAGCAAGCCTTTGTATATTGTTTTATGCCATCCATCCGATTTCAAGCGATGGAAGACGGCTGCCTTGGTAGACGCGCGGGACGTTGCCCAGGTGTGGGGGAAGTTTTTTAGCCAGATGGCGTGCGATAGCAGCGATGTGAGCTAGAGGATGGTCAGGATTTATTCGGCTTTTAGCTTTTGAAAGCACCCGGTAAGAAGTAGCAATTTCTTTCCCTTGCAAAGGAGGCTTTTCTTCTTGTGGCCCATCGGCTGATTTGTCCCAAGAAGCGAACATGCCCTCTTCGCAATGGTTAGAGACCGACTGTGTCTCCGATCAGCGGGAGGGACGCATTCAGCTGGTCTGGAAGGAAAACGGTCGGGTGCGGGTGGACCACCACTTTCTTTGGCTCTGGGATCGGACACTTGATGAGCTGATTTAACAGGAAGGACCATATCCAAAAGCAGCTCTTTGGCCAGCTACCATGTCCTTGAGATAATCCACAGGATTGTGGGACAGGGCAGATGGTGGTCCGTAAACGCTTCTTTCTAGAAGATCGGTTACTTCGACCGGTTTCCTTGCTGAGCGAGTTACCCCGTACTCGGGTTCGGGCCTTTCCTCACAACTTCCTTCCACAAGCTGCCCTTTTTCCAACAAAAGAGCTTCTTCTGCATGATGATGTAAAAATAGACAAGATCATAAACCGATTCCTCCAGGAGGCCGGCAGTAATGTTGCACAGATCCTCCGGCGTGACGTCGAACCAGGGCACAGAGGTTGAGACAACTGCGCCGGAGGCGGGTACCGCTGCGGCGACGACGAGCCACAGTTGATCGATAGAAGACCGATTAAACCGGGTGGCGCGCTCGACTTTTTGCCGGACCCTTCTTTTGAAGGATGGTGCCCAATCGAGGCATCCCCACATCCCGTATGGTTGTTCTGGGCCAATACGGCGCACTATCTCTTCCTCTTGGCGCCGGAGGGGACTGCCGCCGGCCTCTTTCTCTCCCGGGTGTAGAATCGTGACTTCAATCCCGATCCGTTTTTTTGCAATTTCTACAACGCAATCCGGAGATTCGCCCATACTCATTTGGTTAGGGCGACAGCTCAGGTAGCCAAAAAGGTAGCGGAGAATGCCTTCCTCTTGCTGCTTCTTTTGTCGCTGCGGGTCCATTGGGGTTATTGGAGCTTTCTCCGCTGGCACTTGTGTTTGACCCAGCTTTGCAGCTGACGTCCAACCTGACCGGTTTGAGCCGCCTTTATGAGGCACGCGCGAGCCTGCGGATCGTCCCAAAGGAGTTCGAGTAGGGAGACCAGCGGAAACATATGCGGGTTTATGCCTAGCTGAAAAAAATTCGGGTGGCTTGTACACGCTTTAATCGCAGCCTGGCAAACCCGTAATGGTTCTTTTTGTGCAAGGGGTTTGGCAATTGCTGCCCAATAGAATGCTCTTTGGGAATAACCCTCGAGATTTTCGACATGCAGTTCCAGGACCCGCAAAAGCTGATTCTTGAATTCGCACACAAATTCGGGGGAAGCTGTAATAAGATAGGCCAGCCCAGCGAATAAAATGGGACAGTAATAACCTGATAAGAGCGTTTCTAGCGCTATTATGACTTTCTTCTTCTTAGACACGCACACCTCCAAAATGCGATAGAACAGGAACCGTCATGTTTCACAAACGATAAAGCGGGATTCATCGGATGTCAATGTCAAATGATCCAGCGCTTATTTTGGAGCGGCACACGGTCATCAGCTCGCGTTTTGCAGTAACAAGCTAAGCTTGATGACCAATCTTAAAAACAATCGATTACAAGCCGGCTGCAGAGATCGCTTCCGTGATATCGCTTTGCACCCGGCGCGGCTCCTTACATACAACGTAAAACCACCGGCCGAACTCCCCGTGGTGGTTTATCGCCCGCACCCAGCGCCGGGCCGCAACTTCCTTCTGCCTGTCCTGCTCCGTCTCGAAACCTTTTACCTCCAGGATGAGCTTTACTTCCTGCCCGTCCGCGCCGCGCAGGCGGATGAGATAGTCCGGTCGGTACTCGTGCCGAATGCCTTCCCATTCATAGGGGATCGTGAAGTCCAGATGATCATTGCGGGCGTAGGCGATAACTTCGGGGATGTGCTCCAACTGATCCGCCACCGAGCGCTCCCAGGTGGAGTCCAGCACCACGTGGCTGATGTGGCTTTTGGTGGTGTCTTTGCAAAGACGTACGGTGCGGAAGAGGACTTCGGAAGTAGAGCCAATGGGACGGAAGCGCTCTATCACGGGCAAAAGAGGTGGCTCCCCCGCCTCTGTGTCCGGCTCCATAGCCGCCGTCAGGCGCTCAACGATCTCCTGTTTGTACTTGAGTAGAGCAATCTCCTCTAGCGGCGTGTCTCTCTCGACCACTACTACCCGCTCCTCCAGATACTGCCAGACGGCGTCCAGAACCTGCGGGAAGATGATGTGCCGCGCCCCCCAGTCTTCCCGCCTCTCCTTAAGCCGCCGGGTGAGCTCGGCGGCGATCTCGTAGACCGTGGCCTGTAGGCGCTTCTCCCGGTGGAAGGGGTTGCGGTCGTGTACCGCCTCGGGACCCGGCCCCAGGCGGTCGGGCCGGCCGATCCGGTATCCCACCGCAGGTTTGACCATGACCTCGGTGGGCGCCTTCGTGGGGTCAATCTGTAGATAGCGCACCTCATCCAGGTGGAGCCGGACCCGTTGCCGCACGTCGAAGACGTAGCCCTCTACTCGGGGGAAGGTGATTTCCAGATGCTTGCGCTCGGGAATTGCACGGACGAGGGTGAATACCCTCTGGATCTCCGTGGAGTTCCTGGGCTTCTTCTTGACCGGGATCACCTGGAACGGCACTCCGTAGACGTCCACATACTCTGGCTCGGAGAAGTCGTCGTAGTTATGCCTTCTTAAACCCCGTCCCACCACCTGCTCGCACAGAAGCTGGGAAGTGAACGCCCTCAAACCGAGGATCTATGTGACGTTCTGCGCATCCCAGCCTTCGTTGAGCATCCCCACCGAGACCACGCAGCGGACGTTTTTACCCGGCGGGTCGCCTTCCCCTTGCCACTCGAGCTTACCGATGGTGTCTACCACCTTGCGAAGCCGCTCGGCGGCCTCGGCCTTGGTTTCTCCCTCATAGGCCCCCTCCGCCTCGGCCAGAAGCTTTGTGTCGATGCGAAAGGTTACCTCCCCGTTGCCCTGGTTGTTCTCCAGCTCCAAGAGGACTTTCCCTGCGGCAATGTGTTCGTGGACAAGTTTCGCCAGGTCGGTGTTGTCGCACACGACGATCATGCAGGGCGGCACTGGGGAGCTGGCACTCTGAAACTCCTCGAAGGTCCGCTTCCACTGCGAGGCGAGGGTAGCCAGGGCGTCCTCCGCCTCTCGGAGCACCGATTCCGGTTTGGCCCGGCGCCGGGCCGTCTGGCGTTCGGAGGCGGGCAACCGCTGGTTGACAGATTCCCATAGTCGGAAGTACTTGGGGATTAGAGCGCTGGTGTTGTCGTCCACCGGAACCTGCGGGATCTTCACGATGCCGGACTCAACCGCGTCTGCTAGCCCGAAGTCCGACACGATCCATGGGAAAGGCTCTCCCTCAAAATAGCCGCTTCCCCTGATATAGAAAGGCGTGGCAGAGAAGTCCGCGCAGAAATTAATACCGCGAACGGCGTTGATTCGGTCCAGGCCACCGACCCACACCGTAGCTTGCTCCTGTTCGGCGGCCTCCTCCGGGGTGAGCTGCACCCGCTCCTCTTCCGATAGGGGCGCCGGACGATAGCCATGATGCGCTTCATCATTGATGACCAGGAGGTTCCCCTTGTTGCCCAGCTCCTTCAACACCCGGCGGCAGAAAGCGGTATCGCTTTCGCGTCCTAGCCGGACGACACTCCTGGAGTTGTTGTCGTCTTTTACCCGAAAAACGTGCCAGTTCGTGATCTGGAAGCGCCCCTGCTGAAGACGCTCCAGCATCCCGGGCACGATCAAGTCAAACTTCTGATAGTAGTTGTCCGGCCTGCATGGAAGTAGCACCTGGAGGCGCTCCTTGATGGTCAGGTTAGGGCAGACTAGGAGCACGGCGTCTGAGAAGCGGCGGTCTTTAGGATTGGCCAGTTTGTTAAGGACTTGCCAGGCGATAACCATCCCCATGACCACTGTCTTCCCGGTGCCGGTGGCCATCTTGCAGGCATAGCGCGCAAGGGCCTTGTAGCCTTTCCCTCTACTCTCGGGATCTGTGGGCTCATCCTTGGGGATTAAGATGCCCTACTTATCTGCGGGCGAGGCCTCCACCAGCCAGATAAGAGTCTCGACGGCTTCCCTCTGGCAGAAAAAAAGCCTGCGCTCCCGCTCCGGGTTGTTCCATTGGTTGAGAAGCTGCCGGGTGATGAGAGTAACTCCGGGATAGCTCTGCTCCCGCCAGGCTTTGACCCGCTCCCGGATAGTGTTCACCAGCCCTAAGCGGACAAACTCCTCTTCTAGGATGGCGGGCTGGGGGCCATGGGTGCCGGCCTTAAGGTAATAGCCCGCCGGGCGCCGCCCTTCTTTAAGAACCGGCTGCCCATCTTCGTAGACCCAGTAACGGGTGGGCTCCTCAAAGGGGGAATTGACGATGGGGTTATCAACAAGCATTGCTTTTAATTGTCCTCCAAGCTTCCCGATCTCAGTAGATTAATCTCTTCTTCTCGCAACACTCGGGCGGCGTCCTCCAGTGCCGCCCTTTCACTCTCGCCCAGTTGCTTTATGCCGCCACTAGTGACCTGCCACAGATCAATCGGCGGGCCAAGGCCGTATGCGCCAACCGCAATCGCTTCTTCCAGCACCTTGTACGCGAGGAGAGACGCCCTCCGCACGTCCAAGGCAAGCCCCTGGTACTTTTGCAGTAAGGCGTATGCAAACATGTCGCCGCTACCTGAAGCAAATGGCCTGTCGGTAATCCACTCAGCCGTCCCATTCAGTAACACATGCAGTACGCCAGGTGACGGCGTAACCTCCGCAAAAACGAAGTCACCGGGATGCAACTGGAGCAACTGGAGCAAAAGATTGGGGTCTTTAGGGAGAAACCCCGTACGGAAATCGAGCTGCAATAGTTCTGTCACGCACTGCCTTGTAATTTGGCAAATCGAATTCCTCAACTGGGGGATCGGGGCGTCTAGTGGTAACGTTCTGAGGCGCTCTTCTACAAGCTGGATAAGCGCAAGCTCGCCAGATGCTGCCCATATGCAACGGTTATTCAACCGCTGTATCTTCTGGCCAGGCCAGCGGACCATCCCCAAGGTTATCTGCCCGTCGGATGCCATGACAATTCCGTCTTGGGCCGGCAAGACCAGTATCAGTGTCATTGCTTAACGACCTCCCTTAGCACGGAATTCGTAGCAAACTCAGGCGCCTCAGTATAGACGCGCTTGAGAAGCTCGTAGAAGCTAAAGCGACTAACCTCCGTAGTGATCGCCTCCAGACGCTCCCTCAGCTCGGGGGTAATCTCGCGAATAGCGCGTTCTGCTTCTTCTCTGCCCCGCTGCGTGAGATAGTACTTTGCCCACTGTGCTACGGAGTGGCTCGGCTGGACGATAAGGCCTTCCCTCTCCATAGCAGCCAATATATCGTAAACCTCAAAGCTGCAAGGTCCGTACAGATACGGTTCGAAACGGAAGTAATCTGAGATATTCCCCTCTCTCTTCCACATAAGAAACAGGGTTTTCATGATCCGAATCCTATCCAACGGCGTTACCTTGAGAGTTGCCAATATCCACTTGGCCTTAGGATGAGCCATAGCTTACCTCCCTTGCTATACTAACAACATCACCCGCACCACCTCATTCCCCCGAAAGTCAATCACCTTCACCGCAATGCGCCTATGCTCGCCGGGCCGGAAGGGGAAGGAGATGGTGCCCTGCATCCGTTCAAAAGCCTCGGGGTCAATCTGGGCCTTAAGCGCCCGCTGGAGCTTCTCCCAAGCATCGGGATCGCCGGGGAAAAAGGCTTGACAAATGTGGAATGTCTTACCGTCGTAATCTGTGTCCAGGAACCAGGCGGCTACATCCTCGCCACGGGTGCTGTGCACCTCGCCCGTGAGCGGATCGTAGATGTCCATGCCGCGCAGCTCCACCACGCAGGTGTCGTTCTTCTGCTCCTGCAGCCGCACATCGGGCTGGCCGAACACGGTGAAGATCTGGCTGGCCCGGGTGGTCTTGAGGAGATCGCCAACCAGCACGTCCGGGGAGACGTTGGCAAAGTGCACCCGCAGCCCCGCCACCGGTGCTTTCTGGATGAGCGATTGGACCTCTGGGTCAAAGGCGAAGCCGGCAAAGATAAGGATCTGATAGCCGTTCATCCTGGCCGTCGGGATAGCCTCCTGAACCTGGCTGGCGATGATCGGCCCATCCTTGGGTCCAAAGCTAATCACAACCCGCAGGGTACTGCCGTTCTGTTTTGCTTCTGCCTCGGCATGCAGGCAGCCAAGGTTCATCGGACGAATGTTCTCCAGCACCAGACGCTTCCCTCCGGGGAAAAGGACGCCGCCATGCTGCTTGAGCAAATTGACCATGTTGGTGAGGTAGTCGCCTCCCCGGTCGGAGACATGGGCCTGGGCTTCTTCCGTCTCGAACTGCGGGATGGGCGCCTGCGCGGGGTACTCCACCGCTGGGACGGGGATGGCCTCCACCGTGAAGGGACCGGAGACTCGAACCACGCTGTGCACTACTTTTGGTCGGTCGTAGAGAGGCTCCTGCTGGGCGTTGCGCTGGATGCTTTCATCAATCTCCTTGCGCTTGGCCCGTTTGAGTTCCCAGAAGCGGCGCAGCGCTTTCTTTGCCTCCTCGGACCAGTCCTCCGGCGGCATCGGCTCGGGTACCTCGCCCAGGCTCTTCCATCGGTGACCGGTAAGGCGGTAGACCTTCTTTAGGAGTGGCTCTGCTTGAGTTTCGGCATCTAATCTATCGGAGTGCTTGACCTTTAAGAGCTGCTGGTAGGCCTCTCGCGCGGCCTCGGGCCAAACCGGGTGGGGAAGCTCCCGCGGTACTTTCCATTCTTTCCAGTCTCTGGCAAGCAGCCTGTTGAGTTCTGCCAACGCTCGATCGATCTCCGGTTGGTACTTGGCAGCGATGGCATCGATCTCGGTATTCTTTGCAATGGATTCCAGGGTAACGTGTGGCACGGTCTCGTAGATAAAACCGCCAGCCGGACCGCGCTCGGCGTCCCGAAGTTTGTAGTAGTCAAACTTCGCCGTCATCAGCCGTTGCCTAGCAATGACCAGCGCTACCCGAGAGGTATCGCAAGTAATCCAACGCCGGCCCCATTTCTCCGCGCAGTAGGCCGTGGTGCCAGAACCGCACGTGGGGTCAAAGACGAGGTCACCTGGGTCGGTGGTCATAAGGATGCAACGCTCAACGACCTTGGTGTTGGTTTGGACGGCATACACCTTTGGGTCACCGTAAACGGCAATGCCCGTGTCCACCCAAATATTGGTCAGCTGACGTATGGGAATCTCATCTAGGAAACGAACGTAACTGAGCGTCTTCCCTACAACAAACAATCGCTCCGACTGCCGCAGCCGCTCCATCCCTTCCCAGCCGGTTTTCCAGTTGTTGTTTTTGCCACAGTGGAAGCTCACTCCCTCAAAAAGATACTCGAACGTGGTAGCCACAGCCCCTTGCGATGTCATATCGCCTGCCTTAAAAACCCGGAGGCCCTGCGGCGTGTCTTTAGGTTCAGCAAGATCGCTTGCGATGAGCCGGCGGCGCGCACCGTCTGGAAGCTCTACGTGCTGGTACCCCTTGGTCCCTTCTTCACCGAGTTCCTTCTCTAGATAGAGCTGGCGGTACTTAAGTTGGGACCGATTCTTCGCGTACCAGAGCAGAAAATCGTTTACCGTGTCCAGGGTCGCACTGCCCTTCCCGCTGGTTTTCACAAAGGCGATCACCGCCACGAAATTCTCCCTGTCGAACACCTCGTCCAGCAGGCAACGCACCAGATGCAGGTTCTCGTCGTTGATCTGCACGAAGATGGAGCCGGACTCGTGGAGGAGCTCCCGGCAGAGGAGCAGGCGGTCCCGCAAGTAGGTAAGGTAGGAGTGGATGCCCAGCTTCCAAGTATCCCGATAAGCCTTGATCTGTTCGGGCTCGTGGGTCAGGTCCTCATCCTTGTCCTTCACATTCCGCAGGTCGATGCGCGGCTGGAAATTGGAGGCGTACTTGATGCCATAGGGCGGGTCCACGTAGATCATCTGGACCTTGCCGGCTATCCCCTCCTTGACCAGGAGGGAGTTCATTACCAGAAGCGAGTCGCCAAGGATGAAGCGGTTGGCCCAGCCGACCTCATGCCGGTAAAACTCAATCTCCCGATCGGCTGGCAGTAGTGTTTCCCCAAAGATTTCCAGTTGCAGCGGATCCGGCCTACGAACCGCTCGAAGGATGGCTTTGGTGGAAATCCGTTCATGGACATGCAGAGGGACTACGTCAACCTCAAAGGACGTATGCTCGGCCTTACCCGCCCATTGAAGCTGGGGGTCTAGATGTGGATCGTAAGTGTACCGGCGGGTCTTGTGTTCCGGCTTTTCATAGGTCGGTGCAATTCCTGCCGGTGGGTTATTCGTGCGTCGGGCTTGGGTGTGCCGGAAATCGCGCACGTGGTTCGGATCGGAGGGTTTTGCTCCCTTCTTTTCGGCATAGGTAATTGTTATAGCATACTTTAAGACTTAAGCAAGTTTTAACGGCACATTCTGCTACCTTCCGCTACATTCACGCACATGGGTTCCAGAGGGAAATTGCCGCCGATCCAGTAATAAAACAGAAGAACGGCTTGCTACCAGAGGGAAATAGCTTAGGAAACAATAAAACAAGCAAAAAGACAGCCGCTTCCAGAAGAAAATTGGGAGCCGCTTGTGGGATTCGAACCCACGACCCACGCTTTACGAAAGCGTTGCTCTCCCACTGAGCTAAAGCGGCATTTCTATGTTACCGATTCTCAACAAGCTTATTTTTTTCTAAGGAAAAATAAAAATTATTTTTTTGGTTTTTTTCTACGCTTCTATTAAACATATCTTAGTGGATGTGAACCATGAACCCTTCCCCAAACCGAAAACCTCCCTCCGGCACCTTGTTCTTTATTGGAACGGTTTCCTTATTCCTTCTTCTTTCCTTAGGCCTTCTTGGCTACAAGCTTGCTATGGAACATTCCAAAGCCCAATGGGAGAAGGTCATTCTTAGCTATCAATCAGCCAAAACCAACGAAGAAAAACTCAAGATTGCCAAAGCCCATCTTTCTAATAAGCAAGCAGCGGTATGGATTTTACAAATTGCAGGTAGCCTCTATGAAAAAGGAGCGATTTCTGAGGCCTTATCTACCTTTCAATTCTTTTTGGAGCATTTTCCAGGGCATCCTCTGGAAGCCGGTGCTATGCTCGGAGCAGGAGAGTGCTTGGAAAGCCAAGGGAAAACCCAGGAAGCACTGCTTCTTTACCAAAGGATTTTAGAAAAAAAAGACACCGAGGCCTATAGATCCCTTGCCACCTTGAGGTTAGCGCAGATACGGATCCAGAAAAAAGAGTATGGTCCGGCAAAAGAACTACTCGAGAAATTCCTTTCTCATAATGCTAGAAGCCCCTTTGCAAATCAGGCACAAATGCTGCTTGAAATGATTCCGTCTTCCTAAGGCCTAGTTTTAGAGGGGATTATTCAGTTGGAAGGCATCATGTACAATTTGAGCTGCCCTTTTCCCTTCTTTTTCATCGATAATGACTGAAATTTTGATTTCGCTTGTTGAAATCATCTGTACATTGATCCCCGCTTCAGCAAGAGAAGAAAAAAGCTTAGCGGCCACTCCGCTATGCGAACGCATCCCAATACCAACGACGGAAAGTTTCGCTATGCCTTCGGTTGCCCGAACCTCCCTTGCGGAGATTTCTGAAACGACTGACTCCAATGCTACTAATGCTTTCTTCAGAAAATTTTTGTGAACGGTAAAAGTAATATCTGTCAGCCCATGATCAGAAATGTTTTGAACGATCATATCAACATTAATCTCCGCCTCAGCAAGCCGGCAAAAGACCTTAGCAGCAATACCCGGTTTATCAGGAACCCCTAGAATGGTTACTTTTGCTTGACTAGGCTCCAAACTCACAGCCCGAACGACAACTTTTTCCATGGCACTAACCTCTTCTTTCACTATAGTTCCTGCTACGTTAGTAAAACTTGAGCGGACCTCAAAAGGCACTTTGAATTTTTTGGCAAACTCTACCGATCTGGCTTGCATCACTTTCGAACCCGATGCTGCCATCTCAAGAAGCTCATCGTAACTGATTTCATCAATTTTCCTAGCCGTTGGCACAATCCTTGGATCAGCTGTATACACCCCTTCTACATCCGTATAAATCTGACAGCATTCCGCATGAAAGACAGCCGAAAGGGCTATGGCGGTGAGATCAGATCCCCCTCTCCCCAGCGTAGTAATATGCCCCTCAACGTTCTGTCCTTGAAAACCCGCTACGACGACGACATTTCTCTGTTGGAGCAGTTCTTTGATTCGCTTAGGGCTGATGTTTAGGATCTTTGCTCTGGTGTGCTTCCCATCTGTAACAATTCCTGCCTGCGCTCCCGTCAATGAAACAGCGGGTATTTTCAAAGCATGAAGAGCAATTGAAAGCAGGGCTATGGTTGTTTGTTCTCCTGTTGAGAGCAAAACATCAATTTCCCTCTCCGAAGGTTCTGGATGCAGCTGCGAAGCTAACTGTAATAACTGATCGGTTACTCCCGACATCGCAGAGACAACGACAATCAAATCATGCCCTTGCCTATAAAACTCAGCAATCCGCTCCGCTACGTTCTTTATCCGCTCCACGCTGCCAACAGACGTCCCGCCATATTTTTGAACTAAAAGCGCCATTGCTTCTTTCCCAAATTTCTCCTTTTTCGTTAAAAGCTTGTATTATAACAAGCGAAGAAAAAAAAGCAACTCCATTACAAAAAACCTGTTGCTTTAGCAAAAGAAAATGTTGTAAGAAGAAAAACGAAGAGCGGCGCTAGTGTTTAGCGCCGCTCGGCCGGGAATCGTCAGAGGAGGAAAACGATCGTTCAGAGGTTATTTATATATTGATACCCCGATATTTTGAGATTTGTTCAAAAAAATTTTTTTTTCTCTTCGTTTCTTTCGATTTAAAAAATAAAGAAGGGTAGCATACCAGGCTACCCTTCTTTTTTAAGTTCAATATCTAGAGGAGGAGGAAACAAAAAATTCTTTTCTTTGTTAGGTTAAACGCCTACTGTTTTTGTTTCGTTCAACTTTTTTAAAAAAAACTTTTTTTTCTATCCAACCAAGGGATACAGCCGCATGAGATCGGTTTTAGTAACTATATACGACATCCACAGCAACGAACCAAAAAGGGCCACTGGAAGGCTGAGCAAGTCCGTTTCCGTTTAATCCAACGGCAGCGGGAGCTATTCCTACTGCTGGATAATACCAATTCATAAATCCTTTTCCGTAATCAGCCCGGTTTTCTATTCGAATCATAAAATTATCCGCTAGGTCAAACCTCCAGTCCACCGTAACACTGTAGATATCCATGGGGAAAAGCATGTCTGAAAAAATCTGGTTTCTGTTGGCATGGTCATATTGTTCTCTCCAGGCCATGCTGAAGACCTTATTGAACTTATAAATCTGATAAATAGCTATGCCAAAGAAACTCGTGGAACCTTCGTAACCGTAGAGGGGGTAACTTACTGGAAAGATGGAAAGGGCGGTTTGGGTAGGGGCACCTAGCTGCGCAATACCGGAAGGACCAATCCGGTTTGAAAAGCCACCGACTAACTCATAAGCAAACTCAAGCTTTTGGTCTTTAACGAACTTCGGGATCCAAGTTCCAAAATCATTAAATTCCATAAACAGTCCGTTGTTATTATAAGCGCTTGGAACGATGTCTCCTCCAATATCATACGCTCCCACATAATTACCATTAGGACTGGATCCAAAGCCTGGTGGATTAACCCCATTTGGTGCAAACGCATAGCCAAATGTATTTAAAAAGAGTTTGTCTTTGGAGGTATAGTCCCACATATTAAAGAGCACAACGCCTTCTCCGCTATTAATCATGTTGTTTGTATAGCCAAAATAAGGATAGCCCGATCTGGACACGTTCCAGCCCCCATTGGTGAGTCCCCAGCGAGTTGTCCAATTATCATTAAACTTATAGAACACTTCTCCGCCAACCATCGTGAATGGTTCGAAGTTATTGAAGAGAATACCATAGGAAAAATTAAAGTTCGCTGGTCTTTCCATAACCTCTAGTCCTATAGGGGAAGCAAACTGACCAATATGGATTTCTAGGCTTTTATCACCAATAGGTGCTTTAAATTGCACATAGGCCTGCTCTAAGAAAATCCCACTGGAATTAAATCCTGAGCCGGTATTGAACGTATTTCCAATACCCATGACGGCATCCGGTTCACCCAACGCTGCGTCTTGCCCAAAGATCATATCCACTCTAAACCCAGCTTGCCACTTATTTTCATCCGTAAGAGGTTTTTCCAAGGCCACCTTAAGTTGGTTAAAATTAAAGGCTCCACCAGGAATCCCGTCCGTTGTAAATCTTAGAGGCAAAGCCGGATAGGCAGGAACATAAGGATTTGCAGCAGCCGGTCCATGGAGACCTGAAATCGCTGGATTAGCAAACACTGCCGGGATTCTGTTGAACGATGGAGCAGCGATAAAATTATACGTATAGCTTGCCTCCACATATCCACTTAATTTAATGCCTGGATTATTCGCCTGGACAGCAGCCATGCCTTCTTCTTCAAGGATTTTCTTTAGAGTTTCAACCTCTTTAGAAGAGCTAATAGCCTTCGAATCATTAAGTTCCAAACTCTGCGAAGTTGCAGGCTCTCCACTTTCTCCTTCTCCTTCAACTTCCCCAGCATAACAAACCGGAAAACTCCCTAAAAAGAGGCAGAATAGCCATAGTCCAACCGCTTTTTTGTTGATCTTCATTGTTTTTTTTCCTTCGCCTAGCTTTTTGTTCTTTAACGCCTGCTTAGAAGCTATAGACAAATTCCAAGCCTACGAAGTAGACAGGTCCATTAGAGGTTCCTAGGAGGGCTGTCGGACTGCCCGTTGGGTTTTGGAAAGGAAAGCCGTAGTAGCCAAGCACCCCTTTGCCCCAATCCATCCTGTACTCAAGCCGGATCATAAAATTATCCGCTAGATCAAACGCAAGCGTTGCCGTGTAGGCCCAAATGTCGGTGGGAGCATTGTGCCCAGCCAGAATAGAATTCCATCCTGATTCCACCCAGTCCGCTCGCTGGGCAATGCTAATAATATCCGTAATTTGGTATTTCATGTGAATGGCAGCTCCATACCAGTTCGAAGGCCCACTCGATAAATCGACAGGTAGCCCACTAATGGCTCCAGGAACCACCGTCACGTTGTTGTTGTAAAATCCCCCTGTAAATTCAAAGCCCAACAGAAGCCTGTCCCGAGCAAACTTCGGAGCCCACGATCCCCATACATCCCCCAGTAAAAACGCATTGTTCTGGTTGAATGGGCCTTCTGCCCTTATCCCCTGCGCTATCCCATAAGGCTGCGCTACCCCATTGATCGGAGAGGCTCCAAAGCCCGGCGGATTGACCCCATTAAACCCATACATTAGAGTGCCGCTGATCGTCGCATTCTTCCCTTTGGCCTCCCATTGGCTATTCAAAAACAATAAATAGGCATCGCTGTTGTCGATCATGTTGTTGATGTAGCCAAAATATTCCATCCCCCCTCTCGACACGTTAAAGCCCCCATCGGCTATCCCAAAACGGCTCGTCCATTGGTCATCCCACCGGTAGATCGCTTGTAGCCCTGTAAGAGTGGTCGGCAAAAGATTCGCAAACAAAAGCCCATAAGTAAAATCCAGGTTCACTGGCCGCTCCACTACCTCGTAGCCAGCCGGATCCACAAACTTCCCTATCTTGATGTCCAACCCATTGCCGATAGGTGCCCGAAAAATCACGTAAGCTTGCTCTAACCAAAAACTCGACGTGTTGAACGAATACCAGGAACTAGAAGGAATCCCTAAGCCAGTGATCGCATCCGGTGCCCCTACGACCGCATCCTGCCCCACTATAAGATCTGCCCGAAAGCCTGCCTGCCACCGGTTCTCTTCGGTCAATGGCTTCTCCAAGGCTAGCTTAAAGGCGTTCATGTTAAAGCCTCCCCCAGGAATCGCATCCACAGGCTCTCGACCTGGAATCGCCGGATAGCCCTGAGCAAAACCAGCCGCGTTGGTCGGCCCTACGTAACCCGGCGGAGGAACAAATCCAGGCACTCTATTGAAAGCCGGAGCGTTGATAAAATTATAGGTATAGCTAGCATCCACATACCCACTCAGCACTATCCCCTTGGTGTTCGCTTGAACCGGTATCCCTTGATCCTCTAGCTTCTTGGTTAGCTCCTCTATCTGCTTGTTCTTCTCTTCCACAACACTCGACTCATCGCCCTCAACTGCTTTTTTAGAATGTTTCTTTTTAGGATGCGCTGGAGGGGACCCTTCATCCTGGCTAAAAGCTGGATAAAGACTTACTACAAGAAAGACTAAAAATGCATAACCCAGCTGACTAATCGTTCTTCTAAACACCTGTTGCCTCCTATTTCCGTGTTATTGACCAACAAAGATCTTCTCTCAGTCTCCCCCCCTCCTTTCCCCTAATCATTCTTGAGAGAAAACTTTTTTTGGCTCTTGTGCATAAAGCAACTTTTATGCCATTCTTTATAAAAGAAATAGAGATTGAGGAGGACTCAAAAACCCAACTCCAGGAGTCAAAAAGAAGGCAATACAAGGGATAGGTTGGAATAAAAAAATGATTAATAAGTAAAAACGACTTCAATGGCTCCAAAAACAATGGGACCAGAAGAAGAACCTACTAATCCATTTCCTTTCAAACCGATTTGCTGGGGGTTAACAAGCAAATTCGGTTGGTAATAATCAAGCACATGGTTCCCAAAATCCGTTCTGCCTTCCATCCGAATCATCAGATTATCCGCGATATCGAACCGGAGAGTCAGCGTAGTTTCCCAAATGTTCGCTGGGAATATGAACCCTTCCAAATAGGAATTCCAACTTGCCTGTAGGTACTGTTCTCTCAAATTCAGGCTAAAATAATTATTGAACTTATAAACCTGGTATAACCCGACCCCAAACCAATTAGTCGGTCCATCGTAACCTAAAGAAAAAGGGAAGGGAGGGAATATCCCAAGGAGTTGTTGTTGTGACAAGCCTAGGGCAGTGATCCCACTAGGCGCCACGGCATGGTTATAAAACCCGCCTACCAACTCGAAGCTGAACATCAGCTTATCTCCAGGGACAAAGGAGGGAATCCAGGATCCAAAATCGTTAAGTTCCATATAGGTCCCATTATTGTTATAAGGACCAGGAATAATATCCCCGTTGGCATAAGCCCCTGGATAAGCTAAAGCGGCCGAAGGGGATGTACCAAACCCAGGAGGATTGGTTCCATTAAATCCGTAAAGAAGAGCGAACGTATTCAATAGCTTTTTATTAGCTGACTCATAATCAAGGTTGAAAGTGACTAAATAGGTCGGCAGTTGGTTTACCATATTGTCTAAAAATCCAAAATAGGGATACCCGCCACGTGAAGTATTAAAGCCACCATCCACCAGGCCTCCTCTCACTCTCCAGGAAGAATTAATTACATAATAGATTTGGCTACCGACAAGAACGAAGGGCTCGACATTGTTAAAAAAAAGGCCGTAGGAAAAATTCAGGTTACCGGGCCTTTCCAGGACTTCAAATCCTATAGGGGCTTCAAATTTGCCTAAATGGATTTCCACCCGATGATTCTCTCCGGCTGGAATCTGGAAGGCCACATACGCTTGCTCGACAAATATCGTGCTTGTGTTAAGACCAAAAGTCGTGGAATTAGCTGTCCCTAAACCTTCAACGGCATCAGGCACACCAAGCCCCGCATCCTGTCCAAGCATCAAATCAAACCTAAAGGCACCATCGAGTTTATTTTCTTTCGACAGCTCTCTTTCTAATACCACTTTAAGCTGATTAAGATTAAATCCGCCTCCTGGAATCCCATCGTCAGCATACCGCAGAGGAGCTACAGGAACGGCTGGTCCGAAGGTAGGTTTCCCATTAATAGTTTGAGAAGCAAAACGGGGCAGAGAACCAAAAGCTGGAGCATTGAAAAAATTGTAATCGTAACTTGCATCCACATAGCCACTAAGCTTGATGGCTGGTTTTGGAGGAGGCAGGGCTATACCTTCTTGTTCAAGAATTTTTTCTAGCTGATGGACTGTTGGCGCTTCTGTTTGCTGCGTCGTTTCTTTTTTTCACCTATAGAAGAAGCATTTTCATTTTCTATAGCTTTTCCAATAGTAGGATAGGCAAATAGAATGAAGGAAAAAAAAGAGACAAAGAGCACATAGACTTTTTCCATGGCAACAGAGTTTAAAAAATCGGCAAGAACTTATAGAAGCAATAGCGTCAGATTTTACCAATAGATTCAATGAAAAGCAGTAAGAAACCTACAGGCATTCCTCCTCTTCGAAATAGCTTACTTCGGTAATAACTTAGAGAGCCACTTCTTCTGGAGTTTTTGCTAGCCTTCTTTTCCTTTTCCCATCTGCTTTTAGATCTTTCCTGAAACCTCCCCCCCTAAGAGACTTTAGGCATTATGACTATCAAAATCAAGAAGCTGGAACTGTTTCATTTTTCTTTGAAGGGTTTTTCGACTGATCCCAAGTTTTTTTGCGGCATGCGTCTTTTTCCCATGACAGAATTTGAGCGCATCAAGAATGAGCCGTTTTTCAGCTTCTTTCAAATTAAAACAGTCGGCATTTTCTGTACTGAAGCTACCAGTCGTTGAGGCTTTGACCGCCCTGACTCTTTCGGGCAGATCTTTAGGATAAATCTTTTTTCCCTGACAGAGTACTACGCCATGTTCTATAGCCATTCTCAACTCACGAACGTTCCCTGGCCAATCATATTCCAAAAGGATCTTTTGAGCCTCTGGACTCAAGCCATCGATTTTCTTCCCATTTTCTGCAGCAAATTCCTCAAGAAAGGCTTGAATCAGCAAAGGAATATCCTCTTTTCTTTCTCTTAATGGGGGCATAGTAATCCGCACCACATTGAGCCGAAAGAAAAGGTCTTCTCGGAATTTCCCTTCTTCTACCATCTTTTCTAAGTTCCGATTAGTTGCTGCAATCACTCTAACGTCTACCGGAATTATTTTATTGCTTCCGACCCTCTGGATCGATTTTTCTCCTAAGGCTCGAAGCAACTTGACTTGCGTGGGCAGATCAATTTCCCCAATTTCATCTAGAAAAATAGTCCCTCGACATGCCTCTTCGAATCTACCAATCCTTCTTTCAATGGCTCCTGTAAAAGCGCCCTTTTCATGGCCAAAAAGCTCACTTTCCAAAAGCTGTGGGGAAAGCGCTGCACAATGCACGACCACAAAGGGGAAATTTCTCCTTGGACTAAGTTGATGGATCGCGTGAGCAGCCAGTTCCTTGCCTGTTCCACTTTCCCCTTCGATCAATACGGTTGCCTTACTTAAAGCCACTTGTTTGATTTTTTCGAAAACCTCCTTCATTACCTGAGAGGAGCCTATCATTTTCTCCAGGCCATATTTCAAGTTGAGCTGGCGTTTTAACTGTAGGTTCTCCACTTCCACTTTTCTTGACCGGTAGGCTCTTTTTAGTACTATTTCTAGTTTTTCTAAATCCACAGGCTTAGTAATGTAATCGTAGGCTCCTTTTTTAATCGCTTCCACGGCGTTTTCCACCGATCCATAAGCGGTCATAAAGATACAAAGGGGCGGGACTGAAAGTGCCTTCATCTTTGAGAGAATATCAAACCCCGATTCTTTCCCAAGCCGTATATCTGCCAAAACAATATCAATAGGCTCGTTATCCAAAATATTGATGGCGGTAAGGACATCCGAAGCCTCATACACTTCATAGTCCTCAGCCAAGGCCATGACTAGGCCCGAACGCGTTCTTTTTTCATCCTCAACAATCAATAGTTTTGGATAATCAATGTCCATGCTACAGCGTTTGGTTAACTTTTTTCTTGGGCCATTGGTAACAACCTGATTAGCCGCTCTGCCCGAGGCAAGAGAATTTTTACAGTTGTTCCTTTTCCATTTTCGCTTTCTATTTGAACTTCACCGCCATGATCCCGAATAATCCTTCGAACAATGAGTAGTCCTAAACCTGTTCCGGAAGCTTTCGTTGTAAAATAAGGCTTAAACACCTGACTCATTGCTTCCTGAGGAATTCCTCCGCCATTATCCTGGAAGGAGATCGTAAGAAAGGAGTCGTCATAGTGAGTGCTGATTTTAATGATGCCGTTTTTACCAACCGCTTCTATACTATTTTTAAGGATATTATAAAAAGCCTGTTTAAGCTGGTTTTTATCCGCCCGTAGCAGAGGGAGGCCACGGTCAAGGTTCATTTCCAGTATAATATCCAAGTTTTGAAATTCAGGAGAAAGAAATTCCACGGTCTGTTTAAGCACCTGATTAACAGAAAGAAGCCGCAATTTGGGAGGAGAAGGCCGGATCGCCTTCAAAAACTGGTTGATAATCCCATCCAACCTGCGTAGTTCTGAACGAATAGCTGAAAAAGAACTTTCTATTTCCTTATCACCTTTCTCCTCGTTTTTCTGAAGAAGCTTTTTGAACCTTTTTTCGAGCAACTGAAAATGAATGCTTAAGGCATTGATGGGATTACCCAATTCGTGAGCAACACCGGCAGCAAGCATAGTTAAAAGATTAAGTTTTTCAGTTTCTATAACCTCCAGGGTCTTCTCCCGAGTTGCCGTAATGTCATAAAAAATGGCTATAAAAGCCGCATTCTTATTCCCCATTTCTTCAAGAGGGATTAACGAGAGGTTCAGATACCGCGGTTCTGGATAAAAAACCTGAAAATCTCGACTGACCATCTTTTCCAAAGCAATCAGCTCAGGCCAATCGATTAGCGGCACACACTGTTTTATTTCTTTGCCAACCACTTCTTCAGGATTAACGCCAAATAGCCGCTGAAGAGCCATATTGGCATACTGGATTTTTCCCCGATTATCCAAAACAACTATCCCTTCTTGTAGAGAATTAAAGATAGCTTCCAGAAAACCCTTTTCCTTAACCAACCGCAGGAAGACATTCTGAATCTCATGCGGTCCCACTCTTTCAAATTTTCCCAGTAGCTTGCTTAAGAAGGAATGACGCATGGGTGTTTCCAAAATCAATAAAATATAAGTTTTTCTTATTTATTTTTCCAATAGGAACTTGTCATCGGTTTATCAGAAAAGCTCTCAGCAATACATGCTCATTAAGGGCCCGAACCATCCGACGCCAAGGTGTTAGGTCGTCCCTTCTTTCCTTGCGAATGGATCTGATCGAAAAACAATAGCACGCCCCGAGCGATCGCTTCAGCTAATTTTTGTCGGTAAATAGCATGATCAACTAATGAGGACTCAATAGCATTAGAGAGAAACCCGCCTTCGACCAACACGCTGGGCAGCACATTTTCTCTAAGCACCTTAAACCTTGCTCTCTTGAGTCCTCTGTCCATATCTGGATCTGCAGGGTGCAGTCGGATGATCTGACTGTGAATATCATGCGCTAAGAGGATATTGAGTGGGTCAGTTTGATTACCAGGACTTGCGATATAATCGGTCAGATAGAGCCTGCCGCTATTCGTAGAGGGTGAGCCACGAGGAGAAAGCGCGTAGGTTTCCAGACCGTGGCCCCCACCGTAAGCCTGATTATAATGAATGCTTATGAAAATATAATCAGGATAATAGGCAGCCATCCGCACCCTCTGATCGAGAGGAACAAAAACATCCTCATTGCGCGTCATGACCACTGGAATTCCTCTAGCTTTCAAAATTGCCGCAAGCCTCCGGGCCGTATCTAGCGCATAATTTTTTTCTGTCCCCCTTCTGGAAGTCGCCCCCTTATCCGATCCTCCATGCCCTGGATCAATGACAACCCCACGATAGAGTCGATTCTGAGGAATCCTTTCTGGCCGCAAAATTGGATCAAACAAGCAAGATAGGTCCGTTCTAGAAATCCATATTTCGGCTCCCCTGGCAATAATAGGGAAAGAAAGCCAATGCTTAACGCCATCAATAAAAACAACCGAAGAGTTTGGTTTAAAATCCAAGGTCACCGACCCATTCGAAAGATGGACTTCTGTCGCTGGGCTATAAGGCAACTCAGGGAAATGATAAAAGCGACAGAAATCTTCTAAGGGCACATACTGGCTTTTACCAAAAGTCGATAGATGCCACTGTTGGGCTTTGGTAAAGGGAAGACCTAAAAAGAGAAAGAAAAAGAATAGTTTGCTTAGCGTGCGCATGGGAAATTATCTATCAATCTTATTTTATCTATCCAAATGGCTCCGCACAATCGCCCGTTTACTTTTTCCACATAATCGACTTTAAAACAAGAAATTTTCTCCAGTTCCCTCCGTGCCCAAGCCTCTGGCTCAGCCATCATGGATGCTTCTTTTAATATCCTTGAGAAAAGGGAAGCGATCTTTTTCTGCTCTTCAGTCAGATAGGCATTCCTTGAACTACAGGCTAACCCACTTTCTTCTCTCACTGTTTCAACACCAATAATTTCTATTGGGATATAAAAATCCCTTACTATTCGGCGCACCAGTTCGAGTTGTTGGGCATCCTTCCATCCGAAAATAGCTTTAGTGGGTTGGATCAGCCAAAAAAGCTTCATGAGTACTGTGGCAACCCCCCTAAAATGGCCTGGCCTTGTTTTGCTGCAACGGCCTTTGGAAATATCTTCTTCGACTACCCAGCTGGAATGATCCTCGTAATAGAGTTCTTTTGGGGCAAAGAGAACATCTACCCCATTCTCGGCACAAATTTGCCTATCCATGGGATAATTTCTTGGGTAGATGCCGAAGTCTTCGGTAGGAGCAAATTGCGTGGGATTGACATAAATACTTACAATAGTTAGCCCTGCTTGTTTCTTAGCTTCTTGAATCAAAGCAATATGCCCATTATGCAAAGCCCCCATAGTCGGGACAAGACAAAGAGGCTGGCCCTCTTTTCTCCACTTTGAAGCTAAGCTTTGCATTATGGAAGGATCAAAAACTTCAATCATATCCTCACCCTCTTATCTAAAAAGCCGATCTTTGGACCTACAGGATGGGTTCTTGTACAGAAGGAAAAGGCTTTCCACAAGCAAAATCAAAAAAACAGCCACGTTCTTTTTCATGTTGATAGAGTCGATCCGTAGAGGGAGAAAATTACTAGGTCCCTGCCTATTGTTTTTATTTCTGCTTGAGCTAGCATTTTGACTGCGCCTTATAATTTTTCGCTTTGTCTTTTCCCTGTCAACTGTTAGAAGAATGCGTTAGTAATTTTCTTTACTGTGTATGAAAGGAAAAAAAGCATGGGGCATTGAAAAGACTACTTTGCTTAGCTTCCTGGGCAAAAATACCAGAATTCCTTTTTTAATCAACAAACGGTGATGTAGGTTAAATGTTTGCTTGTGGATCTCTTTTATATTCTTTTTTTCTCTTTACTGCTCTTAGGAATTATTTCTCAAATTTTTGGTTCCTTTCTTTCGACTGGGTCCCTACGGGAAAGTACGCTATACTCACTGCTGTGGGTTCTTTTCAGTCTCTTTCTTGGATTATGGCTTGGCATCATCAAGGGGGTTGACAAGGCTTTTGGTTTTTTTGCGGTATTTTGGATTGAATATCTCCTTAGCATCGATAATTTAATCCTTTTTCATGTCATTTTCGAATTTTCGCAAACCGCTGAATCCTTTCGCCACAAACTGCTTAGCCTCGGTATCTTTTCAGCGATCTTTCTTCGTATCCTGCTCATTGTCTTTGGTCTTTTTGTTGCCAGTAGATGGTCTGTGATCTTTCCTCTTTTTGGGCTTTTTCTTTTTTTTGCAGCCTACCGACTAGCTCGACCTCAAAAAGATAAGCCGCCTCGGCTCCTTGGTTACGATAAAAAAATTTTCTTTGGGCCTTTTGTCTATGAGCCAGCTGAAAAAACCAAATTTCTTTTCAAAGAGGGAGCAAGGATAGGTTTTGGTTCTCTTGCACTCACCTTCCTTGCGATTGAAACCACCGATATCCTCTTTGCTTTAGACTCCGTTCCTGCTTCCTTTGCTATTACCACTGATCCTCTCCTCCTTATCAGTGGTAATATTTGTGGGGTTTTTGGTTTGCGATCCCTCTACTTTTTAGTAGAGCGAACCGCCAAAACCTTTGTTTCTTTTAATACCCTCTCTGCCCTGTTGTTGGTCCTAATGGGAATAGAACTCCTTATAAAACCCTGGTTAGAAATTTCCCCATTCTATAGTTTCTGTAGCATCCTTAGCTTGTGCTTAGCCTATGGCTTGATGAAAGGGATAGGGAAAGCAAAAAATAAGCCAAAATAAAAAACCATTCTGAAAAGGTTGGGAGCTCAAGGCCAAAGGCAAGAGCCACCCCTTTTCCTTTGCGCCGCTGTTAGCTGAAGCAATGGATCACTTCGGTAGATTGCATCGCAAGGAATTCTCTAAAGAACAACCCGTTTTCTTATTTAGATTCTTCACCGAAGAGGGGAGGTTCTTCAGGAGGTTCCTGTTGCTGTTTTCTTTGGACTTCTCTCATCTTTTCAAGAAGTTCTGACATATCCTCGACTTCTTCCCAAACATCTTCGGCAACATAAATTGGACATTTATACTGCAATGCTAAGGTCAAGCAATCACTGGGTCTGGCATCGATTTCAATGATTTTTTTATGGACCTCATTTTCGGCACGCAAAAGGAGTCGAGCAAAATAGGTATTACTCCTTAATTCGTTAATAACGACCCTTTCGACATTTATGGAAAGGGAGTCAAAAATCATGGCCATGAGTTCATGCGTTAGAGGCCTTTCGTTTCTTTCTCCTCTAATCGCCATGGCAATTGCCCGGCCAACATAGCTATCAACGTTTATAACAAATACCTTCTCTTCGTTTCCTAAAAATATAGCAAAACCATTAGGGCTACTTGGTAAAATCCCTTTAACCTCGATAGGAATAACATCATTTCTCACATTCTTTTCTTAATTCGGTTTTGAACACTTTGCAAGGGCTTGAAAGAAAAAAATAAAAAATATTAGACAATCTTTGCGAATTATTTTTCTAATTTTATATTGTGAGTTCCACGGTAATGCAAGCGAAGAACGCATGGGAAATAAGCCAAGCTCTTAATACCTATCAGATCCCAAGATGGGGAGCTGGCTACTTTTCTATCAACAAAGAAGGGAACATCTGTGTGAGACCCGTGCAGGATGCCGGCCCGGAATTAGACTTGTATAAGGTGGTCCAGCAAGCCTTTGCCAGAAAATTAAATTTTCCCCTTCTACTCCGCTTCCAAGATCTGTTACGACACCGAGTCCTGAACCTCAACCAAGCATTTAATGAAGCGATCGAAGAGGCTGGATACAGAGGCAAATATCGGGCGGTATTCCCAATAAAAGTCAACCAGCTCCGAGAAGTCATCGAAGAGATTATCGATGCTGGCTTACCGTTTCATCATGGGCTGGAAGCTGGAAGCAAAGCTGAACTATTCGCTGCCTTGGCCATGCTTAAGGATCCGGAAGCTTTGCTTATTTGTAATGGATTCAAAGACAAGCTTTTTGTGGATGCCATTTTCATGGGACGGAAACTCGGGAAAAAAGTGATCCAGGTGCTTGAAAAAATGGAAGAACTGGATCTGGTCATTGATGCCATGAGCCGTTTTAAGGTTGATCCTATCATTGGAGTCCGTCTGCAGTTAGCCTCTAAAGGAAGAGGCCACTGGGCGTACTCAAGCGGAGAAGAAGCCAAATTTGGGATCACAACAGCCGAACTGCTACAGGTTATCCAGCGGCTGAAAGAAAATGGTCTCTCGAACTGCCTGCAGCTCATCCATTTCCATATCGGTTCACAAATCCCCGATATACTAACAATTAAAAGAGCCGTTAGAGAAGCAGCCAGGTATTATGCTAGACTCTATCAGCTAGGCTTTCCGATTCAGTACATCGATGTAGGAGGAGGACTCGGTGTGGATTATGACGGTAGTCGTTCTACGGAGTCTAGCATCAACTATTCGCTTCAGGAATATGCACGGGACGTAATTTATAATATCGCAGAAATCTGTAATGAAGAAAGAGTGCCCCATCCAACCGTAGTTTCTGAAAGTGGCAGAGCGGTCGTTGCTCATCATTCGGTGTTGATTGTCGACGTCCTCGGATCGATTCAAAAAGTCAAACCGCCTTCCCAGCAGCCCATTAGCATCAAATCCAAGCACAAGCTTGTGCAGGATCTTCTGGAGATCAAAGCCTTACTAAACAAAAAAAATCGGCTAGAGAACTATCACGATTCTCTTCAGATCAAAGAGGATGCTCAGTCGATGTTCGATCTTGGACTGCTTGATTTGCAAACGAAAGCGGAAATTGAGACTTTGTATTGGGAAATATGCAAAGAAGTGGTCAATCTTTATAATGGAGCTAAGCAGGTGCCCGAAGAAATTCGCAAACTAAGGGAATCGCTAAGCGATCAATACTTATGCAATTTTTCAGTTTTCCAATCCTTGATAGATCACTGGGGCTTAGGTCAAATTTTTCCAGTCGTTCCTATTACGATGCTCAATGAAAAACCAGATAGCCGCGGCTTTCTAGTTGACATTACCTGCGATTCCGATGGAAAAATTTGCTCTTTTCTGACTGGAGAAGAAAAACACCAGTCTTCTATCCCGCTGCATAGTTTAGACTCCAAACCCTATTTGCTAGGCATCTTTCTTGTAGGCGCCTATCAGGATATTATGGGGGATTTGCACAATCTTTTCGGTAGAGTCAATGAAGCCCATGTGTTTATTGATCCTGATGAACCGGACGGCTTCTACATAGAAGAAACAATACCAGCCCTTACGATTGGAGAGGCACTTAGTTCGGTGCAATACGATCCGAAAATCCTTGAAAACGCTATGAAGAGCCAGGTCGATTATGCGATCAAGCAAAATCTCCTCAAACCCAATGAGGGAATGAGGCTTTTAGAATTTTACGAACAGGGGCTTAGAAGATCCACCTACCTAGAGATTGAATACAACCGACTCTTCCTAAACACTAGTTCCAACCTGCTTCTACAGGAATGAGCCCATTTTTTCTGTCCCTGCTATAGACAGGGCTGAGAGTTTCGATTCCTTCCCAAAAGGAAAACTGTTGCTATTTTATAGCAAACAAACTCTTCCAAGACCCTGTGCTTGTTTTCTTCAACTAAAACACTGCTAATTAAGATGGTGCCCCGTTTTTGATTTTCAAAACGTCCACCGGCTCTATAGGAATTTCTTCTTTTTGAAGGAGTTCTATGAATTTCCTCATGGCAGGGGTCAACATTCTCCCAGATTTATAAAGGATGCCTATCGGCCGGTAACAAGGAGGTCCAGAAAGTTCTAACATTTTCAAAGTTCCGTTTTTGAGTTCCTGGGTAATGGTAGCCATGGGGACGATAGCAACTCCAGCGTCTATTTCCACAGCTCTTTTAACTGTTTCCACATTATCAAATTCCATTACAGGACGAAACTCAAGGCCACGATCCCTGAAAAGCTTGTCAAGTTCCCTGCGTGTAGGCATGTCTGAACTAAAAGCAATGAAACCTTCCTTGGAAATTTCCTCCAACCCTACTTCTTTAAGATTCGAAAACCGGTGGCTCGGACTACAGATAACCACCAATCGATCCTTGCGGAATGGTTCTATTTTAATCAACTTCCTAGGCGATGGATAGGCCACAATGCCAATATCGCTGTTTCCTTCGGCGATATCCTGATAGACCTGTCGGGAATGCCGATATTCCACGCGCACATTGACTTCCGGATAGAGTTTAAGAAATTTTTTCAAATAATAAGGCAATTCATGCAGCCCTACACTATAAATAGCTGAAACGCGAATAAGCCCTGAAATAGAAGCCTTGATTTCAGAGATCTTAGCCTCTATTTTTAAATAAATGTCAACAATCTCCTTCGAGGCATGATAAAGGATCTCCCCTTCTTTGGTCAGCTGAACTTTCCGGCTCCCCCTTTCAATCAAGGGTACCCCAAAGCGTTCCTCCAAAGAACGGATTTGCTGACTGACAGCAGACTGACTGATCTTGTTGAGTTGGGCAGCTTTGCTAAAGCTGCGGCTTTCTACAAGATCTCTAAAAGCTTTCAATGTTTCAATTTGCATCAGAAAAAATTTTTAAGTAAAACTAATAATTTGTCAAATTATGAATTTTTCTTTTTATACTTCTGCAATAAAAGAACGGTTAGAAAAACTTCAAGAAAAAATAGAAAAGGCTACCCAAAAGAGTGGCAGAAGAGCTGATGCGGTTACGGTTGTAGCCGTTACGAAAGGATTTGGTCCTGAAATTATTGAAACGCTCTTGCAGCAGAGGATTCTTCATATTGGGGAAAATCGGGTTCAAGAAGCTCGTATTAAAAAAGAGATAATCGGCGAAAAAGGCATCTGGCATTTTATAGGACATCTTCAGAAAAACAAAATCAAACTGACAGCCCATCTTTTTGACTGGGTGGACTCGCTCGACTCCTTGGAAGAGGCTACTTTGCTATCTCAAGTCGCAAAGGCTATTGGAAAAACATTGAAGGTGTTAGTGCAAGTGAATACTTCTGGAGAATCTACCAAGCATGGCACGACTCCTGAACAGGCTAAAGCTTTGTGTTTGGCCATCAATGAACTGCCTGGGCTCGAACTGCTAGGGCTCATGACCATTGCCCCCTTACTCAAGGAGCCTGAAAAAGCTAGACCCTTTTTTAGTCTTCTAAGAAAGCTACGAGACCAGATAGAATCCAACACCACACTTCGTTTGCCAGTTCTTTCTATGGGAATGAGTCAGGACTTTGAAGTGGCAATAGAAGAAGGAGCCACAATGATTCGAATCGGAACCTTTCTTCTTGGTCCACGCCCAAGCCCTTTTCTTAAAAGAGAAGACCCTAAGACTTTTCTATAACTATAAGGAACTGGAGTCTTGCCATTGAAAACGCCTCTTTTACTTTTTTCCCTCTCTGCCGCCCTTTTATTATGGCCTTATACTCTCTTTTCCCAAAGTAGTTCCAACACTTTTTCTTATACCTTTCTTTTCATGGATGGGAAAACAAAAGAGGAGCTTTCCTTAAAGATTCACCCCCCCTATTTTCGGATCGATCGGCCCAAGGATCTTTTTTCTATTATTTATAATGAACGGGAAGATTCCTTTGTTGGCTTAGAGCACAGAGATGGAAGATACTGGAAATTTTCCTGGCCACAAATTCAAAAGGCTGTTCAGAAAACAAAAGAAAGTAGCTATAAAATCAAAACTGATCCTTTTACCGATCCTATCGAACAGAGTATAGAAGATATTCTAAATCCCCCCCTATCTACGCATTATGGCAGATTTGAACCTTTTAATCCTCCTCCTCAAATTCCATGGGAAAAACGCTCCGAAACCCGAAGCTCCCCCTATGGAGAACTTTCCCAATGGATTGCGAACAATACTCAGACGCAATCTGTTTGTTGGCTAGGCTCTTTTTCAGCCTCTGAAATGCAAGATTGGGATCAAAGTATCAGCACATTAAGGAAAGTCTGCCAGATCCTTTCTTTTCTCTTGGGGGAGTATGCTTGGCCTCCTAAGGCATTAGATTTATGGAGTTCCCTGCCTAAAAACTTAGGAATCCCGGTGGAAACCTATTGGACCCAAGATAACAAATCTATGCAACTGTTTCTTATCCGCAAAGAAGTGCTTTCTAATACTATATGGATAGAACCACCCAAAAATTACATGGTTGAGGAGTTGCCTTTGCTCGAAGAATACAAAAACGAATAGAAATTTTTATATCCCTATTTATTTTCTAGAGAATATAGTATAAGATAATTTTATTATTCGCTTATGTTTTTAACAAAACGTAGTAAATATGCTCTTCGAGCCCTGCTTTTTCTAGCAAGAGAACAGGCCAGAGGAACGATCTTGATCCAAGAAATAGCAGAAAAAGAGAAGATACCAAAAAAATTTCTAGAATCTATTCTACTAGAACTCAAGAATAACGGGCTTTTAAGCAGTCGTAGAGGCAAAGGTGGAGGCTATGCTCTGGAGTATTCCCCAGAGAAGATTTCGATAGGCTCAGTTATTCGGCTCATCGATGGCCCCATTGCCCCTGTTCGTTGCGTTAGCCAGTCGGCATATGCGCCTTGTGAGGATTGTTTGGATGAAAAAACCTGTGTCATCCGATATTTGATGAAAGAAACTCGTGATGTCATAGCCACTGTTTTAGACAAAACGACCTTGCAGGAACTCTTGCAAAGAGAAGATAAACTCAAAGCTGAAGCTACCGAAGGCTTTGTGTTTGAAATTTAGAAAAAAGTCTTCAGCACTTTTTTCTGCCCTTGGCTTCTTTCTGGTTTTCGGCCGCTCCTTAAAGTTAAAAGCGAATCTTTGGAAAACTTAGCTAATCCTAGCTGCTTCAAAAAATTTTCGGGAAAACAATCTTAAGAATGAAAAAAAGCGAGGCTCCTCCTAAAAAACCTATACCCAATAGGAACCAGACTGCCCAGATCCTCAAAAGATGTTTCTTTTTCTCCAACGTCTCAACGATCCCTAATAACCTTTTGAGTAGCTCATCCTGATTGGAAGGACTTTTACTTTTCTTACTTTCTTCAACAACAATTTTCGTGATTTCTTGATGACTATCCGCAAGCGTATGAATAATTTCTTCAATCTGTTTTTGATAATTTTCTAGATAGCCAATAAAGTTTTTCATTGCCTCTCTGTTTTCTTCATCCCTTGTCGATATTTGAGTAGGCAAGGATTGAAGTAAGCGGCTAACTTCCTTAGGGATCGTATCTAAATAGGCCGCATTGGCTTCTAGCAAAAGCAAAAGACCAGGGAGGGTATCCAAAGGCTTTTCTCCCTGGCAATGTTCCATGTACCATTCCCATGCAAGCTCCCTTTTTTCAGGAGGTAGTCTAGAAATTGCTGCTTTCCAATACCTATGAGGATCCGATAAGTTCTCAGATTGGCCATTTACTGGAAGAGTAGTAGAATTAGGTTTTTGTTCATTAGCAACCGGCTCTTGCGCTGGTGTTTTAAGCTCTTTTCCATCGGAGATCGATCCTTTCTGTGTAGGAAAAGCAAAGGAAGGTTTGGGAGGAATAGACCAAGTTGTTTTGAAAGGTTTCATTGAAGATTCGATAAATTAACCTTTGACCCCCTGGATTTTTGTGTAGATTCTTTGTTTTCCACAGGTTTCTTCCAGTTTTCCATCACTCGCCTTGCCTCTTCATCAGGCAGCAAATAGGAAGCCAGCCTATCGTACTGTTCGAAGATCTTTTTTATCCAATCTTCCAGTATCACCCGATGGAAAAGATCCATCTTGATTTTTTTATCCGATATAATCTCTAAAAGATTCAAGGGTCTTTGTAATTCGATTTCAAGCAGCGACAGATAATTGCGGGTATCAGAAAGCAGGGCAGGTAATTCCAAGGTAGCTGCCCCCAATGCCGACAATTCTTTTTCTAGCTGACTGCCATCAAACATCCGCGTTTTGGGTGCTTTAGCCCTATTTTTTATCACCAGGTAATCGACATTATCACCAAACTTTTCGACAATCTCTGCCAGTTCGTCCATGACACTCAAGTCATCAATGGGAAAGAGTAAGACCGTCGTCCGAATCCCCGATTCCTTACTCCAATCGAAAAAATGAGCAAAATCGAACGAATGCAACAACACTCTATAAAAATGAGCTTGGGGATCTAGTACCGTCACGGATTTTTCAGGGATCGTTCGAAATATTTTTAAAAAGTCCGCTTCAGGCTCCTCGGATAACATTACTAATCTTGCTTCAGGTATGGCTCGCGATAGGGTTTGATTATCATTATCTAGATCATAAGCCTGCCAGGCCACATTCCTTGCATTCATCCAGAAAATCTGTAAAGATGCCTGCGTTGATTTTCCCACATTACCTTTGCTCTGCAAAGGTAGAGTCAAACGATGCTTAATCATAACTAATGAATGCTCCTCTCTTTCTTTTTTTTATTCCTTCCAAGGATTCTTTCCAATCTGCATACGCAAAAATAGTTCTTTTGCTTCCTTTTTCTAATCTACTCAAAGCTCATCTAAACCCATTTTCAATATTTTTCAATGACAAAGTTCAAGCTTTCTTCAACTTTTTAGCCCCTTTTCTAGAGAAAAAAAGATCCATCTTAGAATCCGGTTGCCGATACATATCTTACGAACCAGGCATCAATCGTAGCACCCACACATCCTCTTGTGGACTTTGGAAATTATCAAACCTAGCCGTTTTCAGACCAAAAGCAACTGCTCCAGAACCATCCTCCACTCTAAGGCATGGGAAAGGCATGCTGACCGCAGTACCAAATGTTTTTATCCATAAAAAATCTCCTCTTGAACTTAAAGAAGCAAGAAAAACCCTTTTGGGCTTTTGCTTAGAAGAAGATTGTTGGGGATATACCTCTTT
Organism: Methylacidiphilum kamchatkense Kam1; assembly: GCF_007475525.1. Taxonomy (NCBI): domain Bacteria; kingdom Pseudomonadati; phylum Verrucomicrobiota; class Methylacidiphilae; order Methylacidiphilales; family Methylacidiphilaceae; genus Methylacidiphilum (ex Ratnadevi et al. 2023); species Methylacidiphilum kamchatkense. The sequence goes on along the minus strand of NZ_CP037899.1, from coordinate 201,974 downwards.
GATTTCTCCCAACACATAGCAATTCCCTTGACTATCAGACGCTACAGCAACAGGACTGAGAGAGACACCAGAACCAAACTGTTTACACCAAAGTCGCTCTCCCCTAGAAGAGTAGCGAAAAACAAAGGTCTGAAGACTATAAAGATCCCTAGGGGATCGTCCTTCTTCTTCTGGACAGGAAAAACTACCAGAAACCCCACAGACCGTAAGCTCCCCCTTGTTTCCAGCAAAAGCCGAAACCACTAGATTGTTCCAATTTCCAGGAATCAATACATTCCACAAGGTTCTGCCTCTAGTGTCACATTTCCTGAGAAAAATATGGACATGAGTCACTATAAGGGGAGCACTTAACCATCCATAGTCCATTGTGTGCCCGACGTTGCCAGCATATGGTCCAAATCCAGCAGAATAGCCATAAAGCAAAAGTTCCTGAGGGGATGCAGAGCAGATTCCCTCTAATGTATCAAGCGTCTCAGGACCAGAAGGCAACCAGCTATTTTCAGGGCTTTTTCCAAAAGTAAGCGGGAAACTGTCTATGACCTTTCCATTTGCTGCATAATGGATGATATCCAAAGGACTAACCCTCTTTTTATCCAAAGAGAGGAGTAGAGGAGTTGGAACAACGACATAGGCCCCACCTGCTCCATCACCGATCGCTATCCTTTCTGGTAGTGAAAAGACCGCTTGACTCTCTACTTTCCATAGCTCTTCTCCTTGCGCTCCAAATTTCCATAGGATAAACCTGTTTTCGATCACACCCCTAATAAATATTTCTTTAGAATCCCCTGAAAAGAGCGAAAACCGGTTGTCCATGCCATAACAATCAGCCACCGGTTTTTCCCAAAGCTCTTTACCGTTCTTATCCCATTTGGCTAAAACGATTTTCCATAGATAGGAAGCGCCTGCAAAAGGCTTTTTAGCTTCTCGGGCAAAAATAAGGTATATCTCCCCACTTGATGCTATGTAGAGATCGTAGGCTTTCTTAATCTGACCTTGCGCTAAGGGAACAGTCATTAGTTGTCGTGGCGCGCAAAATAGGGAAGAAAAGGCAAGACAAATAGAGCAAAAGATAAGGAGGCTATCCCACCAATGGCGCAGGGAAATAGACATGCCTTTATTCCTTTATGAAGCTTTTCCTTTTAACTGTTCGAGCAGGTAGCGACATATCAATCTGACTCCAAAGCCCGTAGCCCCTTTTTCTAAATAGGGCAATTCTTTGGTAATCCACGCCGGTCCAGCTATATCCAAATGAACCCATGGAATATCTCCAATCCACTTTTGTAAAAAGGCAGCGGCCGTACAGGCTCCCCCTTCTCTTCCTCCCACGTTCTTAACCAAAGCTACATCACTGCTAATGGCCTCATCAAACTCTTCTCCCAGCGGAAGAGGCCATAAAGGATCCCCATAGTCCTCACTGTTTTTCCACAAAAAATCAGCTAACTCCTTTCTATTGCTGAAAAGACCTGCTTTCTGTTTACCAAGCGCCACAATGCAGGCTCCTGTTAAGGTTGCCAAGTCAAATACAAGCCTAGGGTGGAACCGATCGATACCGTAAGCTAAAGCGTCTGCTAACACGATTCTGCCCTCGGCATCAGTGTTCAGAACTTCCACAGTCTTTCCCCCATAGATCCGGATGATATCTCCAGGTCTATAAGCTTTGCCGCTTGGCATATTTTCAGCAGCCGCCAATATGCCAACCACTCTGATCGGCAGATTTAGCTTACTAACCGCTTCCATAATGCCTAAAACGGCACAGCCTCCCATTTTGTCATACTTCATCTCGTCCATACGTTCCCCTGGCTTTATTGATATGCCCCCACTGTCAAAAGTGATCGCCTTCCCCACTACAAGCACTGGCTGCAAGGCACTAGCAGGTTGATAGTCTAAAACAATCAGCCGCGGTTCATTAGAAGAGCCTTGCCCGACACTTATGAGCCCTCCAAAACCCTCTTTTTCTAGCCGATCTGCATCAAAAACTTCTACCCTTAGCCCCTGCCTTGTCTGCGCCAATTCCATTGCCTTTAAAGCAAGTGCTTCGGGATTGACATGATTTGCTGGCATGTTACCTATGCTTCTAACGTAATTAACCGCTTCGGCTAGCGTCGCCCCTTGCTGTACTTCCTTTTCTAGCTGTACATAGTTCGATTCTATAATGTCTCCACTTATGATATTCAAAATTTCGAGTTTATTCTTCCTTTTTGCCTTCTCTTCTTTGAACTCTTCGAAGCGGTAGGAACCCAGAATCGCTCCTTCTACCACTGCCGCAGCAAAAGGCAGAAAGTCGGGTTGCTTTGAAAAATCGATCGAGATCTCTGTTGCTCCAATCTTCAAAAGCGATTTGACGCCAAAGCCAGCGGCCTTTCGAAACGTCTCCGCACTGTAGGGCTGACTGCCGATCCCCACATAAAAAACTCTGCCCCAAGGCTCCCTCCATAAAAGCCCAGTGAGTTTTTTGCCATCGAATTCCTGCCGACTGACTCCCTCCTTTTGAAACTTATCCTGTTCTACAAATACAATCCTATCCCCCCTGTTTTGCACTTCTTTCTTTAGACTTAAATTCATAGCCGCTTCCTTTGTTCTCCATTAGTTTCTATAAGAGAGAGTCTACTTAGAGTTAGCCAGTAGGGATTCGACTCCGATCCCACGGAGTTCAAAGAGTCTTTGAATCGTTTCTTCGATTAAATTATTGGGACACGAAGCTCCCGCCGTAATCCCGACATTGATTTCCCCTTCACCTAACCATCCTTCCGTAATCACTTCTCTGCCTTCATGCAAGTTCCAATGTCGAATCTGCCGGGATGAGATTAATTTTTCAGCATTTTTAATGAAATAAGTTGGCAGCCTACTTTCCCCAATTTCAGCTAAATGAGACGTATTACTACTGTTATAGCCACCAACCACTATCAACAGATCGAGTTTCTCCCGATCAAGCATATCCAACAAAGCATCTTGTCTTTCCTGAGTCGCACCACAAATGGTATCAAAGAACCGAAAATGCTTATGAAGATTTTCTTTTCCATACCTATCCTCAATGGCTTTACAGATCCGACGTTGCACCTCTTCTGTTTCTCCACGCATCATGGTCGTCTGATTGGCAACCCCTACGTAACGCAGGTGGATGTCGGGATCAAAACCTGGAGAAACTGCGCCTTTGAATTTTTGCAGAAACTCTTGCTTATCCCCTCCATAACGGATGTAGTTACAGACATAATCGGTTTCTTCTAGGTTATAAACGACAAGGTATTGACCGTTCCCATCTTCTCCTATGGCTCGAGAAGCAGTCGCTTTTGTTTCTTCATGCCAAGCCTTGCCATGGATAATCGAAGTCGCCCCTTCGTTGCGATACTGTCTTACTCGTTTCCAGACAGTCATAACATCCCCACAAGTAGTATCAACAATCTGACAGCCTATCTGCTGAATTCTTTTCATCGTTTCTACTTCCGCACCAAAGGCAGGGATGATCACTACGTCATCGGCTGTGAGCCCATCTAAAGAATACCGACCTTGCACCGCCTGCAGCCTTTTTATCCCCATAGCCGTCAGCTGATCATTGACTTCGGGATTATGGATAATTTCACCAAGCAAATAGATCCGTTTGGTAGGAAATACCTTGGTGGTGGCATAGGCCAGATCAATCGCTCTTTCTACCCCATAACAAAATCCAAAGGCCTTGGCCAGTTTGACTGTAATACCCCCACCGGAAAGATATCGGCCTGTAGTACGTAAATATTCCACAAGAGGACTACGATAATGGCTTTCGACTTCAGCCTTTACGAGGTTCATTACCTCAGGAGTTCTTAAATTGACTTTTGATGTTTTCTGCTGAATCTTTTCGGTCATTGCTCCCCCCTTTTCTTTTTCTATACCACTCTCCACCATGCAAGCCAACTTCTTTCAGTTATTAATCTAATTTAGGAAGAGGGGCATCTGTTTTAGGCTCCTGCGGTTTTACTTTTTCATATCCAGGAGGAGGCCCTTCATAGAATTCTTTGTGTCTAATCTTACCTCCAGCATGTCCCGTCCAAATGGTCATAAATAGCGCTGCAAAGCCAATGATAATCGTTGCCGTACCTAAAAAATTCATGGCTTTAGGAAATATCCCCAAAGCTATCAGAGAAAGAACTGCAAAAAGTGCTTCCGCATAAAGCACCCAGACTGCCCGCTCTCCCCTTTCTTTGTGAGCATCAAGCCAGGCTTTCTCCTTGTCTGAAATCATAGCTTCGACCCGATCATACCCCTCTTCTCCGTATCGCTCCACAAGCCATCCCGATGCACAAGTCAAAATGATCAAAACTAACCCTACAGACTGCACTCCCCTAGATTTCATTACTGAGCCAATGATAAAAGTTAAAAGAGCTAACCCTAATCCATATATCGGTATAGGATTCAGGAGCACATGAACATACTCAGGTTGTTTGAGAGTCTCCAAAAAGTCTTTGAATTCGTTCACAGTGTTTCTACATTAAAGGCACTGACCCACTCCATGCTCCCGTTATAGTCAAAAGCCTGCTCTATTCTTTATTTACCATCCTATACATTACCTCTCCCCCCTATAGCCTCAATGGTTCTGGCAACCGTTTCGCACACCGCGGTTAGCCTCTTCCTCCACCGCTCCATTTCTTGAGGCAATTGATGTTCGGATCACTACTAGTTGATTTGACTGTTTTAAAACAATTTTTCATTTTGTCAAAACCATAGTAAAAAAAGTCAATATTTAGAAGAAAGTAGCCCTTTTTATCTTTGGAAGCGATTCTAGCCTGGCACTAGATGGGAGAGAAAATCACCAGATTTTATTAAAAAGAAGGCTATTCGCAACCAAAAGAGATACCAAGAGCTCTGGCCGTCTGAATTTCTGAGCAGTTCAAATCCACCTTTTTCAATTCTTTAATAGCTTCATAAATAGGCACAGAACCAATCTTCCCATTCCTGTAACTGACCATGTAGCCAAACCTTTTTTCTCTGATTAAATCAACAGCAGCCGCTCCAAACATCATCCCTAAGTTTCTATCAAAGGCTGTTGGCTCCCCCCCCCGTTGAAGATGCCCAAGGACAACAGCTCGAGTTTCTTGGCCGGTCATTTTCATGATGACTTTTTCTAGATGCCTGCCTATGCCTCCAAACCGAGCTTCTTTCTTTAAATGGACTTCTTCCTCCAGAATATAATACTGCTCATCTTTGGGATGCGCCCCTTCGGCCACGACAATCATTGTCTGATGACTGCCTTCAGCAATTCGCCTGCGGATATGATAGGCTATTTTCTCATATTCAAAAGGCATTTCAGGAATCAATATCACATTGGCCCCCCCTGCAAGCCCCCCATAGAGCGCAATCCATCCGGTGTACCGGCCCATAACCTCAACAACCATCACCCGCCTATGACTAGCAGCAGTGGTCCTTAGCCTATCCATGGCTCGACACACAAATTCCACAGCCGAATAAAATCCAAAAGAATAATCCGTTGCCGACAAGTCATTATCAATAGTTTTGGGGACTCCCACAATGGGTACTCTTTCCTCGTATAGTTGCTGCGCAGCCGTCAGAGACCCATCCCCGCCCACACAAATTAGTGCTCCTATTTCCAGTCCCTCAAGCGTCTCTTTCACCTCGTCAATGAGATGTTTGGGTAACCTTAAGACCTCTCCAATCCCCGTCTTCGTCGTGAATCTGCCTCGATTCGTAGTTCCAAGAATGGTCCCCCCCAAGGCTACTATGCCCTGTGTATCTTCTTCATGTAAAATTTGATACCGAACCGGTGAAATAAGCCCTTCAAATCCGTCAATAAACCCATAAACTTCCCATCCAAGGAGCTCCGCAGAACACACCACTGCTCTGATAGCCGCATTCAGTCCTGGACAATCTCCTCCACTGGTCAGCACTCCTATTCGAAAACGTTTCATTTAACACCGTTTATATTATTGATTTACAGGCGGATCATAATCCCCACACAGCTCCCTATTTCTAAAGAATGGATGGCTTTCTTATTTACTGGGAAGCCACAGTCTTCAGGGCTTCTTTTAACCGTTCAAAGCTAGGCAACTCAAGAGGCGTTGGAGTCACTTCCACATAGCGGATCTTCTGATTCCTATCGATAAGATAGACAGCACGTGCCGCCACATCCCCAATACCCATTAAGGAGGGCAACAAAACATCATAAGCTTTGCAAACTACTTTGTTCAAATCCGAAAGCAAAGGGATTTTGATCCCCTCCTGCTTTGCCCAAGCTTCTTGAGCAAAAGGGTTATCAACACTGATTCCAAAAACCTTCGCATCGAGCTGTGTATACTCATTGATAGAAGCGGTCATGGTGCACATCTCCTGGGTGCAAACGGGAGTAAAGGCCATAGGGAAAAAAAGCAACACTACATTCTTTTGAGATAGCTCTTCCTTTAAATGAACTTGTTTTATTCCTTCTGGGTATTTAGAACAAAGGGTAAAATCTGGAGCCAGACTGCCAACTGCCAGTGCCATAACTTTTCCTCCTTTTTTAGTGATAAAATAAACACGAACAGAAATTATCCAATTCCTTTGGATTGCAGCTCTTTCATTGCCGCTTTCCTACTAAATTTATAGCGACCTTTCTCATCGACCCCTATACATTTTACCCAAATTTCTTCTCCCACTCTCACCACTTGATCCACTCTGCGAACCGGTGTATCCGATAGCTCAGAGATATGGACCAATCCTTCTCCTTTTCCCTTTATTTCAATGAAACATCCAAAATCCTTAACCGAAACAACCTTGCTTCTATACAATCCCCCTACCGTCACTTCTCCAACCATATCCTCGATCATAGCTCTTGCGCTTTCTAAACTTTCTGCTGAAGAGCTGTAAATCAACACCGTCCCATCATCTTCAATAGTAATTTCGGCCCCAGATTCTGCAGAAATCCTCTTGATAGTCTTTCCTCCAGGTCCAATCAAAAGACCAATTTTATCCGGATGAATCTTAATCTTTTCTATCCGTGGGGCATGTTTAGAAATTTCTGGTCGAGCCACATTAATGACTTTATCCATGTGTTCGAGTATGATCAGCCGAGCCCTCTTGGACTGAAATACAGCTTTTTCCATCACCTCCAAAGGAATACCTTTGAGCTTCAAGTCCAACTGAAAACCGGTGATCCCTTTTTTAGTACCCGCTATTTTAAAATCCATGTCCCCATAATGATCTTCAAGACCAATGATATCCGTCAAAAGACAGTAATGAGACCAGTCAAAATCATCCTCTCCACCTTTGACCAATCCTACAGAAATCCCAGCGACATTAGCCTTGAGAGGCACGCCCGCATCCATTAGTGCCAAACTTCCCCCACAGACCGTTGCCATCGACGTGGAGCCATTCGACTCCAATATTTCAGAACTTACTCTAATCGCATAAGGGAAATCCGTTTCTGAAGGAATGACAGGCAGCAAAGACCTTTCAGCCAAAGCTCCATGTCCAATTTCTCGACGACTCTGACCAAATACTTTTCCTACCTCCCCCACACTAAAAGGGGGGAAAAAATAATGGAGTAAAAATCGCTTGCTCTGTTCCCCTCCTCCATAAGCGTCAAGTTCCTGCGCTTCATTCAATGAAGCAAGGGTTGCCATGCAAAGAGCCTGGGTTTCTCCTCGAGAAAATAAGGCTGAACCATGGGAACGGGGAAAAATAGAAGTCTCAATTGTAATCGGTCTAAGATCCTCAAGCCCTCGACCATCACACCGTTTTTGCGTCGTTAAGACATTCCTCCGGAAAATCTCTCTTTGAAGAAGATCAAAAGACCAACTAATTTCCATTGGAGTAGCATGAGGGAAGCTCTGAATAATTTTTTCAGAAATTTCTTGCTTGATCTTTGCTAAGCTATTGTGTCTCAAAGTCTTAGAAGGAACATACAAAGCCGCTTCAATTTGATGGGAAAATAGATCGGCAATCCACTTCGTTATTTCCACATTCTCCTTAAACAAGAGACATTGCCTTTTAGGTTTCCCCGCCTTTTCCGCAAGCTCTTTCTGTGCAGAAATTAACTCTTGAATGCTCTGATGCGCGAATGCCAATGCTTTGATAAATTCTTCTTCTGGGAACTCCCTAGCACTCCCTTCGATCATCAACGGATAATGTTCACTACCAACATAAACGAGATCAACATCGCTTATCTCTCTTTCTCGGTGCGTGGGATTGATAATCCAGCGACCATCAATTTGACCGATACGCACAGCCCCAACCGGACCGTTAAAAGGAACATCCGAAAGCATCAAAGCAGCCGAAGCGCCATTGATAGCTAAAATATCAGGGTCATTTTGCCCGTCAGCGGAAAGCAGTGTACCTAAGATCTGCGTTTCGTAAAAATAGCCTGTTGGGAAAAGAGGGCGCAGGGGTCTGTCTATCATTCGAGAAGTCAAAATTTCCTTATCGGTAGGCCTCCCTTCTTTTCTAAAGTAGCCGCCTGGGAATCTCCCCGCTGCTGCTGCTTTTTCTCTATACTCAACCTGTAAGGGTAAAAAATCCTGATCTTCTTTTAATTCCGTTACGGATACCACCGTTACCAAAACGGCTGTTTCCCCATAGGACACCGTCACAGATCCATCAGCCATTTTTGCGAGTTTGCCCGTTTCAAAGATGATCGACTGATCTCCAATATTTCTCTTTACATTTACATATTCTGGCATAAGTATCTACTGAGTCTACACTCGACGGCTGAAGCTAGAAAAAGCGAGCTTTGTTATTTTCTCAGTGAAAGCCGGTTTAGCATTTCACGATACTTTTCCGGCTCTGTTCGATTCAGATAATTCAGGAGCTTCCGTCTCCTATTTACCATCCGAAGAAGTCCTCTTCTTGAACTATGGTCTTTGCTGTTATTTTTGAGATGCGTTGTCAACCGCTGAATCTTATTTGTAAGCAAAGCAATCTGAACAACGGCAGAGCCCGTGTCTTTTTCATGCAGTCTGAACTGCTCAATGAGCTTGTGTTTTTCAATTTCTTCTTCCATACGCAATGTCATTATTGATATTATTCAGAAGCCGCAAAGTGGCAATAACCTTTTCACATTTTTTATTTAAAGTTTAGACATTCGTAGATTCACTCGTTGTCGTCAATGAAAAAAAGCTTCCATGTATTTTTTACAGAAACCACCTTAAATTCCCAGGATTGGCCATGGATATCAAGGTTATTTGATTATGATAGTAGTGCCATTGTATTACACTTATTCCAAATCTTGACTACGACATAGACACCAAAAAAGTTCTGAACTAGCAGCACAAGCCAAGCAGTTGATTAGGCGCAGAGACAGCAGACATGGACTCTTTCCTCCCATTCAACCTACTCTCCAGGGATATTCCCAGAGCGATTAATTGGAAGGACTTTTCTTTTGGATTTTTTTTATAAAATCCAAAGCGGATTGAATGATTTGGCCTGCACTTTCTTTAATTGTTTGTGTAGCAGCTGCGGTAAGTCTTGGAGACAAATCTTCTTTAGGATTTTGTAGGGATCCACTAATATTCACCGTGGTCCATTGGTAGCCGTTCTTTTCTTGGGAAAAAACCTTTTCTTTAGCTCCAGGCATGAATGCAAGCTGTTCTGGATTAATCCCTGTGAAGAGCTTCCCATAAATTTGATCTCCTATCACTTCGATTTGACCTTCGATTCTGATTTTTCCTTTACATTCCATTTCAATATTGGAAAGTTCCGTTTTGCTTTTTGAAACAAAAAGGTTTGCTTTGCCTATATCAATAGGTAGTCTATTTGTTGTCCCTAGAAGAGCTAAAGATGCTAACAAGGGAAGTGCTTCGATCACTCCATTTTTCAAATAAATCGTCCCCTCAAGAGAAGTCTCCATTGTTGGCGATTGGCTCAAGAAAGTTTTCCCATTGATATCCCCGTCTATTTTTCCTTTCCACGATGCAGGCAGAAAGAGGGGCAGCGGCAGGGAGTCTAAAGTTAGTTCCATATTTTTTTCTTTGCTTGCCCATTTCCATTCGCCATTGGCTTCTATCCGGCCGTGAGGTTGACTAACCACAACAAACTTGGAGATATAGAGCCCATCAGAAAAAATTTTTAGGAATAGTTCTTTGATTGTGAGCGGATCCAAAGAACCAAAAGTAAGATGTCCTCCTTTCCCTTGAGCTGTCCACATATCCGTTCCAGAAGATTTCAAGAGCTCTACTGACATACTGTCCAGTTTGCCTCCTCCGACGATTTGTTTAGGCCATTTTAAAGTGCAGTTGTTGATAACAACCCTCTTCAATTCCACTTTTGTTGGGATCAAATTTTTATAAAAAGCTTCTTTATGCGGAGAGTCTGTTTCATTATAAGAGGCTAAGGATAGATTTGGAGAGCCAGTGGAAAGTTCTTTAGGCAATTGTTCTTTAAAAACGACTTCTAGATTGTTCACATTGAGCAGTTCTATGTACCAAAAACCAGAAAAAATTTTTCGCAGCAAAAGCTGGCATTCGATGTTTGATCCGACTATGCTTTCGATGGGACTGGATGGTTTTCCTCTACCGGTATACTTATCGGTTAAGAGGAGATTTCCCTGTAGATGCAGTGGCTCAAAACTACCTTCTACCTGAATGGCTTCGGTGATTTTTTGAGAAAGAAATGTTCTAAACCCTTGACTAGCAATATATCCGTCTATGATAGAAAAAAAGCTCACGATGAGGCCTACGAAAAGCAATGAGAGTATTACAACCAAATAAGCTAAATTCTTGTACATTGTGTTTTTTCTTTTATCTTATGCAAGAGCTTTTTTATCATAACCCTTACTAATGAATCTGCAAGCTGTCGACTTTAGTTGATGATTAAAGTCAGAAAGTTTATTGTTAGGTTTTTCCATCTTCAATCCTTATGATTTTATTTATCCTCCGCAGGCTATTAGCTCTTATTCCTCTTTTGCTTGGGGTTACTTTTATGGTTTTTTTCTTAATGTCTTTGACCCAAACTAACTATTTAACCCCCTTGAAGGCTGAAAGAGATATCAGTCCTCAAATGATTGAGGCATTGGAAAAGAAATTTGGTTTGGATAAACCATGGTACGAACGGTATTTCCTTTGGCTAAACAACGTGCTTCATGGTGATTTTGGTTACTCTTGGATTTATAAGATGTCTGTGATCGAGTTGCTGATGCAAAGAGTACAAGCCACCCTTTTGTTGAATCTCAGTTCTCTATTACTAGCCTGGTGCATTGCTATACCAATTGGCGTATTGTCTGCGATTTACAAAGATTCTTTACTCGATCGACTCAGTTCTTTTTTAGCGTACCTTTCCATTTCTTTTCCGGAATTTTTTTTAGCCCTCCTCGCCGTTTACTTTGCCGCTCGAACTGGGTGGTTCCCCATTGGCGGATTAACCTCCATAGAGTATCCCTTTCTTTCTCCTCTAGACAAATTCCTGGACATAGCCTATCATCTTGTGCTTCCTACCCTTGTCCTCGGTATCGGAGGGATTGCCAACATGATGCGGATAATGAGAGGTAGTTTTTTAGATGCGATCCGTGCTGATTACGTGTTAACGGCCAGAGCCAAAGGACTTCCTGAAAATGCTGTTATGTTCAGGCACGTGCTACGCAATGCAATCAACCCGTTAATCAGTACCTTTGGTTATGTTATTGCTGGGCTATTGAGCGGTTCTCTTTTAGTGGAAAACATAATGAACTATCCAGGAATTGGACAGCTGATTTATTCCGCTTTGATGAAACAGGACCAATTTGTGGTGCTAGGCTCCGTAGTCTTTAGTTGTCTGTTATTAGTTTTAGGGAATTTAATTGCAGATATTCTTTTGGCTTGGGTCGATCCCCGAATCGTCCATCATGAATGAGAAAAGATCTTATATTAAAGAACTATTGAGAAATCCGTTTGGGGGTTCTGCTTGCCTCATCCTTTTGTTTTTGTATCTTATTGCCATTTTGGCTCCTTTTCTAGCACCCTACGAACCTTCCGACCAAGATCTAAAGAAAACCTATCATCCACCGACAAAAATTTATTGGCACTCAGCTAGATTCGTTGTGGCACGTTACAAAAATGTAGATCCATCATCGGCGACTTATAAAGTGATCGAGGGAGAATTTTGTCCTCTCAAATGGTTCGTTCATGGATATGCCTACCGATTGCTTGGAATTTTTCCTTCTGATATCCATCTTTTTGGGGTAGATAAGCCAGATCGAGTTTATTTGTTAGGAAGCGATAATACGGGAAGAGATGTTTTTTCAAGATTGGTCTATGGCTCTCAAGTTTCCTTGAGCATCGGACTAATTGGGGTGTCTATTACCATGATCCTAGGCCTATTGATCGGTGGGCTCTCAGGGTATTATGGAGGATGGTTCGACAATGTAGTGATGCGGCTAACTGAGTTCTTAATGGCCGTACCGGCTCTTTATCTCTTACTGGCTTTGAGAGGCATCTTTGGGGTGAAATTTAGTTCTGCCCAGGTCTACTTCCTTATCGTTATCATATTAAGTTTCATTGGTTGGGCAGGATTTGCCAGAGTGATTAGGGGATTGGTCCTTTCCCTACGGTCCCAAACCTTTGTCGATGCAGCCGTTGTTCTAGGACAATCCTCAATTAAGATCCTACTCAAACACCTCCTACCTAACCTGGCGAGTTATTTGCTTGTGTCGGCCGCTTTATCGATTCCTGGATATATTTTAGGAGAAGCAGCTTTGAGCTTTCTTGGCCTTGGTATTCAGGAACCTTCTGCTTCCTGGGGGCTTATGCTAGCACAAGCTCAGGATATGAAGGTTTTTATGCTTAATTTCTGGTGGCTGTTGACTCCTGGAATTGCTATTTTGATAACCGTGGTAGCTTTTAATATGCTAGGCGATGTGCTTCGGGACCTTGTGGATCCAAAATTTCGTATTTATCAAACCAAAAGAGGCTAATCTGTATACATTGATATTAATAGCAAGGAAAAAAGTTTAAACCTAATAGGATATAGTACGCATGCTTCTTCAAGTAGAAGACCTTCATGTCCATTTCTTAACCCAGTCCGGTGAAATCCCTGCCCTGCGTGGTGTAAGTTTTTCGATAGATAAGGCAGAGTCGGTTGCTATAGTCGGGGAAAGTGGAAGTGGTAAATCGGTGACCGCACTGTCTTTGACAAAACTTTTGGAGAGTCCCCCTGCTATATACAAAAAAGGGAAAATTCTTTATGAGGGAGTAGACCTATTGGCATTGTCGCAAAAAGAATTGCGAAAGTATCGTGGCGGAGAAATCGCTTATGTTTTTCAAGAACCCTCAACCTCTTTGAATCCAGTCTATTCAATTGGTTTTCAACTTTTGGAGGCTATTGAACTACACCAACCTCATCTCAAAGACAAGAAGTCCGTTGGCTTAGAGGTACTGGAAAAGGTAGGGATCGTTGATAGTCAAAGGGTCTGGAAAAGCTATCCACATGAACTGAGTGGGGGCATGCAGCAAAGAGTGATGATCGCCATGGCCCTGTTATGTAAACCAAAGCTTCTTGTTGCTGATGAGCCCACTACAGCCCTAGATGTCACCATCCAAGCGCAGATACTAGAACTTTTCGCTAAAATTCAGAAGGATCTGGCCATGTCTGTGTTGTTGATTACCCATAATTTTGGTATCGTCAAAGGCTTTTCGGATCGAGTGGTGGTGATGTTCAGAGGACAAGTCGTAGAAGAAGGACCAACTGAAAAAGTAATTTATTCCCCCTCCCATCCCTATACCAAGGCTTTGATTGATTGTGTCCCAAGACTTGGAGAAAAAGGGAAAAGATTGCGTGCGATCGATTATTCGTTAATAGAATCTTCCCTGAATTTATGACTGGACCTACTGCTTCCTCTCCGCTGTTGAGCGTTAATGCACTTAAAGTCTATTTCCCAATTCGAAAAAGCCTATTCGGCCGTTCGAAAGAATGGGTTAAGGCTGTGGACGATGTTACCTTTACAATTCAAGAAGGACAAACCGTTGGACTCGTCGGTGAAAGCGGCAGCGGAAAAACGACTATAGGCAGAACGATCGTCAGGCTGCAAGACCCAACGGCAGGTTCCATTCTTTATGAAGGTAAGCCAATTCACAATTTAAGCCAGAAGCAATTCCGCCCATATAGAAAAAAAATACAGATGATTTTCCAGGATCCCCATAACTCTTTGAACCCTCGGCTCACTATTGAATCAATTTTAAGAGAACCACTAGATATTCACTTTCCAGGCATGGAGAAAAAACAGAAAAAAGAAAAAATTGTTGAGCTTCTTGAAAAAGTCGGACTCAGCGCTGAGCATCTGTATCGATATCCTCATGAATTTAGCGGCGGACAACGGCAGCGGATCGGCATAGCCCGAGCCTTAGCCGTTGGACCAAAACTAATAGTATGTGATGAACCTGTAAGTGCACTGGATGTGTCGGTGCAGGCACAGATCATTAATCTGTTAATGGATCTACAGCAGGAATTTAACCTTTCCTATCTTTTCATTTCACATGATTTGGCTGTGGTTGAATACCTCAGCGATTATGTGCTAGTGCTGAATAAAGGGAGGATTGTGGAAGAGGGAACGCCAGAAGAAATTTATAAAAATCCAAAAGATGAGTATACAAAAAAACTCATTGCCTCCATTCCTTCCATCTAGCGACATTCTATGTGGATCGATTCGACTATTTTAGCTTCTTTTCAACGATCTTTAACAGACATTCATCGCGTTTATACATCAGAATGGGGATGGATCGAAAGGTATGGGGAAGACTATGTAGTGGTTTTAAACGAAGAACAAAGACAAGAAGAGCTGGTTGAATCGCTCTTTTGTTGGAGCCGATCCAATGGATTATCCTGTAAAAGGGTATTTCTAAAAAAGCGTTTTAAAAAAGAAGGCCCTGGCTCTGAGGGGCTTATACAACTCTATGGAGAACAGACTCTTCCTTTACAAACTATTTGTCAAGAAAATGGGCTTGCTTACTCGATCCGATTTCATGGAGGTAGTTCTCCTGGCTTATTCATAGATCAAAGACAAAATCGGGTATTTTTAAGAAAGAGGAAAATCGGCAGGCTTTTAAATCTATTTGCTTTCAGCTGTTCCTTTGGACTGTGTGCAGCTATTGCTGGAGGGCAAAGTTGGAATGTGGATCTTTCAGCTAAATTTTTAGAATGGGGCAAAGAAAATTACAGGCTCAATGGAGTGGATCCCACTAAGCACACATTTTTGGCTATGGATGCCAGAGAATCTTTGAAGCTCCTCCACAAAAAACATATTGGATTTGATCATATCATTATTGATCCCCCCACTTTTTCCTGTGGTAGGCATGGCAAGCATTTTTCTTTTCCTAGAGATTTTGAAGAAATGCTTGATCAGGTATTAGATCTCTGTTCAGAGGAAGTAACAACCCTTTTTCTTTCTACCAACTACAGAAAGTGGGAAACAAAGGTGCTTTTTTTAAAAGCTCAAAAAGTAGCAGCTAAAAAAAACCTAAAGCTTTCGTTGCTTCACGGTCCGTTCCCTTTACCAGATATCCCTTTGAGTGAGCTGCCAGCCTGTTGCTGGATAGAAGTAAGGCGCTAGGCAAAGACTTTAGGAAGTTGCTTCGCTTTAAGAAGAAACCACAAAAGAAAATTTTACTTTTTTATCTTTATCAATCCGCACCCCTTCCATTTTAAGGAGTTTTTCTTTCATTGACTTTCCGCCCAAGCTATAATGGCCAATCAGGCCATTTTTTCTAATTACGCGATGACAGGGAATCAGCAGAGGCATAGGATTTCTGGCTAGGGCTGATCCAACAGCCCTAACAGCAAGAGGATGCCCTATTTCTTCTGCAAGTTGACTGTAGGTTTTTACTGAGCCTTTGGGAATTGTTTTTACCCGTTCCAATACCATTTTGTAAAAGGGAGAAAGCCCTTGAAGCAAAAGTTCTCCTTCAAAAATATCCCCGTTTAGTAGACTCTTGGACAGAAGTCTAAAAAGCATGGGCGATTGCCTTTGGCTTTCTAGAATCCATTTAGATAAGTGAGGAGTGCTTGGGTTGACAGGTTGGAGTCTTGCAGGTAGACCTTCGATTAGAATTATCCTCACAGGCCCAATAACACTTTCAAGAAAGATATGCTTTTCGAGTCGATTTTGTGTCGAAGTCATGGGGTCCATATCTCTTCTATATTCCAGACTAATGGCCCGATGCGGGGAATTTTTACATTCCGCCACCGGTTTTTCAATCCGACATAAGTATTGGGAGTTACCAGATAGATATACGGCTGCTCCTCACTCATAATTTCTTGGACTTTAAACCAGCATTGAATCCGCTTAGCCTCATCCAATGTAGTTAATTGTTCGACCATAAGCCTGTCTATTTCTGCTTCCCATGGAGTGGCAGGCTGTGGTTGATTAGGATACCACTGATGCAGTCTCCCTTTACTCATGAACACGGACATGCCATCGGCAGGGTCTCCTCCTCCCGTTAGTCCAAGCAAACAGGCTTCATAGTCGTAACTGTCACTAATTTTGGTTACGAGCGTGCCAAAGTCGATGAATTGCAGGAGCACTTCAATGCCTATCTGTTTTAAATTTTCTTTAAAGACGGTAGCCATGGCAGTGCGGATTGGATTTTCTTGATTGGTAAGAAGCGTAAAAGAAACTGGATGGTTTTCCTGATCAACAAGTCTGCCAGTGGCATCCCGGCGGAATCCTGCCTGTTCCAGAAGCTGCAAAGCAAGACTAGGGTTATAGGGGTACTTTTTAACATTCGGGTTATACCATTTTACATTAGCAGGGGTTTCAGGGCCCCAAAGCGGGGTCCCCCTGCCAAAAAGCACGCCATTAATAATCCCCTCCCTATCAATGGCATAAGAAATTGCTTGTCGGAAGAGTTTATTTTGAAACCACTTAAGCTTGTAAGGAATGACATAAGGAACATTGTTTTTGTTTTTACCAGGGTTCTGATTAAACCAAAGAAAGGAAGAAGCGGTAGAGGGACCTCTATCGTAAATGGTATAGTGATAAATCTTTTCTCCTTTTTGAACCCATGCCACGTTGTCTGGGCTGATGCCTTCGATGTCTGTTTGACCTGACGCAAAAGCAATCAAGCTGGCGTTAGCATCCTTGACGAATTTGACGATTAAATAATCGATATAAGGTAGCCGGATATCCCCATCGGCTTTTTTCCAGTATCTGGGATTAGCTTCTAGAACGATTCGTTCTCCAGGATTGTACGAAAGAATCAAAAAAGGGCCGCTGGTAACAATTGACTTAGGATCTTTTTTGGCTGTGCTGATGTTCCATTGGTTTTGTAAAGATCCATCCTTGAAATAGGGTTCGAGGATGTGTTTGGGCATCAAGGGAAAGCCTGACATGTAGCGTAAGAAAGGAGCGAAGATTTCAGGGGTTTGGATCTGAATGGTTTGATCATCGATCTTTTCTACTTTAAAAGGTTTTCCGTTGACAGAAAGATCATAGGCATTCCGGTTAGGGAATCGGGGATCGTAAATACAGGCAAAGCTAAAGAGCACATCATCAGCAGTCAGCGGCACCCCATCACTCCAAGTAAGTCCTTTTCGGAGTCGAAAGCGAAAAGTTTTATTGTCTGGAGCTATCTCCCACTGCTTTGCCAGCCCTGCAATCACATGATCTTCTATTGGATCATAGGAGAGCAGACTATCAAACATCAGATTAAGGAACGAAGCAGAAGTGGCATCTTCTGAGACCAGCCAATTAAAAGTAGAAGGCTCTGCGGCACTCGTTTCTATGAATATGCCTCCTGGTTTTCCTTTAGGCATGGAAGACGTTTCCATTTCCTCAAAGAAAGGATATGCTGGTCGCTGCGCCTTTTGGATATTTTTTTGCCGGTTACATCCTCCGGCTAGTAAAGAGAAAAACAAAAGAAAGAAAAGAAGCCACAACAGGGCTAGAGCATCCCTTTTCTCCCCTTTTTTTATTGTGTTAGACCGATGAAAGAAAAAAAAAGTTTTATAGGAACAAAAGCATTGGTGGCATCGCACGGAGTTAAAAGGTATCATCTTATTGAAAAAAACAAAATTGAACAAAAACGCAACAGAACAATCTTGCAAAAAGGACACTTTAGATCTTTTTATAAGAGAGGTGGAATCAAAAGGAGTTGATCGTTGTGATAATGCAAAGGACTATACGCGAACCGGTGAGCGTGGAAGGACTATCTCTACATACAGGGAATCCAGTCAGAATTGTCATTAAGCCAGCGGACGCTGACAGTGGCTATGTATTTAAAAGGGTTGATCTTCCCGATGAGCCTACCGTGCAGGTATCAGTTGATAATGTCAAGCAAACGGAACGAGCGACGACAATAGGAGAAGGAAACGTTAAGGTTCATACTGTTGAACATGTTTTAGCTGCTTTAAGAGGCTGTGGGGTGGATAATGCTCTCATTGAACTGAATGCCAATGAGCCACCGATTGGAGATGGCAGTGGCATGTTCCTGGTCAATGAAATCTTAAAAGTTGGAACGGTCGAACAGGACAAACCGGTTTCTTTTTTTGAGCTAAGGGAACCAGTGTGGGTGGAAGGAGAGGATGGAGCTTACATTGCCGCCTGGCCTGATCAGAATTTCTCGATTAGTTGTACCCACGTCAGTCACACAGGACTTTTTACACAGTATTTTAGCTGGAAGTACGATATCAAAAGTTTTGTGACGGATATTGCCCCCGCCCGAACTTTCGTCTTTTATGAGGAATTGGTTCCCCTTATCGAAAAAGGGTTGATTAAAGGAGGTAGTCTTGATAATGCGATTGTCATTAGGGGGGGAACAATTTACAGTCAACAGCCTTTGCGGTTTGAAAACGAGTTTGTCAGACACAAAATTTTTGACATGATTGGCGACTTTGCTCTCTTTCCCAAGAGATTGAAAGCCAGAATTGTGGCCGCTCGGCCTAGTCATTTTCTGAATGTCAAATTCATCAGAGAAATACAGAAAGCCTATAAGAATTATCTTTCCCATTTGATGCCCTTGAAAATATACCCGTAGGGGAAGGAGCATTAGATATCAATGAGGTAATGAAGATTCTCCCGCATCGCTATCCATTTTTAATGTTGGATCGCGTGCTCGGTTTTCAGGATGATGTCAAAGCCATAGGTCAGAAAGCGGTGACGATGAACGAAGCCTACTTTCAAGGCCATTTCCCTGGTCATCCTATTATGCCAGGGGTGCTCCAGATTGAAGCAATGGCTCAGCTGGCCAGTATCCTTCTGTTGAGAAAAGCAGGGAATGCGGGCAAACTCGGTTACTTTATGAGCGCGGACAAGGTGAAGTTTCGAAAGCCGGTGATGCCAGGCGATACGCTGATCATCGAGGTGGAAATGACTAAGGCAAGAGGAAAGATTGGAAAAGCTTTTGGAAAATGCTACGTCAACAAGGAGACGGTTTGCGAAGGAGAGCTTCTCTTTGCTCTGGTTGATGGTTAAGCCTACTGGTCGGAAGCGGTGGATCGTATGATAGAAAACACAATGAACTGGTAATGCAGACCTCTATTCATCCCACGGCGGTTGTAAGTTCAAAGGCGCAGATTGGCGCTGGAGTCGAAATAGGTCCCTATGCCTATATTGGGGAAGGTGTCCAGATTGGAGACTATTGCATCATTCATCCGCATGCCGTTCTTAAAGGACAGATTGAAATTGGCCCGGAAAACGAATTTTATTCTTTTTGTGTGATTGGTGAAAAATCCCAGGATTTAAAATATCAAGGAGAGCCTACCTATCTTAAAATCGGCACAAATAACGTTTTTAGGGAATTTTCTACCGTGCATCGTTCTACCTTTAAGGGACAAACGACTGAAATTGGTTCTTATAACCATTTTTTGGCTTATACTCATATTGCTCACGATTGTCGAATAGGAGACTGGTGTGTGTTTTCTAACAATGCCACACTGGCTGGACATGTTGTGGTCGAAGACCATGTCACGATAGGCGGTCTTTCGGCCGTACATCAGTTTTGTCGGATTGGGAAATTCTCGATGATTGGCGGCTGCACGAAGGTTGTTCAAGATGTGATCCCATTTTCTCTAGTTGATGGCAATCCTGCTAAGCTCCGTTCCCTCAACCTCGTCGGTTTGAAAAGAAATCATTTTTCAGAAGAACAGATTAAAAGCCTCAAGTTTGCCTTAAAACTGCTTCTGGATGGGGGATTAAACATTTCCCAGGCTTTAGAAGAATTAGAGAAAGTCACTGAAAAAACTCAAGAGCTTATGGCCATCATCCGTTTTATCAAGGATTCTGAACGAGGCGTTATTCGCTAGCGGCTTGATTCCATACAATCGTCTTGAGGCAAATACGAACTTGAAACTTTTTGGTTTCACTCCTTGTTTATTTCTAAAAGGAGGTTTTTTAATGATCAGTTTAGATGAAATCAAAGTGCCCCTGGACGTCCCTCAATCCAAAAGAGATAATTACAAGCGGATTTTTTTTGAGATCACCCAAGGATCCGGACGCCTGATGCTTATGGCTGGGGATCAGAAGGTGGAGCATTTGAACGACGATTTTTACGGACCTGGCATTTCTCCTGAAGATGCTGATCCTGAGCATTTGTTTAAAATTGCAAGCAAAGCACGGATTGGAGCCTTTGCTACACAGCTTGGGCTTATTGCGCGCTATGGAATGGATTATCCGCATATACGATATGTCGTCAAACTCAACAGTAAGACGCACCTAGTCAAAACAGCACAGAGAGACCCTCTAAGCCTTCTTTGGCTTTCCTTTGAACAGCTCGATTATTTTTTGGAAACCAAGTCAGTACCTATTGTCGGCGTGGGCTATACGATCTATCCAGGCAGCGAATTCGAAGCACAGATGCTTAGGGAAGCTGCGCAGCTTGTATTTGAAGCCCATCAGCGTGGACTAATAGCTATTATATGGGCATATCCTCGAGGGAAAGCAGTAAGCAACGAAACTGACCCACATCTTGTAGCGGGAGCTGCTGGACTGGGCGCATGCCTTGGAGCGGATTTCGTGAAGGTAAATCCGCCTTCAGTAAAAGAAGGGGATCCCAACCTAGCACTCAAAGAAGCGGTAGCAGCCGCTGGTAGAACAAGGGTTATCTGCGCCGGCGGGAAAGAAACGGCCGTCAAGGATTTCCTAAGCAGACTACATGGCCAGATCCATATCGGTGGTACTTATGGGAATGCCACTGGAAGGAATATTCATCAAAAACCCCTGAGCGAAGCGGTCGCTTTTTGTAATGCCATTGCTGCTATTACTTTTGATGGAGTCTCCGTGGAGGAAGCTTTCGCTATATACAAAGAATCGTAAGGGAAAAAGATGCCTCTTTTAGCTTCATCTAGTTTTTTCCCGGTTTGCAAGCAATCGCCCATGGGACTAAATTAACCACCTGAAAGGAATTTCTAGCTATTTAGAAGCTATCTTCCATGATGGGCGGTGGAGTCTGCTCGCCTCTGGACTCTGTTTCAGTACAGGCATTTTGCAGTCAGGTGAAAAACCAACTTTGGCCTAGCTAAACGAGTTTCTCAAAGTCATTCTGTAAGCTAAATTCACCGGCTCCCCCAAACCGCTCAGTAGGTGTTCTGAGCATTGGACGCAGCGGTACAGTCAGCCCGTAAACATCACAAGACAGGGAACTAAAAAAAAGTCCGCAATGGTCTTCTCAACAACTAGCCTCTCAGATGCCTTGTGCCATATAGGGATGGCACAGAGAGGAGTGGCCAGAGGCCAACGTTGTCTAGCTTCAACTGCAAGCTAACGCATCACATTGGAAAACGAGGAAGGCTCCTTTCGACAAGAGCCTACAGCTTGCGAGATGTGGAAAGAAGCCCATCTCCATTAGGGGATAAAGGAGAGTCACTCTGGGGGGAAATCTTTTCTTTTTCTCCAAATACTAGCCCAATGCAGAAGGTTGTTAGGGCTCCAATACATATTCTCCAAGGGAAAGCAATATGAGGTATAGGAAAGGGCATAAAAGAACCATGCGCATTAGTTTTTGAATCACCTCCAAACAGAGGGCCACTTAGAACCAATACGGCAAGAAAACCTGCAGCCATGGCGTAGGCATTTTTTTTGTCGCTGCCTCTTGTTCTAGTCAGTATCCCCAAAAGAAAAACACCAAGTAGTGGTCCATAAGTAAAGCCAATGATCCCAAGAATAATCGGTAATATCCTTGCTTCAGGTGAGTAGACGACATACATCGCTGTACCAATCCCAATAAGGGAAGTGAGAAAAGCAAAAAAAATGGTGGCAGCCCGCAGGATCGAAACCTTTTTTTTCTCATCGGTGATGACATTCATAGGGGGATGCATCCAATCCTGACAAAAAGAGGTGGCCAACGCATTTAAAGCCGCACTTAATGAACCTGTAGCCGTGGCGAAAATCGCAGCTATGACAATGCCCCGAATGCCAGAAGGGAGCTGAGTGATGATGAAATAGGGGAATATTTCGTTTGGATTTGCTGGCAGACCAGAATCGGCATGCGTCGAGTAGAAAAAAGATAACAAAAGGCCAATGGAAAGGAAAAGAAAACCGATCGGTATATCAGCAAATCCTGAAAGGATCAAGGAAAGCCTACTTTTCTGGTAATCTTTTGCCGTGAGCAATCGCTGGACGATGTCTTGATCGGTCCCATGCGTGGCCATGGTAGTAAAAGTCGAGCCGATCAAAGCCGACCATATGGTATAATCAATTGCCAGAATCACAAGCAAGTTTTCCAGGAGCCCTTTTGATGGGATAATGCCCATAGTAATCCAGGGTCGATCGATGAGTTTATGGAAAAGTGTGGGCAAGGGATAAACAAAAGAGAGTTTTTCTATCAGAATCCAGAAAGCAACAATACCGCCTAGAAGCATCACGGAAGCCTGGATCAGATCCGTCCAGATGACCGCTTTGATTCCCCAAGGGTGGTATAAATAGCCGTAAAAGTACTGATCAGAACAATGGAAAAGAAGTAGAGGGTCACTTCCTGCAATGGACTAAGAGATTTCTGGAAGAGTATTTGCGTGCCAACTACTAGAATGATTGCCGCTACATAGAGTCGGGTCCCCATGGCAAGAACCCGAGTCAAAAGAAAAATTGCAGAGGCAATCTTTTGGGTAAGTGGCCCAAAGCGAAGTTCTAAAAATTGGTAGATAGAATGAACCTTCAGTTGAAAGAAAGGCTTGATAAAAAAAAAGCGATTATCAGTCTGGCTAGGATGGTTCCTAGAGCAAGTTGTAAATAAGTGTAGTTTTGAAGGACGTAGCCTTCAGCAGGTGTTCCTAAGAAAGCCCCAGCGCTTGTTTCTGCAGCAATAATCGATCCTAGGATCGACCACCAGGGCATTTTTCTACCTCCAAGAGTGAGATCATCGTATTTTTTCTCTTGTCCATCCTTGCTGCTGAAAAGACCGATCCAAAAAATAAGGGAAAGGAAAAAAACGATGACTAGCCCATCAAGCCATAAGGATGTAGACATTAGCTCGTTTTCCGTTTTTCTTTGAAGTTCAAAGTGTCGAAAATAGACAGTGACATGAAACAGAATCAACGAACAAAAATCAGATTTGCAACAATTACTTACTTATTCTTCTTTTAACATCCCCTTGAATGGCTTCCCACCATTTATCCAAAAAGTTCTGAGCCTGTTCTTTGGCTTGCTGTAATCTGTTAGTAACTGGAAAGTGGGTAAACAAATAAAACTTTATTTTCGGTTCTGTTCCTGATGCTCGAACCACCAGCTTGTTGTTATTTTCAAAGAGAAAATGCAACATGATTTCCTTTGGAATGAGATCTCCTTCGCTATCATAATGGTCTTCCAGACCAAAATCGTCAAAGGATAGAAGTTTTTGACCAAGAAATTCCCTTGGAGGTTCATTTCTATAAGATTGCAGGATGGTGCCTATGTAGCCCGACTCCTCAGCCCCTTCAAAAGTTAAAGTCCCTAGTTTTTCAGCAAAATAGCCAAAACTATTGTAAATAGAGTCTAGATATTCTAAGAGATTCATCGATTGAAGGGCCGCCCATCCAGCTACTTCGACAAGTTCCAATGCCGCGCTGTTAGCATCCTTGTCCCTTACATAATCCCCACAGGAAGTCCCATAACTTTCTTCTCCTCCGCAGATAAAATATGTTCCTCTTTGGAGTTGCACAGCTCTTCTTTCTTCAAAAGGATGCGAGTCGTAATCCACAAGACCAGATTGCATCTCATATTTTAACAGCTTTGCACCAATATATTTAAAACCGGTGAGCGTTTCTACACACCGAACATGAAAATGCTCGGCAATTTTTTTAATAAGATCAGTCGTTACAAATGATTTAATGATCACAGCTCTGTGCGCATTTTCCGGAGTCAGAATGCCAAGTTCGAAAAGCTTGGAAGTTCTATAATAAGCAAAAATGGCAAAAATCTGGTTCCCAGTTAAATGAACGAATTCTCCATTTCGATTTTTTATTGCTGCTCCCATTCTATCTCCATCGGGATCGGTTCCGATGACAATATCGCTGTTTTCTACTTTTGCTTGTTGGACAGCTAGTGAAAGGGCAGCAGGATCTTCAGGATTAGGAGTCTTTACGGTAGGGAAACTTCCGTCTGGAACCGATTGACTTTGGACAAGGCTATAGTGGATTCCGTGCCTGTCGAAAAGCTTTGGAATGATTTCAATGCCAGTCCCATGCAGAGGAGTATAAACTACTTTTAATTTTTCTTTCGCGCTAGCAAATGCTTTGGGATCAAGGCAAATGGTTTCAACGGCTTTAATATAAGCTCTATCAGCATCTGGTCCTAGAAGAGTCAAACGGCCTTCGGCAGAGGACGTACATAAATCTGGAGAAGATTCAATCTTCTCCACTTCTTTTATGACTGCCGATGCGTGAGGTTCAATGAGTTGGCAGCCATCACGAAAGTAGGCTTTAAAGCCATTGTCATAAGGCGGATTATGGCTTGCCGTAATCATAATCCCACCATGCGCCTTCAACCATCTGACAGTAAAGGAAAGCTGGGGAGTGGATCGTTGAGACTCAAAAAGAAAAGCCTCTACCCCTACCTTTTGTAATTCTCTTGCACAAAGTTCGGAAAAATACCTAGAAAAATGACGAGAATCATGGGAAATGACAATTTTTAATGGTTCACCAGGAAAATTCCTCTTTAGGTAATTAGCTAAACCTAATGCAGCGCTGCGAACATTGCGATCGTTCATGCAGTTAACGCCAACGGCTGGAAATTGAGGAGGGCCATGGACGTCAGCGTTCCCTCGTTCGGCCTGAGTGATAACCCTTCCTATTGTCCTGCCACGAATACCACCGGTCCCAAAAGAAAGCTTTTTATAGAACCGTTCATTGAGCTCTTCCCAGTTGTTGGTCTGTACCAGTTCCTGAATAGATTCCTTTTCAATCGTTGTTAAATTGGTAGTGCTTAGGAAGGCATGAAGATTTTTGAAAGCTTCTTCGAGAAGTTTGTGATCCTTGAAGGCCGCTTCGATGGCATTGAGTAAAGAAAAGTTCATATATAGTGTTATCGTAAGAAACTATAAAATTGTTTTGCAAAATATTACGGATGCAATCCCTAAACCTCCTTATGCTCAAAAGCTAAGGACTTAAGGGAAACGGTTCTTAGCTCGAAGTCCAAGGCTAGTCAGCAAGGCAAATGTTCTTCCCCTTTCAACAACAACAACAACAACAACCCTCTAGGAGAAAAACTATCGAAAAGCATATACAAAATTGTAGTTGAAAGTCAACTGCTTTCACATCCCGCATTCGATGACCCTTCTCCTGTCGCCGATTCATTGTAAAACAAAAAAAAATCAGTTGAATCGCTGAGACTTAGAAAAAGACTCAAATCCATGAAAAAATGAAGATATCCCTCCTTAGCATTTGATCTTCTAAACAGGGTGAAAGATTCCTTTCCACAAAATCAAGAACATGGAATACTAGGTCCTGTTTCTCAGATTCTTGGCGTATTGCGATTGTGGTCCTGTGAATTGTCTCATGGACTGGTGAGATTCACTCGTGCAAAACTAGCAGTAGCTCTTCGAGTTAAAGCCTTAGGGAGAGTAGCTCTTTCTGCTGAGCTCCATCGACCCATAAGGACAAGATTTTAAAGGAGTAATTTTTTGGAAGGTTAGAGAACAAATTTATTTTTTATTTTTTTTCACCTATAATTTCAGACAAAAGACTGTGTTTTTCTTCAATAACTATTTTTTCTTTTTTTGTGAGTTTTCCCCAAGTAAAAACAGCGACAACTACCATAAATATAAGCAATACAAGAAAATCGAAGAGACGAAGTATAAATCTACTCATGAATTTCCTTTTTTCTTTGGTCCAAAAGCCTACCTAGGAAAAATTTTTTCAAACCGACTGTTTTATAGCAAGTAGAAACTTCCAACCGAACATTTTTCTATTGAGATACTGAATCGGTTTTTTTTCCTTTGATCTTTTTCTTCCCCGCCTTTACATTAGATACTTTTTAGAAGAAAGCAATCCAATCCGGCAAGTAAAAAAGAAAGCCTTGGATAGATAGAGAGTATCGATCTCCTTGAGACTCTTTTGCAATGAATATAAACCTGGACAACAACTCTGATTTATCTTCCCTCAGAACTTTTTTTAATGAAAATAATTCTTTTGTCATTGTATCACATTGTCGGCCAGATGGAGATGCTTATGGTTCAGCCATCGGGCTTGGGCTGGTACTGAAAAATCTTGGGAAAAAAGTTGATGTGTATATAGAAGAAGGTCTTTTAGAGCATTTTGCCTTTTTGCCTGGAGCCTCAATCCTTAAGACTCCAACAGAAGTTGCTCCCGAACCACAAACTAAAATTATCACTGTGGATTGTTCGAATATCAAAAGACCCGGTCCCTTTTTTGAATCCTGGAATCGGCAAGTCGATCTGAACTTTGACCACCATATCGACAATACTCGATTTGCCACCATCAATGTCGTCGAGCCACAGGCTTCTTCAAGCTGCGAAGTCATCTTTCGGTGTATCGAGAAACTCTCACTCCCCTGTCCAAAAGAAGCCGCCTCTAATTTTTATGTTGGGCTTCTAACCGATACCAATGCCTTTTGTTTCCGCTCTATCCCTCCAGAAACTTTCGAATTAGCTGCAAAACTTATCCGATTGGGTGCTGACCCAGAATTTTTATCAGTCTGCTCTTTTAGAAATTACCCATTGTCTCGCTTTCTTCTATTAAGAGAAGTTCTTAATCAGACTCATTTTGTCGAAGACGCCAAAATAGCCTATTACATTCTTACCGCTGACATGTATCTCAAAACTGGTTCCAATCAAGGAGAAGCAGAAAACTTCCTTTACTATCTGTTAATGGTCAAATCGGTTGTGGTCGCCTTCATGCTTGAAGAGCTATCCCCTAATCTTATCCGTTTAAGCCTGCGTTCCTCAAAAGACTTTGACGTTCGTCGAATCGCTTCAAAGTTTGGAGGGGGTGGACACATACGGGCTGCTGGCGCTCGCATTAAACTGGATCTGGAGCAAGCTAAAAAAACCGTTTTATCAGAGATCAAAGCTTTGCTTGACTAAACAGCTAAAACTACAAGTGTTTAAGGATAGATCACATGGATATTGACGGCGTACTACTGGTGGATAAGCCCAAAGGCTATACCTCCCATGACATGGTTGATTTTGTAAGGAAAAAATTCAACATCAAAAAAGTTGGTCATTGCGGTACTTTAGACCCAATGGCCACAGGGTTGCTTGTGCTTGTTCTTGGAAAGGCGACAAAGATTCAGGATCTGCTGATGTCGGAAGACAAACGGTATGAAGGAGTCCTCCGCCTTGGCCAATCAACAACCACTCAGGATTCCGATGGAAAGATCGTAGAAGAAAAGCCTGTCCCTCCTCTCTCTCTAGAAGAAATCAAGCAGGTCTTTGACCGGTTTGTTGGCGATTTCTATCAAATTCCACCCATGATCTCAGCCATAAAAAGTCACGGAGTCCCACTCTATAAACTAGCTAGAGAGGGAAAAGAGGTGGAAAGAAAACCAAGACTTGTCCATGTTTACTCCTACCAAATAAAAAAATGGGAATCGCCTTTTATCGACTTCGAAGTTTTCTGCGGGAAAGGCTTCTATGTCCGAACCTACTGTCATGACATAGGACAGGCTCTTGGCTGTGGCGGGCATCTCTTTTCCTTGGTTCGGCTTCAATCCGGCAATTTCAAACTGGCTCAAGCCCTTCGCTTTGATGCTCTTCAATCCATGCAGAGTCCCAAAGATTTATTAAACCATGTACTTTCTCTACCAGAAGTTTCCAGAATCCGCAGACAATGAGGGGGATCCATCTTTTCCTCTGGAAAAGAAGAGGAAATTTTCTCCCTGTTTACTCTTAATGAAAATAAGCAAATTGAAAATATTGCTATTGGCGTGTTTGACGGGATTCATCTTGGTCATCAGAAAATATTAAGAAGCTTACTTGCTCTAGGATCGCAAGAGAACAGTCTGGTCATTACTTTTGAACCACATCCTTTGGCAATTATCTCTCCTGAAAGGGTTCCGCCAAAACTCGTTTCTCTACAACAGAAGAAAACCCTTTTTGAGATCTACGGACTCAAACTCATTCTTTTTATCCGCTTTGATCAGCGATTAAGAGAACTGACAGCAGAAGCCTTTTTAATAGAACTAAAAAAAATATTCCCAAGATTAAAAAGAGTCGTGGTGGGAGAGGATTTTCGATTCGGATGGAATGCGGAAGGCAATGTTCGTCTTTTAAGAGAAAGGGGCCACCAATTAGGATTTGAAACCATTGTCGTAGCTCCTCTAGTGTTTCAAGGACAAACCATTTCCAGTACTAAAATAAGGAAAGCCATTGAAAGAAGAGATTTTAGCTTAGCTTCTCAGCTCTTAGGGCGCAGCTATCGGATCGAAGGCATTGTGGGAACCGGTCAGGGAGTAGGCAAAACAATCGGCTTTCCCACAGCCAATTTGCAGCATGTCGTCCAACTGCTCCCGCCTCCTGGGGTTTATGGCTGTCAGGTAGCCTATAATAAAGAGATTTTTATAGGTGTCGTCAACTATGGATGGCGTCCTACTATCCAGGAAGAAGGAAGGCTGAATCTAGAGGTTCATCTGATAGATTTTGAAGGCAACCTTTATGGACAAACGCTTTCCTTATTCAATTTTCATTTTATCAGAGAAGAAAAAAAATTCCTTTCGGTCGAAGAACTCAAGCAGCAGATAGCCACAGATATCGAAAAAACAAAAAGTTTTTTCTATGATCCTATCTGAAGAACCCATAGCATACCTAGGGAATAGCTGACTAAGCTATATCCAAGCGCTTTTGGAATTTGGTTGATGAACGATAAAGAAGAGGAAAAAGCCAACTGTCTTATCTAGCTCATGTCCAATCAGTCATCTTACAATTATTCGTTTTTTCAGGCCGCTATCAGGCTTTCCAAGATCCTCATCCTTTTGTTCTTTTCCCTCTATTTTCTTTTAATAGCCCTGAACAATCTCTTGGATTATGAAACGAACTATACCTACCTTCGGCATGTCTTGCTTATGGATACCATTCCAAAAGCTTCTCATCTCCATTCCCGGGCTTGGAACTCACCCTTTCTCTTTTCTTTAGTCTACAATAGTCTCATTCTATGGGAAAGCCTTTGTGGGACGGTGCTTCTCATAGGAACTTTTTTTCTTTTTAAGAACCTGTTCCAATCACCGATCGCTTTTCAAAAAGCCAAAAGCGTAGGCATTGTCGGGCTTAGTCTTGGGTTGATCCAATGGCTCTATTTTTTCATCCTTGGAGCCGGAGAATGGTTTCAAATGTGGCAAAGTAGCAATTATAATGGCTTACCTCAAGCTTTTAGAATGTCTATTTTAATCCTCGTTTTTCTTCTCTATTACGTACAGGGAGAGCCTGATGCCTAAGAGTCTTTAATTGATAGAGAACCCTCCTATTTTCCTTAGAACAAGAAGGAACAGGAAGACTGTTTGTGTTTTTTTTTTAAAATTTTAAAAAAATTTTTGACAACTGATTCATAAAAGAATATTCGCTAGCCAAAAGTAATTAATTATCTGGCAATGGAGTTTGCCAGCCCGTGTTTTCGAAGTGTTTTGGGCAAACCCCTTTTCTTTTTAGGAAAAGGCGATAACTCCTACTTCAACGAACAGGGCTGCAAACACAATGAGATCGGGAAAAAATGGTAAAAAGATAAAGCAATCCATTCATAAATGTCTTTTCTTTTTGAATAAGCACCAGAAGGCATCAGCTTTTGCCTTATCCATCCAGAAGATCCTTTTCTTGAGCTCTGTTCTCGTTTTTCATAGCTGCTCGGTGGGTCCGGATTATAAACCACCAAAAGTCGATGTCCCCTCTTCCTGGAAGTGGGGAGAAGAAAAAAAGACAGCCAATAAACCGAAAGAGCCCCTTGCTTCGAAAACTGCTAGTCAGTCAAAAAACACCATTGATCCCCAAAGTGTGGACTCCCTAAAAAAAGCGATAGAAGAAGCCAAGAAAAATCCTGGAAAGTGGAAATTAGCAGCACCTAAAGATTTCGTCAAAAAAGGCGAATGGTGGAAGATTTTCAACGATCCAGTACTCAATCAACTGGAGGCTGAAGCGGAAGCGGCTAATCAACAGATTAAAATGGCAATGGCTAATGTCATTGAAGCGCGAGCAGGAGTAGGAGCAGCCTTGAGCGCTTTTTTTCCGCACACCAATTTCACTCCAAGTTATCAGCGCTGGAAACTGAAAACGCATCTGCCTTGGCTTCCCTTTATTCTACCTGAACCTATTTTTTCAACTGTTCCAATAAACGGCCTTCCTGCTGGATCCATCATTGGAACCACTCACTATTATGGATTTCAGCCTACGCTGAATATGTGGCAGGTCTATCTTAATTCAAATTGGGAACTTGATATTTGGGGCAAATTAAGAAGACAACTAGAGGCAGCTAAAGCAGAAGCTCAAGCTTCGCAGGCAGAATTAGAAGGAGCCAGACTAACAATCCATGCCGATGTGGCTCAAGCCTATTACCTATTGAGATATCTAGACAGCCAACTTGAAGTCATGGAAAGAATGATCCGAGTCTATGAAGATAATTTAAAAAGAGTAGAAATCAGATATAAAAGTGGGTTATCCAATGAACTAGATCTAGCAAGAGCAAAAACAGATCTTTCACGGATTAAATCCCAATACATCGCTTTAGAAAGCCATAGAGCAAAAGTGGAAAATTCGATTGCTCGGCTTCTTGGTCAACCCGCCTCCACTTTTCATTTTCCTCGAAAACCACTGAAAGAAGAACCTCCAGAGATTCCCACAAGTCTACCATCGGAAATCCTCGAGCAAAGGCCAGATATTGCTCAAGCTGAAAGGGAAATGGCAGCAACCAATGCTATGATTGGCGTTGCCTACGCCGCCTATTTCCCTTCGGTCAATCTGAATGCGTATTTTGGATTTTTCAATACGGATTTTGGTCAACTCTTTACTTGGCCATCGAACTCCTGGATTTATGGCCCATTAATCGATTTACCTATTTTTGAAGGAGGAAGGCTTTTAGCTAATCTCATGCAGGCTCGAGCCGCT
This sequence comes from Methylacidiphilum kamchatkense Kam1, assembly GCF_007475525.1. NCBI lineage: Bacteria > Pseudomonadati > Verrucomicrobiota > Methylacidiphilae > Methylacidiphilales > Methylacidiphilaceae > Methylacidiphilum (ex Ratnadevi et al. 2023) > Methylacidiphilum kamchatkense. Next base: position 170,601 of record NZ_CP037899.1, on the reverse strand, counting down.
TATGAAAAAGCCGTAGCTTCCTACAGGGAAACTATTCTGTCTGCATTCGAAGAAGTTGAAAATGCACTCATTGGTGTCCGGCTCCTAGAAGAAGAACAAAAGGTTGAAGATGAGCTGGTAGAATCGGCAAGAAAACAATACGACCTTGCAATGGATAGGTTCCAAAGGGGGCTTTCGCATTATATCGAAGTGGATACAACAGAAAGCCTCTGGCTTAATGCTATCCTGACCGATATCGCATTGCGCGGAGAAAGGTTTATTGTGCGCATCGCCCTTATTCGAGCTTTTGGAGGAGGATGGAACGAGTCTTCCATGCGGCCTCCCCAGATCAAAAATTCAGAATCCAACCCTTCAGCAAAGCGTCAAACAAAATAACACATTTTTGTTGAAAAATGTATCATTCTAGGTATAGAAACAACTATTGGGCGATGGGGCTCGCCGTCCGTTAACCGCCATTTCTTTGAGAAGGCTGATAGCTCCTACGATTACCTATTATAGAAGGAGACCACATGGCAAAGAGGCGGCTAACGGCAGACTTCAAGCAAAAAGCTCAACAGAAACTCACTGCTTTCTGTTCTCATTCTAAAGGAACTCCAAACAATCCCTCTTCTTTCCTTTCATCGTCTTGCGAGGGGGTATGAACAAAACTATCAAAACTTTCCTACTCTTTACTCTTTATTTTCTTCTTCAATGCCTCTGTTTTTTTCAATCTGGCTCCTATACAGACATCATTCCATATGCAACGGCGGAACTTGGCCAAAGTCAAAGTCATGGTTCATGGACCAACGGATTTTTTTTCCTAGGACAAAGTTTAGGTCTTCTGATCGCTACGCAAATTAGTCTTCAATACGGTAGGAAAAAAACAGTTTTTTTCTTTTCTTTTCTTCTAGCAGCCAGTTCTTTGTTCTGTGCTTTGTCTCTAAACTTTTACCTTTTTTTGGTTGGACGTACCATCCAAGGGATGTGTTGTGGCATACTCATTCTTGGATCTCAAAGTTTAGTATTCGAACAAAACCCTGATCCATGGCGACTGATTCCTTTGATGCTTGGAGCCGTAGCAAGTGTCTTGCCTTTTACCATTGGTCCAATGATTGGAGGATATGGGAAGGAACTAATAGGCAGAGAAGCAATGAGCTGGAAATATTGGTTTGTACTGAGTGCTGCTTCCCTTTTAATCTTGAGCTTTCTTTTGCATCTCTGCTTAGAGGATACCGAAGAAAGGATAGAAAAAAGACCATGGGACTGGAGGGGACTCATTCTTTTGTCCATCATGCTAGGATCCCTACAAATGATCTTCAATATGGGGGATGACTACGAATGGTTTATTTCACCAATAATCGATTTTCTTTTCTTTTTGGTTGTGGTCAGCTTTGTTTGTTTTATCTATGTGGAAACAGCCACCAAAGAGCCACTGGTAAGGATCGATCTTTTTTTAAGAAAAAACTTTTTGATCGGCTCTTTTTCTCTTGCAGTTGGCTTTCTCCTTTTCTACGGTCTCTGGACAACCCTCCTTGTTCGACTTCAAAATCAAAGTTCGTTTCCTCCCCATTTAGCAGCAATCCTCTTTGTCAGCATGGCTGTCTTTTCTACTCCTATCGTTATATGGTTCCCACGATTCCTTGGGAAAATTTCCTTACGCCTCAGCTCCTTTGTTGTATTTTTCCTGTTGGGCGTCGTCTATTGCTGGATGGGCTATTTTGATTTCTACCAAAAGCGTTGGTTTTGGATGCAGCCCTCTTTTTCATTTCTTCTCCAAGGAATCTCTTTAGGCCTTTTTTTCTTATCTCTAACCAATCTTATTATTTCTGGTCTGTCTCCTAAAAACCAACTGCGGGCTGTGGAACTTTCCAGTAGCCTACGGATACTAGCTCAAGGATGGGCTTCTCCCCTCATCGGCACCCTTATCTATCACCGAATAGTTTATCACAAGATGAGACTGGATGAGTGGTTAGATGGAGGCAATCTCTTCTTGACGGATTTTTTTTTAAGATTTAAAGAGCAAGGTCTGAGCAAAGAAATAGCCATAAGACTGCTCGATCAATCGGCAATCGCTCATGCCTTTGTTTTAAGCCTCAACGATGCATTCCGACTCTGTGGAGTGGGGTTCTTTATTCTCTCTGGAATCATTTTGCTGGCCAAAGAAAAACGGTGAAGGAGGCATAAAAGAAAAAAGAAAGTATGAAAAAAGACTCAGAGCAGAATAATGGGAAAAGGGCCTTTCCTTTTAGAGAAAAAGAACGGCAGAAAGAAAGCAGAAGTCGCTTTGAGCGTCTTTTCCATGTTATGATTCTTTCTTGGCAACGTGATTGGAGGACATGGCAGCTTACTAGAAATACATATGTTCTTCTTTTAGTTTTTCTTTTCTTGCTGGGCGGATGGTGGTTTTTCTTTTCAAGCAACTGGGTGACGACAAACGATGCCTACGTGACAGGCAATGTCATTCCAGTCAAAGCACAAACTTCGGGCAGAGTGGTTGAGGTGCTCGTCGAATCCACACAGTATGTTAATAAAAATCAGGTGCTGGTCCGATTAGACTCCTTAAACCAAAGAGTCGCCTTCGAAGGTGCCAAACAGAATCTAGCAATGGCAGTGCGGAAGGTTGAGGATCTGTTCAATAAGGCCAAATCCCTGAGAAACAAAATAGCCGCTCAAAAAGCCATTTTAGGACGACAGCGGTATGATCTAGGGCTTTATGCGTCAGGAAGCAAAGCTGGAGTAGTTTCTATGCAGGACGCCATTGATGCCCAATGGAAAGTGCAGGAAATAGAATCAACGATTCGTCAGCTCGAAGACGAATTACATTCCACAGAATCCTGGATTCAAAAAACGACCGTCTGGAACAATCCGATTGTGCTCAAAGCAGCCGTAGATTTGAAGAATGCTTATCTAGCCCTTTACAGGTGTCAAATTGTAGCTCCTGTTGCAGGTTATGTCGCTAGAAGATCGGTGCAGGTTGGAGATGAAGTCACACCCGATCGACTGCTGATGAGTATTGTCCCCTTGGACTATTATTGGGTCGTAGCAAATTATAGGGAAACCGAACTAAGAAAAATGAGACCTGGACAACCGGTTAAAATCAGAGCAGACATATACGGGAGGCGCTATCTATATCATGGGGTGGTAGAAGGTTTAGAGCCTGGTTCTGGAACCGTATTTGCACTGCTTCCTCCAGATAATGCCACAGGTAATTATATTCATGTGGTCGAAAGGATTCCTGTCCGAATAAGACTGGATCCCAAAGAATTGATCCATCATCCATTAAGACTGGGCCTATCAGTGGTCACCAAAGTAAATGTCTCCCACAAGGGAAACTCCGTGCTTAAGCCGATCACTGAAATTCCAGCCAATGCCAAAACAAGCGATTATACTTCGACTTATTTTAGCGAAGAACTTTCCGGTGTCGAAGAACTCATCAAAACAATCATTGAAGAAAACCGCTATCCTCAATCCGAACAAAAGGAAAACATCAGTCAGAAACCAGATGCCCCCCTTTCCATAAATCCCTCTAACTGATCGCACTTATTCAAGAGTAACGCAACGCAGATTTCTCCTGCTAATCACCTTCAACATAATGGAGTAGTGGCAAATTCTTTTTTTAAAACGGTAGCAAAAGACCAGTCTTAGTGGTCAATGAAGTTGCCAATGGCGCATGACTATGGTAGATTGAGCTGAAATTCCTAATCCCTCAAAAAGAAAGCTGCTAGATGCATGCCAGGATGCTACTCCTCCACTTGTAGTAGAGTCCTTTAATGCATTGAGAAGCCATCTTTCCAAAGAAGGGGAAGAGAGCAAGACCGCATGGAAGACTAGGAAGGTTTGTTGGTATATTTTTAATAAAAAAAAAAGAAAAAACATGTTTTTAGGCAAAATACTAGTAGGATACGATGGGTCCGAATCATCAAAGAAAGCCTTGTCCTTTGCTTTGCAAATCGCCAAATCCTTCGGTTCAAAAGTAACCATCCTATCGGTTATGCACGCCCCTGAATTTAATCAAGATATGGAGTTTGCTCTAGAAAGAGAGAAAATTGTTTCGGATCTAAAATGGGCGATGGAAAAAGCGGCAGAAGAAAAAGTAGAGCTGGAGGTTAAAACGGAGATGGGAGATCCTGCCGATCGCATCCTAAAGCTGGCTAAGGAAGGGAACTTTGATCTTGTCGTTTTGGGACGAAGAGGGCTTTCTAGAGTTGGCTATTGGCTTACGGGCTCTGTCTCTGAGCGTGTCCTTCGTCATAGCCCCTGCTCCATTCTAATCGTAGAATAAAAAAACCGAGACCTTGACCAAAATAAACCATTTATTTTCTTGAGTTCCCCAAATTCTATTTTATAGTTGTTATCACAAGGATTAGTTATGGAAGATAAAATTTCAATCATTCTTTTTTCTGGTACTGTCGATAAGCTCTTGGCAATGGCAACCCTCGCTTCTGGGGCTGCAGCGATGCAAAAAAAAGTTCAAATTTTTGTGACTTTTTATGGTCTTCTTGCCTTTAGAAAAGACGCGTGGAAAACGAACCGAAGGCTTAGTAAGGATTTTGAGGATTTTGCGACGGAAGCCATGAAAGCCATGGAAGAAAAGAAAGTTCCCAGTTGGCTTGACACCCTCAAGGCAGCGATGGAAATAGGGGATGTGCAGGTGCATGCCTGTGGGCTGACCATGGATCTGCTGGCTATTAAACTTGAAGATTTGGAGTCCGTTGTTAGCGATGTTGTGGGTGTGGGGACGTTTGTTGAAAATGCGTCTGGAGGCCAAGTTCTATTTATCTAGAAGCCAAAAAGGAGAGTGTTATGGAAGGCATTAAAATTACAAAAGAAGTAGACGCGCGTGGGAGTTTTTGTCCGGGACCTCTCATGGAAATGATCCGACTGATTCGCTCAGCACAAGTTGGAGATGTTGTGGCAGTGATTTCTGCAGACGAAGGGACGAAAAAAGATTTACCTGCCTGGATCAAAAAGGCAAAACATGAACTGATAGCGGAAGAGCCAGTTGAAGGCGGTGGCACCCGCTTCATTTGTAGAAAGCTCCATTGAATCCAGCAAATGGAGGATTCATTATGGCTAAGAATATTTTAATATTGGGTGGAGGAACAGGGGGATCTATCGTTGCTAATATTCTTGCAAGATCGTTAAGCCCTCAAGAAGCAAGTATTACCGTCCTTACAGCTTCTCCCCAGCATGTTTATCAACCCTATCAACTCTATATCCCTTTTGGCTATCAAGATCCTCGAAAAATTGCACGCTCGGAAAGATCGCTTCTCCATCGGAGAGTTTCCTTGGTTGTAGATCCAGTTGAAGAGTTGGATGTTAAAAATCAGAAGGTAGTTTGCCGCTCCCGCAAATCTTACCCCTATGACTATCTAGTCATTGCTACTGGCTCTACCGTTGATGAAGAACAAATCCCCGGTTTTAAAGAGGGAGCGGATCATTTTTATACGCCTGAAGCTGCTTTTGTCCTCTATGAAAAACTACAAAATTTCAATGGAGGTACCATTGTTGTGGGTATTGGCGGACTGCCTTATAAATGCCCCGTGGCGCCGGTAGAATTTACGTTTATGCTAGAAGAATTTTTGACGAAAAGGGGAATTCGTCAGCAATCTGAAATTATTTATACTTTCCCTCTTAACGACGTTTTTAATATCAAAACGGCAGCCGATTATATCAAAGCTGACTTCGATAAAAGAAACATCAAAACTGAGCTTTTCTTCAACCTCGCAGAAATTCATCCTGAAAAAAAGATTGCCGAAAGCATCGAAGGCACTGAACTTTCTTACGATCTTCTTGTCATGACTCCTCCTCATAAAGGAGCTCCTTTTCTTAGAGGACATGAAATTGCGGACGCTGATGGATGGGTACAAACTGATAGGCATTCGCTTAAAGTTGCACAATTGGAGAATGTTTGGAGTTTGGGAGATACAACGAATTTACCGGTTAGTAAAGCGGGAAGCACAGCTCATTTTCAAGCTCCCGTTATTGCTAAACAAATCTGTGCGGCAATAAGACAAGAAACGGTAGACTCTGAAAAAGTGAAATATAATGGACATGTCGCTTGTTTTATCGAATCTGGATATGGAAAAGCAACGATGCTTGACTTCGATTACGAGCATCCTCCCCAACCTCCTCCACCAACAGAATTTATCCATTTTCAAAAACTGGCTTTGAACAAGTTCTACTGGTATCTTATTCCCAAGGCGCTTATTTAAAAATTCGTTAGTTGCATCTAACGGGAACCTAAATATTACGGTGATTAGCTTAAGAATAATGGGTCTTTTACTTGCTAAGATTGGCTCTACAGAAGCATTTGGTTGATTTTGTTTTTGCAACACGATCTTCTGAAACCCCTATTCAGTTCGCTTCAAACAGGTACCGTTGATTGCCTATATCTTCTTTCTCTTGCTAAGAGTGATATGCTCTGAGAAAGACTCCTACTTGCTTAAACTAAAGAAGGAAAGCATAAGTTTTAGTTTTCCAAGCTACCTCTGCCTACAGTATCCAATACACTGAAAAACACACACCACTTCGTTCCCTAATTGCCCTTTCAGCATTCCAAGAAAGGAAAAAAAAGCTAAATAAAAAAAAAGGGCCTGTTCCCTACATCTGCCATTGTTTGCCCAGTCTTAAAAAGACCCTTTCCTTTTATCTTACATTTATTTTTTTGCCTCGATCCATTTGACGATGTCTAAGTAAATATTTTCTTCCCGAACAATTTTAAATCCAGCGTTTCTTACATTAGCCACCGTGTCTCTATTCAGCTCTGGACCAAAGCGACGGGAAAGAGGCGTCAGCAGATCAAAAAGAATGCCTATTGGCCCAATGCGGCTGCGTACGTGTTCAAAAAGATAGAAATAGCCCTCTAAACGCAACACTCGGTAAATTTCTCGTAAACCCCGAAGGGGGTCAGGTACGGAGCAAAAAGTACAAACGCTCAGCACAGTATCAAAGTAATTCTCAGGAAAGTCTAAAGCGCAGACATCGGCTTCCTTAAGTTCCAGAGAACCAGGAAAAGCATTGGCTTTTAAGGCCGCTTTGGCAAGCATCCGAGGACTAATATCAATAGCAATTATCTGAGCATCTACGGGCAAAAACCGAAAGTCATTGCCTGTCCCCGCACCAACAAGTAATGTTCTGCCTCTTATTTTTTTAAAAAGCCTCTTTTTAAATGGAGAAAAGCGTTTGTCATCAGCCCAGGTAATCCAATCAAAGAATTGGCTGGCTAAATCCCATTTTTTGCGCGTCTTGTTTGCTTCACTATCCATTGTCATTGCTTATTTTTTCTTTTTCCCCATGCAAAATTCTGTCATAAATATGAAAGGAAGCGACAACGACTATTCCAAACAATGCTCCTACCCAAAGAGCTTCGGAGAGAGATTTTGATCCTGCTCCCATTGAATCTCGCATCGCAAAAAGCATACCACCGTACATGCCTATAATCGATCCTGGCACCATTGTCTGAAACATGCCTAACAAAGGAGCAAGAAAAAATCCAAGGGCTAAATGGATAAACATTCCGACCGCCATCCCAATAATCATAGCCAAGACCATATCTACCCCAGGCAATATAAGGAGGCGAATCATCCAGGCTACTAACACCCCAGTAACCATTCCACTGAGATAATCACCAACTAAAAACCAAGGTGAAATTTCCATCGAGTTATTATTAGAAGATTTGACGAAGATTTTCATTTTTAAATGTAACCGACACCCGAAAAAAGCTGCCAGAGTAATTTTTAAATTATTTTACAATACTCATCATCCTGAACGAAATAGGAAGAAAGCACGAAAATAAAGAGAGAAGAAACTTACTTACTCCTTCCTCTCTTCGGCTAGAAGCCCATAGATCAGGAGATCTTCAAAAATTCCTCTAATTTTCAAATGCTTCCTTAAGCATCCTTCAAACTTCATCCCCAACTTCTCAATCAGCCTTAAGGAAGCTATATTTTTAGCTAAACAGTAGGCAGAAATTTTATTGAGTTTTAAGACATTAAAAGCGTAATGTAATACCGCCCGACAGGCTTCTGTGCCATAGCCCTTAGACCAATACGCTTTTGCAATCCAACAACCAATTTCTGCACGCTCATGACGTAGTTCATAAAAAAGGATCACAGCACCTATCATTGAAAGGTTTTCCTTTAAAATGATTGCTAGACTCAAACTTTCTCCCTTTTTCATCATCTCCATATGCTCTCTTAGCCAGGAGGCCGCTCGATCGACACTGTCGGGATAAGTTATCGACCTGGTCCCCCAAGAAGCATCAGGATCACCAGCTAGCTGGACAACCCTCTCTTCGTCACTTGCTTCTAATGGCCTTAAGATGAGTCGATCAAGCAGAATCGGAAAAGGATTATTCTCGGTCACTGTGACTTTTTTATTGGAAATAGATTGGTTAAAAAAATTACAAAATATTCAAAAAATATTTACATCCATTTTTTTTAACACTTCTCTATTTTTAATGATAATTTCTATCTGTAAAGAAAATAGCAACCAAGCCTTGAAAAAGCAATTACTCTATCCAAAAGCCAAGCATGATAACTATTGAGCAGATCCGCGAAACCCTTCTTTTGATGGCTAGCATTGCTGCCCGCAATCTTCAACTAGCACTCAAAGCCTTAATCGAGCGTAATGATGAATTAGCAAAAAATGTCATTAAAGGGGATGAAGATCTCGATTCGTTGGAAGTCAAAATTGACGATCAAATTATAACCTTTATCGCTACCCATAGCCCTGTAGCCATCGATTGTCGACTAGCCCTTGTAGCCTCTAAAATTTCTAGCGATCTTGAGCGAATTGGAGATCAAGCCGTTACCATTTCTCGAATCGCTCTTCAATTGAACGAGAAGCCCCCCTTAAAATCTTATTTTAACATTGAGAAAATGGCTGAAATCACAAGAAAAATGTATCAGGAAGCTATCGATAGCTTCATTTCAGGCAACCCAAGGGAGACATTAAGTGTGGTCAGGGAAGACAAAATTGTTGATAGGATGAACAAGGAACTTTTTGGTTGCCTAGTAAAAATTATGAGGGAAGATCCAGATGCTATTCCTCAAGGACTCAATCTTATGCTAGTTTCCAGGGCAATAGAACGAGCGGCTGATCACGCTAAAAATATCGCCGAAGAAGTCTATTACCTTTACCGAGCAAAAGACATTCGACACAAGACCAGTCTAATTAATATTAAAAAAGTTATTGATGAAACCCCTTGATGACGAAGCTCTTAGGACACAAAGGATATCTTTTGCTCTTCAGGGGGCTTATTGGAGGATTGCTTCCCTTCGTTTCTGTCTGTTGATAAACAATTAAAAAGAGGGTTTTTAATGCTATGCTTTTGGCACTTAACTTAATGGAATAGTCTTTTCTAAAGATAGATCCAACGGCGCCAAAGGAAAAAAAGGATCAAACACAAAAAAACGAACAGGAAAAAAAAATTACGTCTATCTTTCTTTTTTTTAGCTCTATGGTAAAAAGCTGCGGAGCGGACTTCAGATCTTAATAGATATTCTCTGAACTCTTCTTCGTCTTTTCCCAGATGCATTTTTTAAAACTCCCTTCGCTATTTCTTAAGGATCCAGATCACCATGCCAGCCGATAAGACTAAAATAAGGGGTAAAGAATAGGCAAAACCGCTCATCACCTTATTCCAGAAGCGAAAAGGAACTTCTTCTTCCTCTTCCACTTCTTCTTCGATCGCCAGTCTTTCGTTTACACTACCGACTTTGTCTCGATACTGCGCATAAATGGTTTTTGCTTGTTCAACGGTTACAAGAGCCTTATTCAATTCATCTTCCAAGTTCATGGGATCCCAACTCGCAGGCTGAATGGATTCTATGGCTTTTAGCTGGTCGCTAAATTGGGAATGGATAGACTCAATTTCTTCAAGCTGTCTTTTCAGTTCTCCAGCTTGTCTTTCAAGCAGCACAAGCCCTCTGGTCAGCAAATCAACAGCTGTCCTATGATCTTCTTCAAAAGTTCTTTGCTTTTGCCGTAATTCTTCTAGCTGTTTTTTTTGTCGCTCAATTTCCTCTTTTCTTCTCTCAAGATCGAGAAGAATTTCTTGAGCCTGTTGAACTTTAATATTCAGATCATCTATGGAAAAACGATTTTCACTATCATCGTTCACGGTTCCCTCCATAGGATGTGAGCAAAAGAAGACTACTCCTTTTTTTTGATTGACCAAAAGAACCTACAAAGCACCCGATAGCTTTTCTTTTCAAATATTCCTAGTATTATCCACTAAAAAAAGATCTGTCAAAAAGAATCAGAAAGAATTCTTTTTTGGATTTTAAAAATCCCGTAATTAAAAAGTCTAGAGACATAGAGTAACGGTAGTCAGTCTCACTTTCCTTTTTGATTGAAATCCAGGAATTTTAAAGTTAGAATGACAGTGTGATTGCTCCAAGTGGCTCAGTTCCCTTCACCACCTTTCTATACAATCGCCACATTGAGCTTGGGGCCTACATGGGAACGTATAGTGGATGGTGGATGCCGATCTATTATACTTCAGCCATAAAAGAACACCAAGCCGTCAGAGAAAATTCAGGCATATTCGATCTCTGTCATATGGGTCAATTCTTTGTTGAAGGGCCTAAGGCGACGGAATGGCTTAATGGAATTTTAACCAACGACTTATCCCTTTTAAAAGACTCAGAAAGCCAGTATCATCTAATCCTTTCGGACAGCGGTGGCATTATTGACGATCTGATCCTTTACCGGATTGGCTCCTCTTCTTATCTTCTCGTAGTCAATGCGTGTGCATCAGAAAAAGATTACTTGCTATTGCATGGTTATCTTCCTTTTGGGGATGTTAGCTTGATTGACAACCGTAGAAAATGGGGTTGCATTGCTATCCAGGGACCCACATCCTGGAATATACTTAAAGAGGTGTTTTCTCTGGATCCCATTCCCAAGCACACGATAAAAAAAATCATTTTTGAGAAAGAATTTTTATATCTTGCGGCCACAGGTTATACAGGGGAAGACGGAGCCGAACTATTTTTCCCTGGTAAGATCGCCCAGCTACTATGGGATCGTCTACTGGAAGCAGGTAAACCTTATGGATTACTACCCTGCGGCCTAGCCAGCAGGGATATTCTTAGGCTTGAAGCTTCCTTACCATTGAATGGAGTTGATCTTAGAGAAGATAAAACTCCCTGGGAAGCTGACTTAAGTAAAGCTGTTAGTCTTTCAAAACCTTATTCTTTCCCAGGGAAAGCTGCTCTTGTCCTATTGAAGGACTCTTTTCAAACCCTCCTTGTTGCTTTTGTAGCCTGCGAAGAGACGTCGCCCCAGCCCAAAACAGGTTCTCCAATTTTTTTTAACGGGCAAAAGTGTGGCGAGGTAACAAGTGGCATATGGTCTCCTTCCCTAGGAAGGACAATTGGTATGGGATATGTTCAAAAATTATATGCTAACATAGGCAACAAAATTGAAATAGAAATTAGGAACAAACTCTATCCATTTGAAATCCGGAAAAAACCCCTTTACAAAAGACCTACTATGCATCGATAGTAGAGTTTATTTTTTTTATTTCCATGAACATTCCAAGTGATCGATTCTACACAGACACCCATGAATGGGTTATGGTCAGTGGGGATATCGCTACTGTAGGCATTACCGAACACGCCCAAAGAGAACTATCCGATATCGTTTATGTAGAACTACCCAAAGTGGGAGAACGAGTCAGTCAAAAATCAGTAGTCGGTGTCATTGAATCAGTCAAAGCAGCCAGTGATCTTTATGCACCAGTCAGTGGAGAAGTTCTGGAAGTTAATTCGCAGTTGGCTGAGCATCCCTCATTGATCAACAGCAATCCTTATGGAGAAGGATGGTTATACAAGATCCGAATCCTAAATCCTCAAGAACTCAATGACCTCAAGGATGCCGATGCGTATAGAGAGCTGTTAAAAAATAAGAAACTATAAAGTTTCTTAAGGTAGCAGTTCCAAATAATGGTCAGAGAGAAACGTTTTAACAATATGCAAAGGATGGATTCTTTTATAGACAGACATATTGGCCCCTCGAAAGAAGAAATTAGAGAAATGTTAGACTTTCTAAATTTGAAAAGTCTTGAGGAGCTGATTACTAAAGTCATTCCTGAGTCCCTTAGAACGGCTAGCTCTCTGAACCTGCCCGAGGGAACTTCTGAAGAAGAGGCTTTAAAAGAGCTTAAAGCTATAGGTAATCAAAACCGACCCTTCCGCTATTTTATAGGCATGGGGTATACCGAATCGATATGCCCAAAGGTTATTCGTCGGATGATATTGGAAAACCCGGATTGGTATACGCCGTATACTCCCTATCAATCAGAAATTTCTCAAGGTCGACTAGAAGCGTTGTTTAATTTTCAAACCCTCGTTTGTGAACTGACTGCTCTACCCATTGCTAATGCTTCCCTTTTAGATGAAGCCTCAGCCTGCGTCGAAGCCATGTTGATGTGCAAAAGGCTTACGACAGACAAAAACAGGTCTCGGTTTTTTTTGTCCAAAGATTGTCATCCTCAGATTCTTTCGGTTATGCTGACAAGATCCCGCCCATTAGGGATTGATCTTGTCATTGACGATTGGCAGACAGTAGGGATCGATTCGAGCTTTTTTGGGGCTTTAATCTCCTATCCCGATACAAGTGGCCACCTCTATGATTTTAGCTCTTTTGTAGAGTCTCTGCATCAAAAAGGGATTTTTGTCGTTGTTCATACGGATCTTTTGGCTTTGTGCCTTTTTAAGCCTCCTGGAGAGTTTGGAGCGGACATTGTCGTTGGCTCAGCCCAGCGGTTTGGATTGCCTCTATTCTTTGGAGGGCCTCATCCAGCCTTTATCTCCGCAAGAAAAGGAATGGAAAGAAAAATGCCCGGTAGAATCGTCGGTCTTTCGAAGGATGTTTATGGCACACCTGCTTTTAGGTTGGCTCTCCAAACACGCGAACAACACATAAGGAGAGAAAAAGCTACAAGCAACATCTGCACAGCCCAAGTACTTCCAGCGATCGTCGCTTCCATGTATGCCGTTTATCATGGAGCCGAAGGACTTCTGGCAATTAGTCAAAAAATCCTTTCTTATGCTTACTTTCTTTACAACCAACTTTCCGCTTTGGGATTTAAGCCTTATCCTTTTCCTTTTTTTGATACGCTCAAAATCCCAATGGAGAAAGAAAAGCTTGAGGAAATAAAAAACCGAGGGATCGAACAAGGCTATCTTTTTAGGGAGTTTGAAGAAGCATCCGCTCTTGGTATTACTCTTGGAGAAAAAACAACTCCTGAAGATCTTCTTTCTCTCTTAAGGATTTTTGCTCCCAACTTGAAAAATGAACCTTTGAATCTGGATCAGCTTGAAATTCCTTCTATTCCTATTTCCCTTCAAAGACAAACTAAGTTTTTGACGCAAAAAGTATTTAACGAATACCGCTCCGAAACAAAACTTAACCGATACATCAAGAGACTTGCTTCAAAAGACATTAGTCTGACGATCTCAATGATTCCCTTGGGATCCTGTACTATGAAACTCAATGCGGCAGCGGAAATGATTCCAATACTCTGGGATTGTTTTACCGAGCCCCATCCGTTTGCTGGCAGAGAGCAGACGAAAGGATACAGTCAGCTTGCAGCTGATCTTGAGGAATGGATTGCCGAAATAACTGGAATGGATTTTGTTTCGCTACAGCCCAATGCTGGTTCTCAAGGAGAAATAGCTGGCTTGCTTGCCATTAAAAATTATCTGTGCTCTATAGGGCAAAGCCAAAGAAACGTCTGTTTAATCCCCGTCTCTGCCCATGGAACGAATTGCGCGAGTGCTGCCCTTTGCGGATTTGATATTGAAGAGCTAGCCTGTGATGCTCATGGAAAATTGGATCTTCTAGATCTAGAAAATAAAGCAAGAAAATATGCGCAGAGGCTTGCTGCCGTGATGGTTACTTTTCCCTCCACCTATGGGATATTCGAAGAAACGCTGCCTGAAGTTGCCCGTATTGTCCATCACTTTGGTGGACAGCTCTATATGGATGGCGCCAATGCGAATGCCTTCCTTGGCTTATGTAAACCGGGAGAGCTGGGGGTGGATGTATGTCATCTTAACCTCCACAAGACATTTTGTATTCCTCATGGAGGTGGTGGCCCTGGAGTAGGACCCATCGCAGTAAAAAAGCATTTGGGCCCATTTCTTCCTTCTCATGAGCTACAGTTGGTTGAAAAATGGAAAACAGGTCTTCTTTGTGCCGCTCCTTTAGGGAACGCTGGGGTATTGCCCGTCAGCTGGATGTTCATCAGAATGGCTGGGAAAGACGGTCTTAAAAGATGCTCTCAAATAGCTATTTTAAATGCCAATTACATGGCAAAAAAGCTTGAATCTGCCTTTAATGTCCTTTTCAAAGGACCTCATGGATATGTTGCCCATGAATTCATTATCGATTTAAGGCCATGGAAGGAATACGGGATAGAAGTTGAAGACATCGCCAAAAGACTCATGGACTATGGCTTTCATGCGCCGACCATCTCTTGGCCTGTGCATGGGACGATGATGATTGAACCAACCGAATCGGAATCAAAAGAAGAACTCGATCGATTCTGTGAAGCCTTATTTCTCATCAAAGCGGAGTTAGAGGCCATTGAAAAAGGGATCTATCCCCAAAACAATAATCCTCTGAAAAATGCTCCTCATCCTCCCACTGCCCTCTGTTTGGATAGCTGGGAGTTTCCTTACAGTCGAAAGCTGGCCGCTTATCCTGCTCCATGGCAAAAAGATTTTAAGTACTGGCCACCCATCGGCCGAGTAGATAATGTATACGGGGATAGAAATTTTATTTGTTGTATAGAAAATTAATCTCGCTCTTTGATCTGCAAATTCTTTATTCTTTTTGTTGCTTTTGTTCTATCTCTATAAAATCCGGAGCAAAATAATCCATTCCTACCGTTATGAATTCAAAACAATCGGCAGCCGAAAGAAAAAAATATTGGCTTTCGATTGCATTACGTTCCCTCGTTTCGACAGGCATCCTATCTTTTTTGTTTTTCAAAGTAGATTGGGCAAAAATTGCCACAGTGGCTCAAAGAGCCAATCCAGTGGACATCGTCCTCGGGATTTTTTTTGGTGGTGGACAAGTTTTTTTTTCCGCGATCCGATGGAAAATTTTACTTCAAACCCAAGGGATATTTGTTTCCGGAGCCAAAGCCTTTGAACTAACCCTTATCGGCCAGTTTTTTAATGCTTTTCTTCTTGGGTCTACAGGAGGTGACATTGTACGTATTTATTACATTATCCAACTCTATCCAGAGAAAAAAACGGCCGGCTCTCTTTCTGTCATCTATGATCGAGTAGTAGGTCTTTTAGGCTTAGTTCTCATAGGCATGCTGCTGGCGGTGCACTTTTTTCACTTATTCCAAGCCAATCCTATTACGAGCCATGCCGTTTGGATCTTTCTAGTTGTCACCATCATCATCCTATTGCTTTTTGGGCTCATCCTTTTTTTCCCAAGCCTGTTTTCAGTGGTCAGACTACAAAAGAATAAAAGTTCCTCCTTTTCAAACCCATCCTTCAACAACTTATTCGATGCTATCAGGCGCTATCGACACGGGAAAAAAGAGAATTTGCTAGCTCTTTTCTATTCTTTTGCAAGCCATGGCTCCACTTTAATTATGGCTTATTTTGCCACCCGTTCGCTTAATCTAGAAATCCCCTTTTTGTATTTGGCTGCAACGCTTGCCATTGTGAGTGTTCTCATATCCATCCCCATCACTATATCTGGATTAGGGATTAGAGAAGGACTCATTGTTGTCTTTTTTCACTTATTAGGTATTAAGACAGAACCAGCCTTAAGTTTTTCCCTTTTGGTTTTTGCAATGAGTCTTTTCTGGAGCCTGGTCGGTGGTATTGTGTATTTGCGCTACAAAAAGTCTCGATTTAATGATACAGTACTCCGATGAGAGAAGAGGCAATAGGGATAGTTCACAGACTTCAAAAAGCAGGGTATACAGCCTTTTTTGCAGGAGGTTGTGTCAGAGATATTCTATTGAAGAAAGAACCTCATGATATAGACATCGCCACTTCGGCTACTCCCGAGGAAGTACAGCAGCTATTTAAGGATAAGGCAACAGGATTAATTGGAAAAGCCTTTGGAGTGGTGCGAGTAAGATCAGGTCAGCATTTTTTTGAAGTTGCCACTTTTCGAACCGACATAGGATCGGAAGGAGGCAGATGGCCAGCAGCGGTGAGATTCTCTACCCCAAAAGAAGATGCGTTTAGAAGAGATTTTACGATCAACGGTATTTTTTATGACCCTATTGCTGATCAGATTATTGATTATGTTCAAGGAACTGAAGATATAGAAAAAAAAATTATTCGAGCGATTGGAGACCCTAAAAAACGGTTCGAAGAAGATCATCTCCGGATGCTCCGGGCCATCCGTTTTGCTGTCCAACTATCCTTCAGAATCGAAGAAAACACTTGGAATGCGATCCGGCAATCTGCTCAAGCAATCTCCAATATAAGTGCCGAGCGGATACGAGAAGAGCTAGATAAAATTTTTTGCAGTCCAGATCCTGCAAGAGGACTGGATCTTCTCGATCAAAGCAACCTGCTGGCTGTGATTTTGCCTGAAATTTATCGTTGCCATGGGGTAGAACAGCCAAAAGATTTTCATCCTGAAGGGGATGTATTCAATCATATTCGACTTGTTTTAAGCCACCTGTCTAATCCCAGCCTTGAGTTAGTGCTCTCAGCTCTTTTCCATGACGTCGGCAAGCCTCAAACTTTTAGTCGGGACAAAGAAGGAAATATTCATTTTTACGGCCATGAAATAGTAGGAGCCAAAATTGCAGAAAATATAATGACCAGGTTAAGATACAGCCGAGACACGATTAAAAAAGTGGTCGAATGCGTTAAAAATCATATGACATTTAAAGATGTTCCAAAGATGAAAAAAGCTACAGTTAAAAAACTGATATTAAAACCGACTTTCCCCATCGAACTTGAACTTCATCGAATAGACTGTTTGTCATCCCATGGGAACCTCTCAATCTATAATTTTCTCAATCAAGTTAAAGAAGCATATTCGACCGAAGCTTCACTATCACCCCCAAAATTGATCACTGGATATGATTTGATTGCCATGGGATTGCAGCCAGGTAAAAAAATTGGCGAGATTCTAGAACTTGTTCGAGAAGCTCAACTAGAAGAGAAAATTTCAACACGGAAAGAAGCTCTATTAATGGTCGAAGAAATTATTCAAAATGAATCGATTAAAAAAAATATTTAAATTTAAATATTTTTTTTATTTTGTTTTAATATATGTATTGACTAATTATTTAATTGCTGTAAACCCTTATTAAAAAAGGAGAGAAAATTATGGCGAATGAAGAAAAAAAACAAGCGAGATTTAACAAAGCGAGTTTGGTTGAAGCCGTCCAAAAAAATATGGGAAAGGATACAACCAAAGCTTTGGCGGAACGATCGGTTGATGCTGTTATCAACGGGTTGAAATCGGGGATATTAAAAAATGGCATTGTACAATTAATCGGTTTTGGCACTTTCCGCGTAATAACAAGAAAGGCTAGGATGGGAGTAAACCCTAAAACCGGGGAAAAAATTAAAATTAAAGCATCGAAAACCGTTCGTTTCTCACCTGGAAAAGAACTTAAAGAAAAATTATAATTAGCTATTAGTTCAGAGGAGTTCCAAAATTTGCCGAAAGAGGGGAGGATACACTTTTACACTTTTAAGTAAGTAAATACTGAATTGGTTTGCTTTACAATATTCTATACATCATTTTATATAAAGTATTAGGATTATTGATAATCTCTTATCAAAAAAGTATAGCATTTATTTTTGTTTCATTGCTTTCTTTGAAGCAATGTTCATCCTCCCCTTATATTCTTTTTTAGTAGTCTTTTCAGTTTTCAACGCTTTCTTATTTTGACATGCTCCAATTCCCAAATGGGAATATCTTTCTATATCTATCTACATCTTACAAGTTTTGACTATTCCATAGAGGGGAAGAAGAGCCGTTTGATGCCATTTTCTTTCTAGCACAGCTAAATGAGGAAAGCTCATTCCCTTCCTCTCACTGGCTTTGATGTTGATTGGAGAGTTCTACAGCTTGGAGGTCCTGTAGCCTCATCGAAGTTGCCGATGAAAGAGACTGTTGATTGCAGCTTTATTTAGAAAATCCAATTGTTTAGAATCTAACCTAGTGGTACCAGTCATACAGGCGATGAGAAAGCAGAAGTCTAGGTTGCGCCTTTTGTTTTTTATCAAAAACCACCAGCGTTCCGTGTTGGTATTCGGAACGACAACAAGAACTCAAGGATCACTGTAAGCTCTCTTGTTTGTAAGCACAGAGGTTTTTAGCAGCTTCCCTCATCTTCCATATGCCACCATGCTTTTTGACGTTATGCCCGAGGATTCTGCAGCCCTTGTAACTGTTTTGCTATTCCTAACCTGTCCCTTTGGAGACGAGATCCGTTTTTCGTCCAGACACATAGACTGTGCTACCGCCTTAGTGGTCAACCCTTATACTTACACCTTGCTATTTTCACAGTTTGACAATATACCGAAGCTGGCTCAATACATATTTTGACACAGCGGACAAGTCCGCAGAGACTCCCTCCCCCTCTCCTTTTCCCATTCTAAATGATGGTCTACAAAAATATCTAGGAATGCCATTAGAGACCAGTACTGAAAGGACAGGCATTGAGAAAATTTGTCTAAAGAATATCTGAGAGGCAAAAAAGAAAGGTGGATGGAAGTCGCTCTGGATGCTGTTCTGCAACGTAAGATCAGAGGTTTATGTGTCAATATTTACACACAAAGCATGCGCCTACCAAATCGGTGCTTTTATCCTATCCCCTAAAGGAAAACCGTACTTCTTTTCTTCTCGGTCTATAAAAAGTAAAAGAAATATAAAAATTGGTGAAAAAACTCTTCTTTTCGCTCAATATCTTCATATGATGATCCGACAGATTTTTTTAATAATTGGTTTTTTTCTTTGGTTTTGCTCATTCTCAACATATGGTCAGCATTCCGACCAAACAACCGTCGAACAGAAAGCCAAGCATGGCTACCATCATAGTTTTCATAATGTTCATTACTATGCTCAGTTATTTGAGTCCAAAGAAAGGGATAAATGGCAAAAGCCTGATCGTGTTATTGAATCGCTCAACATCAAGCCAGGTTCTGTAGTTGCAGATTTGGGAGCTGGCACGGGTTATTTTACCAGAAGATTTTCTAAGGCGGTAGGAAATGAAGGGAAAGTCTATGCTTTAGATTCCGAGCCAGCCATGGTTGACTATTTACAAAAAGAGGTGAAGAACAAAAACCTCTCAAATGTAATTGTTAAACTAGTTAAGTCTAATAATCCTGATCTAGACAAAGCCTCCATTGATCTTATTTTTATATGTGAGGTTCTGCATCACATTGATAATCGGATCGATTATCTAAAAAAACTGTCCCTTTCCTTGAAGAAAGGTGGGAAAATCGCTCTGATTGATTTTTATCCTAACGCACCTTATGGTCCACCTCAAAGCCATCGTATATCCGAAAAAGAGGCGATAGAAGAATTTCAACTTGCTGGGTATAAGCTCTTAAAAAAGCACAATTTTTTACCTTACCAATACTTCCTAGAATTTGTACCTAAAACATAAACTTTTTTTTGAAATATTTATCTGGTTTTCTCGCGCTTAAGGCTGTAAAGCGGACAGCTCTCAAGCCGAAAAGCCGCGTAGCTTTACTGCTAAGTGGTTCTGCTATTGGCTTGTGCCTAATATTTCAAGTCTCTCCTTGGTAATGGGAAGGCAGGTACGCAAGGTTTTTGGGAGCAACAAGCCTCAGAACGAACACTAAGGGAGAGGCAATCTTCCCTTCCCATGAATTATCTTGTTGAAACAGCACACTCCTCAGAGATAAGCAAGAGCAGTTGACAATAAAGAACAATAACAATTAAATTTAATAAGCTACTCTATTTATCGCCCCTTGAGAGCCAATCTAGTTCTCAAAAACCTGAAAACAATTGGAAGGAGCAAATGAAAGGTTCCTTTAGAAGGGAACAAAAAATTTGGCAATTACTCAATATTGTCATTTCTCTTCTTCCTATTTTTGGAAAATCCTTTAAGAGGTATTTTTCTCCTTCGACAACCTTTTTGGTATCAGCGGATTGGAGCAGTAACAGAAAAAATATTATTCCTAGAGCTGCTAAAAAAGCTATACGTGTCTCCATTTTGGGTTTCTCTGGAGTATGGGTATTAGGAAAGTCTGGATAAACAGAACGAAGCTAAAAGTCTCAGTTATTAGCATCATAGTTAAATAAGTCCTATGAAGTTAGATGAAACACTCCATCGGATAGAACTAATTCAGGGTGATATCACTCGGTTAAAGGTTGATGCCATTGTTAATGCTGCCAATGCAAGGCTTATTAAAGGTGGGGGTGTCGATGGAGCTATTCATAGGGCTGCCGGGCCACAATTAGCTGAAGCCTGTGCCAAACTAAATGGTTGTCCAACCGGACATGCTAAAGTTACCCCTGGTTTTAATCTCAAAGCTAAATGGATCATTCATGCTGTTGGTCCAGTTTGGAAAGGTGGAGTAGCCAATGAAAAATCGCTTCTAGCTTCTTGCTATCATCAAGCCTTACTCCGCACCAAAGAACTAGAGGCCAAAACCGTAGCTTTCCCTGCAATTAGCACTGGTGCTTATGGGTTTCCCTCTGATCTAGCAGCTAAAATAGCCTGGAAAACTGTCCTTTCCTTTCTTAGCTCTAACGTGATCCCAAATAAAGTTATATTTTGTCTCTTTGATTCCAAATCCTATGACATTTACGCTTCAATACAGAAAGAACTGCTCAAAGGAAACACGGATTTTTTAAAGGATGAAGAAAATCAAGAAAAATAAAAAGGATATGACAACAATCTAACTAAATTTGATTATATTAATTTAAGCTATGAAAAATCGAATTAAAGATTTTTATCCTAATGGCACATTGGAGAGAGGAGCGCTCAAAGAAAAACAAGAAAACATAAATATAGAGTTTCTAGATGAATTGGAATTACCTTCTAAAAATGAAAAGGAGGAGAATGTAGAAGAAGATCCTTCTCCGTTAATTATCGATTTAGGTTTAGGCAAACCTATCGTGATACCTTCTAACAAAAAGAAAATAAATGGCGCGATTTTATTTCTTTTCTTGCTTTTCCCACTACTTTTTCTTTCGTTACCTTTGCTAGGAGTTTATATATTTTCCTCTTTTTCTGGAGGCCATCTCTGCTGGCATCAAAAGACAGGCTTTTTAAGCGGCTTACTACTTAGTCTGCTTATTTTCGGGGTTTTTCTAGCATCATTAATAAAGAAAAATTAAGAACATTTTTTTTCTATTCATCAATTGGCTAAAAGTCTTTTCTGTAATCTCTCCTAACAACGAATATCCCTTACAAGACCCTATAAGGCTATTGAGAAAACTTTGAAGATTCAAGGTTAGTGCTATACGCCTAAGATGTAAAGTGGCTACTTTTAGTTTTTAATTCTATTGGGAAGCAAGAAAAAGCAGGTTCAGTTTTTTGTTTTCTTATTTTTTCTTTAGTGATTTTGCTAAAAAAAATACGCCAATAGCCAATAAACCAATACAGCACGGATCAAAAAATAAAAAACCCGTCATAAAATCCACTCGTGGGCCTCAAGTCAAACATCTAACCCTATTTGATTGAGCTAATCAGTTGGGGATCACCTGGTTCATAACCGGAGTCTTTTATAGCTGATAGCAGCTCCTCAACCTTAGTTTTATTTCTATCATAAACAACAATAGCCTCATTTGCCGCAGCACTCACTTTAACCCATTGTACTCCAGAGACTTTTTTAAGATGATCCTTAATAACTATTTCACACGTCACACAACTCATACCTTTTATAGGGATTCTCATTTCAACCTCTCCAGGTTTTAAGACGACATTTTGAAGAGATGCTGAAGCAAGGCTCTGACCACCAAAAGACTGGAACAAACTCATTCCTAAAAAGAGCAAAAATATAGCCGTTGCCCCTATCAGAAAAAGCAAAGTTCTTTTTTGTGTGGGACTAGTTAAAGCTGTCTGTGAATCCTTATAAGATTCACATTCACAATACGATTTTTCATTCATAAAACGCCACCATGCATAGACGAGGACAATTCCTCCAGCAGCTAGAAAAAACCAATGAAATCGCCCAAAAAAGACCGATCCGGCTGAGATACCTAAAACGGCTAATAACAATGGCCCAACACAGCAACTTGCGGCAAGGATTGCCGAAAGGATACCAAACTTACTTGCTTTCATATTTAATCCTTCAAAGATTCAAGTAGGAGACACTTTTTTATTAAACGGAGCTGACAGCATGAAAGTAATCCTTCTAGATATAGCCAAAAATCCAGAAAGAAATTGAGAGGGCTTTTCCATAGGATCATTTGGTTCATAAAATTAAACCATCTCCTCCCCTCTATTCGTGTCCAGTTAGCTAGGCTCCCAAGGGTTAGAAGATTTATCTTTCTTCCTTTGTTCACAGTTGTAATATAAACCCTCTACTTAGGTATAGAGTCAATTTTCTCAATCCCAGAAAAAAAAGATTTTCATAGGTTGGCTTCATTTAAACGAGAAAGCCATGGAGGCTGAAGCTTAAGACACATAAACTATATCCCGTTCTTTCTTGTCAAAAGTGCTATACATTCAATTTCTGAGGTTTTTGGGAAAAGATCTACCGGTCTTAATGTCCTAAGCAAGTAGTTCTTTTCCAGTCTTTGAATATCCCTTTTTAAGGTTAAAGGATTACAGGACACATAAATAAGTTTTGGAAGAGGATGGGAATTAACCAAAGAGATAACTTCTTTGGAGATTCCTTCTTTTGGTGGATCAAAGAGGTAAGCTGCTTTTGCTGTTTCGATTTGGGATTGACAATCAGCCAGTTTGTCCTCCACTTTGCCTTCAATAAAAAAAACGTTCTTAAGCCCTAAGGTTTTTGCATGCTCAACACTCAAATGGTTTTCTTCAATCGCATAAATTTTTTCCATTCTGAGCCTTAAGTATTCCGTAAAAAACCCTGCTCCACTATACCCTTCAATAATTTGGGAGATTTCTCTACCGATAGTTTCATCGACTAGCTCGCGCATTTTTTGTAGAAGATAGCGATTTACCTGATAAAACCCATAGGATGGGATTTCAGGCTCTCTTAGGGAAAAATGCATCGTTTTTGGCCCGACATACTGCCTTTTTTGATCAAGCCATTTTTTCAAAAGCACATTAATTTTTTCCGATGCAATAAGACAAGATCTTATGGGTACAATCCGATTGGAGGATTTTGCATAAAATCCAACCTTCCCATTGCTTACATGAAGACTGATCCGATTCCGATACCCATAGGGAAACGGACTATGGATGATGTTTTGTATTGATAAAGGATGATTTTTTTTAAAACAAGAAAAGATCTCCTCGATTTGCGCCTGCTTAATTTCTAATTCCGTTTCATAATCTAAATGTTGATAGGCACACCCTCCACACGAGCCATAAGCAGGACAAGCGGGGAGGACTCTTCCCTTACCCTTTTCAAAAATCTCTTTTATGGTTCCTTTGACGTAGTTTTTTTTGATTTCACGAATGATAACACGAAGCTTTTCTTTAGGAGCAGAGAATGGAACAAAGATGACTAACCCTTCTTCCAGTTTCCCTATGCCTTCTCCCCCATAAACAATCTTCTCTATCGTGACAACACTTTGCTGACCAATTTTCATGATATAGGCAATCTTTTTGAAACGGCAGAAAAGAGAATAGAGGTTAAAAATAAACGGTTACTGTCCCCATAACCCAAAATGGGAGCCCAATGAGTACTTTATCATAGTTATAGACTCTATCTCCTTGGAAGCCAGTTCCGGTTGGAAACCAATAATGATTATCAGTAATATTATAGCATTGGAGCTGAACTTTCCATCTGTTCGTTCCATAAAAGAAGCTTGCATTTAAAGTATAATCAATGGGGATGCGAGTAGCATAATCATAGGAAAGAAACATTCCACTTTGGATCCACAGCCAGAAAGAAGCTCCAAAGCCATGATCTGATTTGTATGTTACCATAGTGGTTCCATGTTCATGAGGAAATCCGATGAAAGGATAAATGCCTGTTGGTAAGGTAACATAGGGATCGACTGGCAAGTTATAAAGAGCGGCAACTGCTGCTGAGTAGTTCTGGATAACTGTTGGTCCAGTCTGGGCAGCACTCTGTGTCCAAAATTCCTCGCCAACCAGGTAATCAAAGCCAAAGTTAAAAGACCAATTTGCATTTGGTTGATAGGTTCCAGCAAGTTCAGCACCTATTACATCAGCCGGAGTGATAGGAGTAAATCCTCCAGGAAGAACAGTAACAGGAAAAAAAGTGGAATAATAAAAGCCTTCTGTAGAAAGAAAAAGCTTGTCATGATACAAATTAAATTTAACTCCTGCTTCATACATTGTTGTTGTTAAGTGGTAATATTTGCTTGTAAATTCAGGACAAAAAGCGCCTAAGACGTCCATTGCAGCTACTTGAGCATAAGCATAAGTAAAATAGGCATTCATCCAAGGGTAGGGTTTATAACTGAGACTGGCATTTACCTGTGGCTCCAAAATCGAGTAATAGCTTTGAAGCATCAAGGGAGGAGGGGTCCCAGGCGGATCACTGTTAGCAACTATATACCACTGCAATCTGCTGCCGAAAATGAAAGACCATTTTTCTCCAAGAGAAACAACATCTTGGATAAAAGGAGAAAATTGAAAAAACTGTGACCTGGCAGTCGCAAAATTGTCGGTATTATAAGTAATGTAAGGGATCCCTGGAATAGGAATATCAGTTAAATAAATATCCTGTGCCCTTAGCGCTTCTGACATCGTTACTGGAGGAAGAAGATTAGAACGACTTAATGGCTTTGCCATATTCCAGAAATTATCAGCTATTCGGCTTGTTTCGGTATAATCTGTATTGTTCTGGAACCAAAAAAACATTCCACCATCGAGCAGATGCTTCGTGGATAAGCCAGCAAGATTGGTATGAAGCTCAGCTTGAGCTTCTAGCCGGTGTTCAATTAACCAATCTCCAGGTGTATACGCCCAATTAGAGTTGGCAAGGGGATTTTGCAACATGGATAGATATTCAAACATTGTATTATTAACTATCCGTAGATCGTCAGAAACTTTAAGAGTCTGAATCACTTGGGCCACTCCATAATTTAGGAAATTCCCTGACCCTGCCAAATTAGCAAGGTTATTCCTCAGACTGATAGGTAGCTGAGGCCCCCATTGAATAACATAACCTTGGCCGGGAACCGAAGTGCCAATTCCCGGATGAAAATTCCCATTGGGGCCTAACCACCCAATCATATTGCCACTCTGATACAACCCTGAATCGATCAGCGCTTGGTCAGGACGATTAATCCCTAGAGGAAGATTAAAACCAAGAGTATCCCATTCAACATTAGAGTCTATCCAGTAGTTTTCGGTCGGCTTGGCTGACACAGCTAAGTAAAAATCCTGACTATGCATATAGGCTCCTTCATAATAACTGCCAGAATATTGTCCAGCGTAGTCAAACCGGTAGGCCGCCTTTCCATTGGCAAAAGGACCACCAATGTCTATATTCCACCTATTCTGATCATACATCCCAATGGAATACTGGGCAGCGCCTCTAAACTTATCAAAATAAGGTTGTTTAGTAATTTGATTGGCATAACCCGATGCCATTTCTCTAGCACCATACACTGCCGTCACTGGCCCTTGGACTATATCAATATTTTCATAGGCATAAAAATTAGGAAGGATTCCAGAAGTCCCATAACTTTCAAGTCCTACCATCATACCATTTCGAAAGACGGTAGCTGGGAGTCCACGAATAAAAGGTTCTACTGAATAATCACCCGCAGGAGCCATTGTGGTGAGAGAAGGGACTAAGGGAGCAAGATCATCATACCCCATCAGATTTCCTGGAGCTACGGTATTTAATGCCTCACGAGAAACCTGGGTAATCTGCCTAGGGGTTTCAAATAGACTCATTTCAGGCCCATAGGCTGAAGTTAAAGAGGAAGCTGGACCTTCTATAGCCTCTGCACTGACTTCCACTGTTGGGAGGATTATTGATTCATTTTGATTTGCCTGCGGTTTTAAACCGTCTGAACCAAAGTCACCTTGAGATGATGGAGCGGAAGCGATGCAATACAAATTAAAGAAGAACAAAATAAAGAATAGAAGTAAGCACATTAAAATAGATGATAATAGATGATAATTTATTATCAATAATTAATTCAACTTATAATCTCCATATTATAAGAGCAACTAGAAGGTTTTTATGATTTAGCCTTGTCTAAAATTATTAGGCTTGCCTAATTTTTAAGTCAACTTTTATTTTTAATCATTCTGCTGATCTATGTGGCTTTCCCCTCCCAACAAAGATTGAGGGAGTCCTATATAACCAACCATTCCTTCTCCTACTTTTCCTTTTATTTTCGACAAAACCTTGTACACTTGGATTGTCATAAACGTTGAAAAACAAAGCGCGCGTATGAAAATCCATTATTTTGGCCATTCTTGTTTTGGTTTAGAAGTAGGGAGTTCTTATCTGCTCTTCGATCCATTTCTTACCCAGAACCCGTTGGCTCATTCGATTAAAGTGGAGAATCTTCATCCGCAGTACATTTTGGTCTCTCACGGCCACTTCGATCACATTTCAGATGCAGCTCAAATTTCAAAAGACAATCATGCTCCCATTCTTTCTAACTTTGAAATTACTCTTTGGCTGGAAAAGCAAGGGGCAACTCAGATTCTTCCCATGAACCTTGGGGGATCAAGGAGTTTCAATTTTGGAAAAATCTATTTTGTCCAAGCCGCTCATTCCAGCAGCCTCCCTGATGGTTCCTATGGAGGTACAGCCGGCGGATTTATCGTAGAAAGTCCAGAAGGAATCATTTACTACGCGGGCGATTCTGCCATTATCTCAGAAATGAAACTTTTTGGAGAACTTTTTAAAATAGATATTGCTCTGCTGCCTATTGGAGGAGTATTTACCATGGGCATAGACGAAGCCATCTATGCCGCAAAGCTACTCAATTGCAAGCAGGTCATGGGAGTCCATTTTGATACTTTTGATGCGATCAAAATCGACCATGAAGAAGCCAAAGCAAAATTCCAGGACGAAGAGATTCCATTCCACCTTCTCAAAGCTGGCCAATCTCTTGAAATTTAACCAAATACAAAGGACCCAACTAAGTTTTTTTTGCTTCAGCCTAATCTTTTGGCCCTATAATATTCAACCAGCCCTTGACAAAGCCTTTTGGGAAAGGAAGGGCCATTATACACAAAACCAGTAAATACTTCGAGCAAATCTGCTCCCGCTTCTATTTTTTCAACCGCATCGGCAGTATTAAAAATTCCTCCTACTCCAATGACTGGAAGACGCCCAAGACTTTCTTTTTGACAAAACGGATCAACTCTGTGGAAATTTTGCTCAGCGGTCTTCCACTTATCCCTCCCATATGTCCCCAGGGTCCTTTAGCAAGCATGGTGTTCGCTACAACCACTCCCCCAGCCTCTTTTTCGATAAGGACACTCAAGATATCAGCAATAGTTCTCAGTTCGATGTCAGGTGCAATTTTGACAAGAATAGGGCTTTTCGGGACCATATTGATAGAGTTTAACGCTTCTAAAATGAGCTCCAATCTCTTTTTTTCCTGTAACGATCTTAGCCCAACAGTATTGGGAGAGCTGACATTGACGACAAAAAAATCAGCTAGATCCTTAAAATAAGAAAAACATTTTTTATAGTCCTCTGCTGCTTCCTCTAAAGGAGTCAACCTGTTTTTCCCAATGTTTATCCCAATAGCTATTCTGGGTTTTCCCTTCGTCATAAGAAATTTCCTCAACCTTTGCGAAACCTTCTCTGCTCCCTCACTTGGAAAGCCTAGGGAGTTCCAAAGAGCCTCACTTTGTGGTAATCTAGTGAGCCTAGGCTTTGGATTGCCAGTTTGAGGCAACGGAGTCACCGTTCCTATTTCCACAAAACCAAAACCAAGAGATTCCCAGGCTTGTAACCCAATTCCATTTTTATCGAATCCAGCAGCAAGCCCTATGGGATTAGAAAAATGAATCCCCCAAAGTTCTTTTTCCAACCCTTTGACTTCCATTAGAGGAGAGAAAAGAGCCCTAGACAAATAACCAAAAAAAGGCTGACTTAATACCTTCAAGCTGCAAAGATGCACCAATTCAGGATCCAAAGAAAAAAGTAACGGCCGTAAGAGATTATAGATCATCAGTCATTTTCCAATGCAAAATTTCTGAAAAATTTTATCCAAAATATCTTCCGAACTTATAAAGCCGATCACTTCCCCTATTGCTTCTAAACCATATCTTAACTCGCTACTAATAAGCTCAGGAAGCCACTTTTCTCTAATCCCCATTATCCCTCTTTTAACCGCTGTTAATACCTTCTCTATTGCCACCGCTTGTCTGGAATTGATTCCATAGGAAAAATCGCGAGGAAAGAATCCAGTTAAAATATCTTTTATCTTTTCTTCAAGCGTATCAATTCCTTTCCCCGTCACTACAGAAACAGCCAGTCTTTCTTGATTTAATGGATGAATGCCTAAGTCTGCTTTCGATGCAACCAGAATCACTCTCTGTTCAGGCAAAAGCTCATCCAAAACAAAAGGATCAGACGAAGGAGGATCAGGGGCCGAAACAAGATGGATAATCAAATCCCCCTTTTTTACTGCCTCTTTGGCTCTTCTTATCCCTTCAGCTTCTATCTCGTCGACTGATTGTCTCTGCCCGGCTGTATCAACAATCTTAACCAGAAAGGATGAAATGCGACACTCCGCTTCGATTGTGTCTCTTGTCGTTCCTGGATGTGGAGAAACAATAGCCCGGTTTTCTTTGAGCAATGCATTGAATAAACTTGACTTGCCCACATTGGGGGATCCTGCCAAAACAATTGTAAACCCCTCTTTCAAAACTCTGCTTAAAGAAGCAGAAGAGAGTAAGTTTTGAAGTTTTTTTTCAATTTCTGACAGCTTGGCAATAATTTGTTCCCCTACCTTTGGTTGAATATCTTCTTCAGGAAAATCTATATAGGCTTCCAGCTCAGAAATAATATCGATCAACTCTTCGCGTATCACCAGCAAAGCTCTAGATAAACCACCTGATTGCAACGCTTGAGCCGATTTTAAAGCCAATGATCCGCCTGCATGGATAAGATCAATGACAGATTCCGCTTGCGTTAAATCGATTTTCCCATTTAAAAAAGCCCGTTTAGTAAATTCACCAGGGGCAGCTAGCCTTGCTCCAAGCTTTTGACAAGCCTCAAGGATCTTTTCAACTATAAAGGGATTACCGTGGCATGATATCTCCACCATATCTTCGCCAGTATACGACTTTGGAGACTTCCAATAGGACACTACGACGTCGTCTATGAGTTCCTCTTCAAAAAAAAGCTTTTTGTAATAAAGCTTTTGAGGTTCCCAATAGGGAGGTTTTTTTAACAATGAATTGATAATCCATAGGCTTTCTGGCCCACTCATCCGCACAATAGCTATGGCAGAAACAGCCGGCGGGGTTGCCGGAGCAACTATTGTATTTTGCACTTTGTCAACTTCCTTTTTGTTTTAGTACTTATCAACTATACTCTAACATTATTTAATAATTTATCTTTTTTCCATCCCTTCCCAATGCAAGAGGAAGGCTTAACAAAAGCGTCGAGGAAAAGCTCTTTTAGCTTAAGCAGACCGTAGATTAACAAAACATTGTATGGGTAATAATTTAATCTGGCAGAGGATCATCTATTTGTCTGATTTATCCCAATTCCAGCTTAAAGACAAATGTATGGATTTCAGATTCCAATTCATGAAATTGAATAGT
Organism: Methylacidiphilum kamchatkense Kam1; assembly: GCF_007475525.1. Taxonomy (NCBI): domain Bacteria; kingdom Pseudomonadati; phylum Verrucomicrobiota; class Methylacidiphilae; order Methylacidiphilales; family Methylacidiphilaceae; genus Methylacidiphilum (ex Ratnadevi et al. 2023); species Methylacidiphilum kamchatkense. The sequence goes on along the minus strand of NZ_CP037899.1, from coordinate 140,759 downwards.
TTGTGTTGAATCCATGGACGATAAGTCCCATTTAACGAATAGAAAACAGACTTTTGAATTGCTTCACCTGTCCAATCAGATTTCAAGATCCTCAAGAAAAGATGCTTTTTAAAAGTGAACTTTGTCCAGAGAAGCTCTTTTTATTTTTTACTTCTAAGAAAGAAAAAAAAAGAAATGTATTTCTATTTTAAGAAAATAGAAACTCAAGATAGTTAAACGAATTAGTAGTTATAGAGAACATGGAAAAAGGAATAAATAGAAGGAATATTGCGTTGCGGTTTTCTATTCGTACGACCTTTGCAATGTTTCTCATTGTTTTTTTTTCTATAGCGACTGCCAATGCATCAATTGTTAGGGAGGTTCATCAGTTTTTGATTACTCATTACGAATATTTAGATGTCTGGATCTCTCAAGAGAATCATGATGGGGAAGATGCTGAATTACTCATTAAAGATAACCATAATTCTTTTTATTTATTCAGCTCTCAGGACAGTAAATTTTCCTTTCGCCCCATCCAAAAAGATTATGCTTTTTTAGCTGCTCATAGAGCTTTGAAAAAATACACCGATCTACATTCGAGGGACGAATACGTTAAAAAAGCTTCAAAGTTTCTTGGAGTCGATGAAAACATTTTTGTTCTTCAAGATAGCGTTGAATAAAACATAAACATTCTTTTCATGCCCTCCAATCTCCAATCACAACAGCTAATAGAGAACTTCACATTCTATTGGGAAAAAAGATTTTCTCATCAAAAAAAACTTCCTGTTGAATTTCAACTATCATCAGCAGTATGCGCAAAACATAGTAAATAAAATCTGAGAGATGCAAAAAAAAGACCTAATGAATAAGAGGCAATTGAAGAAAAAGATCAACTAAGCTGATTACTTAAAAAGTTAGCCTTGCTCCTCCCCATATTCCAAAAGGAGAGCCGGGAGTAATAAAAGGCACGATTGTTCCCCCATTAGGAGCTCCAGTAAACACATTCTGGGAGATCATCCCTGCCCCAGCGTAAAATTCATTGAAAACATTGGTAGCAAAAACAAAGAGCTGGCAATATTTAGTAACAGTAACATAGCTTTGAATATTTAGTACAGAAAAGCCTCTCATCATTGGATACACATTCGCCCAATCACCATAAAGAAAGCGGCTGGAATAGTATTGGAAATCAGCTGAAACAAGCCATCTTGGTAATATCTGATAACTGATCCCGGCTTTAAACATCTGTTCCGGTAGGTTTGGGAGCCTGTTCCCTGGAGAGACAGGCACTGAAGTGCTTATTGCATTTTCCAAGAAAAGTGAGGACTGAAAGGTGGCTTCCAAAAATGACCAATTAGCAAACCAACCCAGTTTTTTGTAATTTCCCTGTAAGGTGATTTCTACTCCTTGATTTCTTTCTGCAGCCACATTTTGGAAAAATCCAGCGCTGGAATGTCCTGTATTCTGAAAAACGATGTTGTTGGCTATATCTGTTCGATAAAAGGAAAGAGCCCACGATATCTCACTTGGTTTAATCGATCCCCGAAGACCACTTTCGAAAGTCTGAGCAAGAACGGGAGCAAGCATAGGGTCGCCCAACTGTGCAATTGGTAAAATGACAGGGATGACTGGATTTGCTCCTGTAATCTCTCCAGGCATGGGAGCTCTAAAACTTTCACTATAGTTGAAAAAAAAGGTTAAATCTTTTATTTGTGGATCAAGGATTCCAAAAGCCAAAAGCGGCTGAAATGTAAAGCCGGCTGCTGGGGTTAGTTGCTGAAACCTCTCTGCGGCATTCAATGAAACGGTTTCCCCATTGTTATCTACACCAAAACCACCAATCGTGATTTGCGCATAATTGTCTCTTAAAGCTCCCGTAAGATGAAACCAGGGTGTTGGAGAAAAAGTGTCGGTCAGATATAATCCAACAAAGTCCGAATATCCTGGCACCACAAACTGTTGTTGAAAAGGAAAACCAGGAATCAATATATTATTGTAATTGGCTCCCATGGCCGCGGGATAAAAGCCAGAATTAAATATACTCTGAGACCAATCAAAACTTGCTCCTGCAACCATATAATTTTCCATGGAACCCAATTTTTTATCCCATTGTCCTTGAATCCTCGCCCCTGCTCCTGTTTGATTGATATTCCCAAAATCCCATTCTCCAGCTGGACCAAAAATGGGTGTCCCCTCTGGCTGATAGCCAACGATCGCTTGAGCATCCAACGGATAGTTAAACCCTAGAAACTGATCCACATTATTTGCGATATTTCCGTTGTTAAAAGAAAAGTCAGATTCTCTAAAATAAGCATTCCCTCCTATAGTCCATTCTTCCGTTAGGGCTTGAGTAGCAAATAGATTGACAAGGTTCAGATTGTCATGCTGAGGGTTAGGCCCTGTATAGATCATGGAATTCCCTGCCGTCTGTAACATATCCACAGGAGTAGGGCCCAAAATATTTAACAGATTATCAGCACCCGTATATTCTAAATGGACGTCGGTTCCTGTCCCCTCGTCATGATAGCCTATTTTTCCAAAAAGCTGTTTGACATAGCTTGAACTTTGCTGCCTCCAACCTTCTTGACTAAACCAGTTGCCAGACAAAAACCAATCCCATTTGCCCTTATAACCTCCATGTTGAAATTCGAGATCATTGGTTCCCCATGCTCCAGCATAATCCTGGATCATAGAGCCTGGATTGCGCCTTCCATCCTTTGTTTGAATTACCAACGCACCGCCAAGGGTATTCTGTCCATAAATAGGATTTGAACCTGGAACTACTTCCATAGTGGAAACAGCCAGCTGAGGCACATAATCCCAAAGAACATTGTTTGTAAAGGGCTCATTAATCCTTACCCCATCATAAAAAACGGAAATCCCCACAGGAGTACCAGGAATAGGCGAAGCTGCAAATCCACGATAATTGATATTAGGCAAAAAAGGATTACCGTTGAGATTGACTTCATTAACGCTAGCCATGTTCCTTTCCATAAATTGCGGTAGGCTAAACTCTTCTTGCTTTAGCCATGTTTCTCCTTTAGCTAGTTGATAATTCCCAGGTAAATTTTCCAGCGGCTGACCCATCCCCGGCAAAGGTGTTACGGCTATTACTTGCACTTCAGGAAGTTGGCTGACGGTTTCTTCTAGAGTCCTTTGCGTATAAATAACTTCTGGATTTTCTGGCTTATAATCTTGTCTATTCCTATCAGAATCAGCAGACTTTTTAGCTGTTTTGGTTTTGGATTGAGTTTCCATCCCAGGATTATCTGGATCCAACCCTACGGCTACAGTCGATTCTTTTTGGCTTGTTGGCTGATCTTCAGACCCAAATCCAGCGTTTGCTAAGAACAACAAAAAAAGAGCCATGCCCAGAAACGCAATCATTGAGACCCTTTTCATAGCGATGCGATCTCTTAGCAAAAGGCATGCCAAAAGATTTGTAGGTATCAAAGAGCCTGATTTTTTAAAGGGAAGGAAAAAATGTTGAAAAAAAAATTATAATTTTAAAGAAATAAAAATAAATCTTGGGCGAAATTCCACCCAAAAGTTTATGCTTCAATTTTCTTTATAAAAAAAGACATAATAAATTCCATACTCACAACTTCTTATTCCCCATCAGAGGACTCCCTCTTAAAGGGAAAAGAGAGCAAGGAATAACAAAAAAAAGGAAAGAGCGGGCTCCTTTCAACGAGCCCACTCCTCACTTGTCGTTTTATTTGACAGAATGCATTTGGGCGACAAGATCTATGTATTCTTTGGCTTTGTCAGCAAGCTTGTGTGTATAAGTCATTTCAGAGCTTTCTCCTAGTCCTTGACTATGAAGCTCCTTCATTGTTTTGCTTTCTAAGACGCTATTTATAAGGCTTCTGGCTTCCCTTATGTGATGTCTGCCATGATCGATCGATAGTTCATCGATTCCAGGAGACATTCCCATTTCACCTAGCATGATAAGATTAGAACCTTCGGCTGCCATTTCAACAGCGTGATTAATCATTTCATGCATATGATGAAATTTCATCGTCGTTCCTTGTTCATGATGATGTCGATGCTGAGTCTGGCCATAAAGCGGAACGATGCCAGAGCCAAATCCTAAAAAAGCAAGGCTGGACAATAAAAGTGCAATTTTTTTCATAATTTTTCTCTCTCCTTTTTGTTTAATCCTCAAGCCAATCCCTAACATTTTCATAGAGAAAGACTTTAATGTATTTTATCTCATTTGCTTAAAAAGAAAAAGTTGAAAAACAAGCATCTAAAGAAAACTTTTCAGAACAAAAGAGACATTAAGGGCGAGATGGGATTAAAAAACAACTGGCATACAAAATGCTTTGTAAAGAGGGCTGCGGAGGCTCATGAAAACCATTGATACCTCCTCATGAAGGCCATAACGATCTATTCAATGCCGTTTTATAATAGCCTCCACAGCTTTCTAAGAAAAAACATACTCCCTAGCTACGATTTAAATAGGGGAAACGGTTTTGATTTATCTTGCTTGCTTTTCTTTCTTTTGAAGTGGACAGCGCATATTCTCGACAAAGTTCGGCACCAAAAAAGAAAATTTGAGAACAGTAAAATATCCAAAGTAGAAGCATTATGGCTGATCCTCCAGCGCCATAAATCGTTGCCACAGCACTCTTTTTTAATGAGATCCATAATAGGGATTTCCCAATAAAAATTAAAGTGGCGGCAAAAACCGCTCCAAACCAAACATCTTTGAAACAAACTTTAGTATCGGGTAAGATTTTGTACAGTAAAGCAAATACAAATCCTTCTGCAATAAAACTGGCCAGTTGAATACCTTCGGGGATATATTTTTTTAATTCTGGAGAAAATTCTCTTAAAAAAGAAGCGGTTTCTAAAAATGTTGTGGACAATAAAAGAAAAAGGAGCAGTAACAATCCAGAAAAAAAACGATAACAAAAGAAAAAAATTGTCTTTGGACAAAATGCCATATCCCGGCTTCCTTGCCGGGGACTATTTCCCATATTTCATTAAGAGATTTTTGTAATTCCATAAATGCTCCAGAAGCACCAAAGAGCAACGAAAAAATCACGGTAAAGAGCTCTCGAGGGTTTTTCCAAAACTCAAAAGAAATATGAAATGGATAATTCTTAAAAAGATTGATAGATTCATCCCCTAAAATTTGTAAAAGAATGAATAGAATTTCTTGATTGACTTTTATTGGATCAAGGAAAAGGCTGGCGAGAGAAACGAGTACTAATATGAGCGGAATAATAGAAAATAGGATATAACAGGAAAGGGCTGCTCCCATTTTCGAAGCATTATGTTTTATCCATCCCCAAGCAGCCCCTTTAAAAAGATTAAAAAGAAATTTCATATAGCAGATGTGTTGATGATTATGCTATTTTGGAGCTTATTATTTTTTGACCTTCTTTATCTTATATCTTTTTTAAGTAAATAGAAAAGAGAGGTTCTGTAGAGCGATGAACGGCTTTCTATCTTGAATATTCTTCCTAAGAAAATAAAACATGACAAAAACGATTAACCTGATTCTTATCCTATTTTTAACGGTCGTCATCATCCTTTTTCTATGGCAGGATATTGCTTCAAAAATCGAAATGAAATACGATGATCTCATTGCCGAATATGCTCATGAATATGGAGTTGATCCTCTGCTCATCAAAGCGGTCATTTGGAAAGAAAGTCGTTTTCGACCTCAAAAAATAGGGAAAAATGGGGAAAGAGGCTTAATGCAAATTAGAGAACCTGCACTCAAGGATTGGATACAGAAAGAAAAAGCCCAACCTATTTCTATCGATGCCCTTTTAGATCCTAAGTTAAACATTCAAATAGGTAGCTGGTATTTAGGCCAGGCTTTGCAACGATGGCAGAAAACGGATAATCCTGCTGTTTTCGCTCTTGCTGAATATAATGCAGGAAGACGCAATGCGCTGCATTGGGTGGATCCTCAAAATCCAACAAGTTCTGCAGCTTTTTTACAAAAAATCGATTTTCCTTCGACCAAAAGCTATATCTTAAAAATTCTCGAACGCTATAAAGAATATAAAAACGGGTTTTTTTGGCTTTCTTGGAATGAGGTGCTTACCTTCCTTGGAGGAGAAGATGGAAAGGAAAATCTTTCCAACAAAAAAACTCAGCAGCAAGATTTTAAAAAAGATCTTCCCATTGAAAAGCAGGGCCCTTAGCTCAGCGGATTAGAGCGGCTGACTACGGATCAGCAGGTCACAGGTTCAAATCCTGTAGGGCCCAAAAAAAGAAACTGTGTTTTCTATTGTAAAAAACCTTTTTTCCATTCCGTTAGCCCTCCCATAAACTACTACCACAAGGCTATTTATGGGATGATTTACGGCTTATGAGGATCTGGTTAGAAGCCTGACCCTAAAGGGATAGAAGAGTATCACAAAAATGGTTGATTTGATTCTTCCATTGAATATATAAAAAAAATACACGATCCTATTATGTTTGATAGGTCGTGTTTGCTCTTAAAGGATTTTCTTCAGAAGCGGGTGTAGTTCAATGGTAGAACGGCAGCCTTCCAAGCTGCACACGAGGGTTCGATTCCCTTCACCCGCTCCATTTTTTTAAGATTTCTTTGCTATTTTTTTCTATCTATAGCTTCGTCTAAATAAGATATTTCTCGACTTCTTTATAGAGAAAACTATTTATATATGTTTTACTTAGCACAAATGATCTCTAACATTTTGGTTAAAAGATTTATTTTCGTTTTGTTTTGTTCTTTTGCGCTCTTTGTTATAAGTCAACAACTTAGCCATGCAATAGAGAGCTCCAACGATCCATTGATCGAAAACAATGACAATGATAGCAGTCCACAAGCAGGAAATACTCAAGGAAGCTTTGAAAACGAACCCTTTACTGAAAACACTCCGGATGCATCTCCAGTATTGACTGAAGAAGAAAAAAAGGCATTAAAACAAAAGGAAAAAGAAGAGAAAAAAGACTTAAAAAACTAGAAAAAGAAGAAAAGAAACGAAAAGAAGAAGAAGAAAAAAAGAAAAAAGAACAAGAAAAACTAGAAAAAAAACAGAATCATTCCTCTTCGGTTAATAATTCAGCAGATAAAAAGCCTGGATCCGAACGAGTTTACATCATCCATAGAATTTTGCCTGCTATCTGGTGGAACGTTAATCCTTCTGAAAAAGTAACCAAGCTTGAGATCAACCTCAGCGAACAAAAGCTCTACGTTTATCAAGGGGGCAGACTGGCTGCGATCTCTCCCATTTGTTCTGGAACCAAAGATCATCCCACTCCCCTTGGAAGATTTACCGTCATCAATAAAGAAATTCTTCATCGGTCAAACAAGTATGGCTGCTTCGTCGATTCAAAAGGAAAAATAATCTACGCTAATGCCACAGTGGGGATGACTCCCCTGCTGGGCTTCATTATGAGCCAGCTGACATGCCCTTTTTCCTTAGGCTAACTGATGACGGCGTTGGTCTTCATGGGGGCTATTTGCCTGGTTATGCTGCTTCGCATGGCTGCGTAAGGCTTCCGAAAAGTTTTGCTCAAGATCTTTACCCCCTCGTTCCCTTAGGTACTCCTGTTGTCGTGAGAGATTAAAAGAAAGAACACAACTCAATTAAAAAAACATTTTAGCTTCTAATATTAACAAGCTCTTTCCTTATTTTTTCTAGGAAAAAGTAAGGATCGATTTTTTGAATCCTCTCATCAATGATTTCTTTTCCGATGGTAAAATGATAAAGAGATTGCCATTGTTTATCGTTTATTCCGAGCAGTCTATGGCATTCATCATCGAAAAAACAGCCTATGCCAGTTCCTCTAAATCCACTGGCTTCTGCTTCAAGATAAAGAAATTGGCCTAAGAGACCGCATTGCCAAAAAAGCTCCGGATAAACAGTTGGGCCAACAAGTTGGAGAGATTTCTCAAATTCAACAATGATGCCAAGCGAGAAAAACCCATTAGAAGCTATCGATTGGTGACAATGAATGGTTTGAACAATCCTTTCTGTGCGAAACGGCTTAAGAAAGAAAAAAGGAAGAGGTGCAAAGATGATTTCCCATAAAAAGTCTTGATCTAGCATTTGGGTAATTCTTGCTAGATCCGAAGAAATATTCAAAAGATATAATCCTCGAGGCAGTCCTTCGATCCGATTGACAAAGAAAAGTAAAGCCACGATAAAATTTTCTCTAAAAAGATCAAATGGAAACTTTCGATTGCTCAGAGTACTTTTTATTTTTTGAAGCAGAAGACGAAAATGGTCCTTATCAAGCCAGGCTTTACTGTCCATAGCCTGAGCACTCCTCCTTCTTCTAATAATTTCTCTTGCAGCAATCTCTCGATCAAAGGAGGGAATACTTTGTGAATCATTCGGAAACAGTTCTTTATCTAATTGTATTGCAATAGGGAAAGAAGAGGCTTGCTGGCAGGCTTCGCTGATTTTTTCTATTATAGGCCAAGGAAAATGTTCCTTACTGAGTCTATTGGGAATGCCAAAAAGCGTCTTAGGAATAAGTTTTTTAAATTTTTCTTCTGTTATGAAAAGCTGTGGCTTTTTCTTTTGTGGAGGACTGATTAATAAAAGTGTTTCTGGATGTTCTTTTTCCATTCCTCTTTGAGAAGCAATTCCTAAGATAGAGCCAAGCAGCTCCGTGCCTACTCCTTCGATCATATAGGTATTCCAGCCAAGCATGGCAGCCGCGTAACTGATCGTTCCTAAAACATGTCCGATGTCCAACTGGCAATATCTATAGGCTCTTTCTCCATATTTCCAGGATTCTCTCCAAAAAATAGAACTTATTCCAACAAGAAAAAATTGATTAGTCAGTCCCCATTCCCTAAGGAGATTTTTTCCTAGGATAGCCCTTTTTTCTAAACAATGATAAAGAGCACAGTAATGGTATAAAGCCGTTTCGGTTTCTTCATTCCCTATCGCATCGAGTACTAAATATACTTCGGTAGGATGGAGATTGCCGCTAGAAGGGTTTATTCGCAAACTCCAAGGCATAAGCCCTGGAGCTGATTTCCAAGCAGAGATAGCTAAACTATCCAATAAAAAAAGACTGATCGACTCCATAGAAATAGGTTGCGGATCGATAGACTTAAAGCCAAGGGAATCAAAAGACGGAGAAGGAATGTCTTTTAGTATTGGCAGAAAAACTTTAAATGCCCCTTCATAAACACGGAACAGGAAAGGTTCGTTTTCCCAATCAAGGAACATCGGGGAGGGAGCATATGCTTGAAGCCGATGCTTTGTTCTCTCATGGTAGTCAAACACAGCAAAATACCGTTCTTCTAAACTCTTTCCCATCTTTTTAAAATAGCAGAAAAAAAAAGGCCAACGACCAAAAGAAAAAATCAATGAATAAATCGGAGAGATTTTTTTGGTGGATGCCTGTGGGTCTTTGATCGGAGTTCATCAACCGAGGTTTTGATATCCTTAAAAAGCAGATCTGCCATGTCTCTAGAAAAGCCTTCTCGGATAACGATCCGCATGACCGCGGTATTTTGTGCATTTGGAGGCATAAAATAAGCAGGGATCTGCCATCCTTTTTCTCTAAGCCGGTATGAAAGATCAAATACAGTAAATGGCTCTTCGGTCTTTATCTCAAAACAGATAACTGGGATGTCTTTGCCTCGACTGATCATATGGAATATTCCAAGGGAATCAATTTGATCAGCCAAATGGAGACTGATAGCCTGCATAGCTTTGAAAATATTTGTATACCCTTCTTTCCCTAATCTAAGAAAGTTATAATACTGGGCAATGACCTGGCTTCCAGGCCTTGAAAAATTCAAGGTAAATGTGGGAAGTTCCCCACCAAGATAATTGACTTTGAAGATGAGTTCTTCCGGTAAGGACGATTCACTTCTCCAAATGACCCATCCTATTCCAGGATAAACCAGCCCATATTTATGACCAGAAACATTTATGGATTCGACCAGAGGAAGTCGAAAATCCCATTGAAGCTCTGGGTGAATGAATGGAGCTACGAATCCACCACTGGCTGCATCGATATGTAGGGGAATTTTAACGCCATTGGTTATGGAGAAATCCTTTATCACCTCATGAATTTGTTCAATTGGTTCAAACTCTCCTGTATAAGTCGTTCCTAGAATGGCAACAACCCCTATCGTATTTTCATCTAAGTACGAAGCTACATTATCTGGATTTGTTGAGTAACTGCCTGGAACAACAGGGATCATGCGGGGCTCCACCTCGAAGTATCTACAAAATTTTTCCCAAACCACCTGAACATTGGTTCCCATAACCAGATTAGGCACGTTGGAGGAATTCCCTGTTTTCTTTTGTCTTTTTTTCCAATTCCATTTCATGGCCAACCCAGCAAGCATAATGGCTTCCGAAGAACCTATTGTTGAGGTCCCAATGGGCTTTTCATGAGCGGCACCATGAAAAAGTTTGGCAATCATCCGCACACATCTTTTCTCTATTTCAGCCGTTTGGGGATATTCATCTTTGTCTATTAAGTTTTTATCCAATGTTTCGGTTATAAGTTCTTTTGCCTCTTTTTCCATCCATGTCGTCACAAAGGTAGCTAAATTAAGTCGTGGATTACCTTCTAGCATTAATTCATCTCTTATAATTTGAGCAGCTACCTCTGGTGGCATGCCTTTTGTGGGCAGTTGATACTTCGGAACGGGCTCGACCATATCCCGCCTTGCATAAGCTGGATAAATAATTTCTTCTAGTTTGTCGTGGTTATGATTGTCGAATAGTGTATGCATGCCTTCTACCTTTTTAATTTCATCTTTTTGTTCTAAAGAGCCTTAGTAACAAAAAGAAACAAGACATTCTTTTGAATATATTAACACAGAAAAAAAAATTAAAGCTTGCTGGATTCATTCATAAGTAAATCAAGAAGGCCATAGCGTAACCCGCGGATACTGGAGGTAATGGAGTTGGCTCCTAAAACAGATAATGTTGAAAAAACAACAGCCATTCCAGGGATAATGATTTCAATCCGATTTTGAGGTAATCCGGGAACCGTGGCAAGTTTTGTTAAATCATAGCGAGAAAGCTCTTCTATTTTTTTTTGAATGGCATCTGTCTCCAGTACATAAAGATGCGTTTTCAAAAAATCTTCTTTTGGAGATTCTTGAAACATATTTGCCATGGCTGCAACAGTCCCGCCTGTTCCAATGATTTTCTGAGAGTAGTTTTTAAAATCCTTTAACTGTTCTTTTAACTGTTTTTCCAGACAAAGCAGCATTTGAGCCACAGTTTTTGTACCAATAGGATACTCTGTAATAAACCGGTCTTTGATTCGAATGGCCCCCAAAGGAAGGCTTAAAAACCGTTCTGGTTTTTTACCTTTGCCACAAATCCATTCCGAACTTCCCCCGCCCACATCAAGGACAGTTAGAAGGTTATCTTTTCCCTGAAGGGAAGGATCAGAACTGACGCCTCTATAGATGGTTTTTGCTTCGTCTTCCCCACTTAACAAAAGAATTTTATGACCAAGTACCTCTTCGGCTTCTTTTAAAAATTTTTTCCTATTTTTACTATCTCGTACGGCACTGGTGGCTGCGGCTATGCGACTGCCTACTTTTAAATTATCAGCCCGCATCCGAAGCTGTCGCAGGATTTCTAAGGTCCTATGAATGGCATCCTGAGAAAGTTCTCCTGTAAAAAAGAGCTTATCAGCAAGCCTTGTCGTATAACTCAGATGCAAAAGAAAATCGATAGTTTTTTCGTCTTTCTTCCTTGCTGTTAGAAATTTTATTGTATTGCTTCCAATATCATAAACGGCAAAATAGTTCCGGTTTTCTGAAGACTCACAAAAAGCATTTGTTCCTGAATTGTTTTCAATAGAAGGATTTTGCTGAGAAAAGATCATGCAAGTCAGTCATTGTTTGATTTGTCTTTCTAATGAAAGAACAAAGGAAGATACTTTTAATTCCTTGCTCTCTTTTTCAAGCTGCTCAGAAAGATAGCCGATTAAGGAATCTATCTTCTTTAAATCTTTTCTCCTGCCTTTTTCAGGTCTGATTTGAATCCTTTCAAGGGTTTTCAGTAACTGGCTTAATAGCTTTATTTTCTTTCGGGTATCCGCCGCATGCTTATTAATAAGAGAGATTTCTAAGGATAAATTCTCTATTTCTCTATGAAGCCTGGAAAGATAAGCAGCAACCAGCTGGTCAAGCTGGACAGAGAGCTCCGAAAGTCTTGCCCGTATTTTTTCCTCTAAAGCAGAAGAAAGCAAAGCCGGCGATAGCTCTTTCATTTAGGTTTCCTTATTTCAAAATGTAGCTTTCCATCTTTGAAGTCAACGAAAACATGGTCATGTTCGACAATCTCTCCTGCAATAATTTTTCTTGAAAGGGGAGTTTCGATCTCTTTTTGAAGGATTCTTCGAAGAGGCCTTGCTCCATAAATGGGACTGTAGCCTTCATGTGCTAGATGTTCCTTCGCGCTCTCACTGAGTTCCAATTCAATATATTTTTCACGAAGCCTGTTTTTAATGAGTACCAGCTGCAAATCGACAATCTGTTTGATTTCGTTTAAGCTCAAAGGCTTAAAAATAACAACTTCATCAATCCGGTTCAAAAATTCAGGTCGGAAAACAGCTCGTAATTCATCCATGATTTTTGTTCTAACATCCTCCCTTATGGTTCCACCCATTAAGGCCGCTTCTGTCAAATACACACTACCGATGTTAGAGGTCATTATAATAATAGTATTTTTAAAATCGACTGTTCTGCCATGGCCATCGGTCAGCCGTCCATCCTCCAAAATCTGTAAGAAAGATTGAAAACCTCCGGATGCGCCTTTTCTATTTCATCAAGCAAAACCACCGAATAGGGTTTTCTACGAACTGCTTCAGTGAGTTGTCCGCCTTCCTCAAATCCGACATAACCAGGGGGAGCTCCAATGAGGCGCGCTACGGTATGCTTTTCCATATACTCACTCATATCCAGTCGGATCATGTTTTCTTCACTATCGAAAAGCGCCTCTGCTAAAGAACGGGCCAATTCTGTCTTTCCTACTCCAGTTGGCCCCAAAAAAATAAAAGAACCAATGGGCCGTTTCGGATCTTTCAGACCTGAACGGGCTCTAAGAATAGCATCCACTACTGCATTGACTGCTTCATCTTGTCCAACAACCCTCTTGTGAAGGATCTGATCTAGTTTGAGCAGCTTTTCTTTTTCTCCTTCCAGAAGACGAGACACCGGAATACCTGTCCAACGAGAAACAATTTCAGCAATCAAATCAGGGGTCACCTCTTCTTGGATCATCCGATGTTTGGATCCGTTCCCTTCCGATATTTTTGATTCAAGCTCTTGGATCTGTTTGGTCAGGATCGGTATTTTCCCATAACGCAATTCGGCCACTTTATTCAAATCATATTCTCTCTGGGCTTTTTCAATTTCCTGTTCAGCCTTTTGTAACTCTTCCCTAAGACGCTGAAGCTCCATAATCGACCCTTTTTCTGCTTCCCAGTTGGCTCTCATTCGATCTCTTTCAGACTTTAATTCTGCGAGCTCCTTTTCTAGTTCTTCCAACCTTTTTTGAGAAGCTTCGTCTTTTTCTTTTCTTAAGGCCTCCCTTTCAATTTCTAATTGCAGCACTTTCCTTTCCAAAGATTCTAGTTCTTCGGGCATGCTTTCAATTTCAGTCTTTAGTTTGGCAGCTGCTTCATCAACAAGATCAATAGCTTTATCAGGCAGAAAACGATCCGAAATATAACGATGAGACAACACAGCCGCAGCAACAAGGGCAGCATCCTGGATTCTCACTCCATGATGGACTTCGTAGCGGTTTTTTAGACCCCGAAGAATGGAGATTGTATCCTCCACAGTGGGTTCTTCTACCAATACGGGCTGAAATCTTCTTTCTAGAGCCGCATCTTTCTCTATGTATTTTCGATACTCGTCCAGAGTGGTTGCTCCAATACAATGAAGCTCTCCTCTTGCCAGCATCGGTTTGAGCATATTGCCTGCATCTATAGCTCCTTCCGCTTTGCCCGCCCCAACAACAGTATGAATTTCATCAATGAAAAGAATAATTTGACCTTGCGAAGAACTAATCTCTTTGAGGACAGCTTTTAGCCTTTCTTCAAACTCTCCACGATATTTCGCTCCTGCAATCAATGCTCCCATATCAAGAGCAACGATCCGTCGATTCTTGAGGCTTTCTGGCACATCCCCTTGACGATTCTTTGAGCTATCCCTTCCACTATGGCTGTTTTCCCTACTCCAGGTTCACCAATCAAGACGGGATTGTTTTTCGTTCGACGGCACAAAACCTGAATGGTTCTCCGAATTTCAGCATCCCTTCCAATCACCGGATCGAGTTTTCCCAGTTCGGCAAGTTTGGTCAAATCCCTGCCATATTTTTCCAAAGCTTCATAGGTAACCTCAGGATTAGGAGAAGTCACTCTTTGGGAGCCACGAACTTCCGTAAGCACCCGCAAGAGAGTCTCTCTATCTAAGCCGTGGGATTTAAAGAGCCTAGCCACGACTGTTTTAGAAGATTCTTCGAGCATGGCCAACAGGAGATGCTCGACGCTAACGTATTCATCTTTAAGCCTTTTAGCCTCTTCTCTGGCTTTGACCAAAAGCTCGCTGAAACGTTGACTGATATAACTACCTGTGGTCGCAGCTGTCCCAGTAATACGAGGGAATTTTTCTAGTTCGTTTTCAAGCTCTTCTCGAAGCAACTTTAAAGGAACGCCGCATCTTTCGAGAATCCTCGGAACAAGGCCACCTTCTTGGGTGATTAGGGCTTCTAGTAAATGTTCAACATCTACAACTTGATGACCATACTTTGTCGCAATTGCCTGGGATTCTGCAATCGCTTCCTGTGCTTTTTCTGTAAATCGGTTCATTATTTTTCTTTTAGTCCATTATATTTTTTTTCGGAAATAAACTATTCATGCAGAAATATTTCTTTTGAAGAGGGCTTCAAATCCTAACCATACCCATCCAAAGATAAAACATCCCCCTCCAATCGGGGTAAACTTCGCCCAATAGAATGACTTCGACAAAACTAAAATATAAAGTGAGCCACTAAAAAAACAATCCCAAGAAAAAATAAAAAGAAAGGAATCCAAAAGCCTTTCCTTTGATTTCCAATAAACAAGAGAGCTAAGACATGGATAAAATGATATTGGACAGCTGTTTTCCACATTTCTATGAAATGAGATTCCTGGGCAGCAGGCTTGAGTCCGTGTGCGCCATAAGCCCCATAATAACAGCTAAACCACCTAGAAAAGCAGGAAGTGCCATTTTAATATTATTCATCGCTCAATTCAGACTGCTTGATTCTAACTAAGAAAGAAAAGAAAAGAAAAGAGATTTTTTTGCCTCATACAAGACCAAGAAGCTCACTGACGAGTAGATTGATTATGGACACTATTATTTTAACTAGAAAGATAGAGCTGGTCTGTTACCGTGGATGGTCTTTTGATTTGGAGGAGATTTATTCCTTTTGATTGAATAGATGGGGAAACAACGATGGGCTTTCAGCTTCCTCTTTTAATTTTTTGGGAACTGTTTTCTTTTTTTTATCTGATTCCATCAAGGCGAGGATTTTTTTTGCTTTCTCTATCACTCTTTCTGGGATTCCAGCAAGTTTTGCAACTTGAATCCCATAGCTTTTGTTCATGCTCCCTTGGACAACTTTTCTTAAGAAAACCACATTCCCATTTGTTTCCACCACAGCCATTGAATAGTTTTTAATTTCTGGATAGAAATCAGCTAACTTGGCTAACTCGTGATAATGAGTAGCAAAAAGCGTCAGTGATTTATTGGTCTTATACAAATCTTCCACTATAGCCCATGCAAGAGATAATCCATCGAAGGTACTTGTTCCCCTTCCTACTTCATCAAGGATTACCAAACTTCTCTCTGTGGCATTATGAAGAATGTTGGCCGTTTCGTTCATTTCTACTAGGAAGGTGCTTTGACCCATGGCTAAATCATCGCTAGAGCCTATACGGGTAAAAATTCTGTCTAAAAGTCCAATTTTGGCTCGTTTGGCAGGAACAAAAGAACCAGTATGGGCTAAAAGACAAATAAGAGCTACTTGTCTAATATAGGTACTTTTTCCAGCCATGTTGGGTCCAGTGAGTATCAAAATTCTACTATCCGGTCCAAGAAAGGTGGAATTGGGAACGAAATCTTCTGAAGGAAGACATTGTTCGACAATGGGATGTCTACCCTCCTCAATCTCTATTATAGGTTCGTCTACTATCGATGGCCTACAGTATCTTTTTTCTTGAGCTAAGGAAGCCAGGGAAGAAAAAACATCGAGCTTGTTGATCACATCGACTGTTTTTTGGAGAACAGGGATTCTAAGGCTAATTTTTTCTCTTAATTTAGAAAACAGTTCTTGTTCTAATTCATTAGCCCGATTTTTTGATCCCAGAATCTTCTGTTCAATTTCCTTCAGTTCTCTAGTAATAAAGCGTTCCACATTGGCTAGGGTTTGCCGCCTTTCATAATAAGAGGGAACGGATTTTGCCTGCGCATGGCTTATCTCTATTAAATACCCAAAGACTTGATTGTATTTGATTTTTAGAGTCTTAATACCAGTTTTTTCTCTTTCTTGCTGCTCAAAATCGATTAGCAACTTCTGTCCCTGTTCGGACAAATCTCGGAGCTCATCAAGTTGCTCACAATATCCTTTTTTGATTATCCCTCCTTCTTTTATGGAAAAAGGAGGATTTTCTTCTAGCGCCTTATCAAGCTCAGTAACAATATCATTTTCAATGGAAATGTCATGGGCCATGGCCCTTAACTTTTCATCTTGGATACCAGAAAGTAGTTCAGTAATGAGGGGTAGTCTTTGCAACGACTCTTTAAGACTTAACAGTTCCCTTGGATTCACATAGCCTTGAGAAACTTTGGAAAGAAGTCTTTCCAGATCCCCAAATTTTTTAAGGATCTCACGCAGCTGTTCTCTTTTTTGTTGATGGTTGACCCAAAGGGCTATGGCTTGTTGTCTTTCTTGAATGACATGGAGGCATCTTGAAGGCTCAGAAAGCCACCTTCGAAGAAGCCTGCCTCCTCCAGGAGTCAATGTCTTGTCTATGGCATTGAAAAGGCTTTTTCCGGATTTGGAATTGGCTTGAATGACCTCCAAAGTCTTTTGAGCAATGGAGTCAAGCCAAAGAACCTCATTATTTGAGAGCTGAAGGATTGTAACAATATGGGAAATGCTTTGATGAAGTACCTCACTGAAATAGCGAAGTAAAGCTCCTGCAGCACAAATCGCAGCAGCCATATCTCTGAGCCCAAAGCCATCTAAAGAGGAAACCTTAAAATGGGCCATTAAAAAATTTTTCGCCTCTTCTAAATCAAAAGCCCAGGGAAAATATCGGTGCACATAACATTCTTGGCTAATCCCTTCAATGATCTCTTTGCCATGCTCATTCTGTCGTATAAATAAAAATTCGGCTCCCTCCGCTAGGATAATTTCTACGGGACCATAGCGGTTTATTAGCTCCATAATCTCTTTTTCGTCATCCAGCTGTCCAGAAAGGAAAAGCCCTGTAGTAATATCCATTAAAGCAACGCCAAATTTCTTTTTCCAACGGTACAAACTCATGCAAAATTGGTGTTCTTTAGGATCAAGGTTAGCACTATAACCGTTACTGCCAGGGGATAGGATTCTGACGATTTCTCTTTTGACAAGTTGTCCAGGCTTGGGTTGTTCCATCTGATCACACAAAGCCACTCTTTTGCCAGCCTTGACCAGTTTAGAAACATACCCTTCGATATTCTCTACAGGCACCCCACACATCGGCACCCCCTGCCGCTGTGTCAATACGAGATTCAGGATCCTGGCTCCTTCCTTAGCATCATCTAAGAACAGTTCAAAAAAATCTCCTAAACGAAAGAGAAGAAGTACATCGGGAGGCAGTTTTTGTTTGATCTCCCAATACTGCCGCATCATGGGAGTCAAATTTTCTTTTTCTTTCATTTACTATTTTGGCGAAAGTTTTTTAGAATATGTTGTCACGATGCAGATTTATCTTCAACTTTTAGAAAAAGTATTAAAATTTGGTGTCCTTAAAAAAGATAGGACGGGGGTAGGTACCTATTCTATTTTTGGAGATCAGATCCGTTTTGATCTTACCAAGGGATTCCCTCTTCTTACAACCAAAAAACTTCATTGGAAATCGATCGTCTACGAGCTCCTTTGGTTTTTGAGGGGAGACACTAACCTTTCCTTCCTTCATCAAAATGGGGTCACTATTTGGGATGAATGGGCAGATAAAAACGGCAATCTTGGAAGAATCTACGGCGCCCAATGGAGAAGTTGGCGTGGGGCCAATGGAAAAACTGTTGATCAGATAGGATGGCTTATTGAACAAATCAAGAAAGATCCTAATAGCCGGCGATTAATTGTTAGTGCGTGGAACCCTTCCGAATTAGATGAAATGGCACTTCCTCCTTGTCATGTGCTCTTTCAGTTTTATGTCAACGGCCCCTATCTGTCCTGTCACCTTTACCAAAGAAGCGCAGATGTTTTTCTAGGGGTACCCTTTAACATTGCTTCCTATTCTCTCCTTACACACCTCATAGCTCATGTCTGCGGTTTGATCCCTAAAGAGTTTATTCAGAGCTTTGGAGATCTTCATCTATACACAACCCATGTGTCTCAAGCAAAATTACAGCTTCAAAGATCCCCTAGGCCATTACCAACTCTACGAATTAACCCACATCTCAAGTCCATCGATGCTGTTTGCTTTGAGGATATCGAGCTTTTGAATTATGATCCATATCCTCCAATAAAAGCGGCCGTCGCCGTCTAGTATCCTTTCCTCACCCTCTGAAGCAAAAAGGTTTCTAACCATCGCTCATGTTGTCAGAAAAAAAACTTTTTTGATGCGGTACTTGACGCCTTAGGATTTCTCTCTTGAGAACTTTTTCCTCTTGCAGCTCCTATGAGCTTACACTTCTGCCTCTCCAATAACTAGAATCCCTGCTAAAGACCTTGCGATTGCAAAACGGATTTATCCATTCATGTGAGGCTTTATAAGTAATACTTTGAAACCAGGGAATAAAACAAGAGGAAGGAAAGCTATAGCCACCTTCTTCTCATGCCTTCATCAAGCCTGGGCATAAGTTGTTCCAGACTGCTTGAGAATTAATTGAGGCAAAACTTGTCTGCGTTAATTTTTTGAAGAAGAAAAAGTTCTAAGAAATTTGAAACTTACCATTTTTCTTTGGTCCTCATCCCAAAGATGAAGGTTGAGAGTTTTCAAACTAGATAGTAGCGTCAGAGTCTTTGCTTTTTCAAAAATGGGTACGTTTTTGTGGCATTGTTCTAACAAGTAATTGGGTATTTGGGGACTTAAATGATGGACATGGTGGTATCCAATACTGGCGGTAATCCATTCTAAAATCTTTGGAAGTTTATAAAAAGAACTCCCTTCTAGAGCAACAGACTGAAAATCCCATTTTTTCCCTCTTTCCCAATAAACCTCTTCAAATTGATGTTGGACATAAAAGAGCCAAATGCCTGCAGAACCTGCAAGAAAAACAACCATTAGTTGGATAGGAATATATTTTTGCCAACCAAATAAGAATCCAAGAGCTACGCATAGGGCTAAAATACCAATATTAGTAATCAAAACTGATTGCCGCGCTTTTTTCCCAGCGTTTTTCGAAGCAAACCTGTTTTTAATAAGAAAAAGACCAAGTGGAGAAATTCCAAACAAAAATATGGGATTACGAAGTATTCTATAGATTAACTTCCGCCACCATGGAGAGGCCAAATATTCTTTGACCGTCCATGTCCACATATCTCCAACGCCTCTTTTGTCAAGGTTGCCCGCATTGCCATGATGAATGGAATGTTCCCATTTCCAATGATGATAAGGAGTAAACACTAGAATGCCAAGGAAGGTACCAATGATTTCATTGGCTTTCTTCGACTTAAAAAAGGAGCCATGGCAACAATCATGGAACAGAGAAAATATACGGATTTGGAAAGCCGCACAGAGCACAATAAGAGGCAAGACAAGAAAGACAGATACAGGCAGACTTAAATAAATGAGATACCAGAATGCTGCATATGGAATGAGTGTGTTTGCAAGTTGCCAGAGACTTTTCCATAGGGAAGGCTTTTGGTAGGCAAGAACTTTGGCTTTCCAGGAATGGATAGTCGTTTCAGGATTAGCGCTGCGAATAGGAATCTGTTGGGGAGTCATGAGTAGATAGAAAGGGGAGAAGGTTATTCAAATTGTTCGAAAATAAAAGCTTAATAAAACGATAAGTTTTTTATACTGTGATTTTATAATATAATAGCTTTTAAGCGAAAACAAAGATTTTTTCTTTTTTTCTAAAAAGAGTAAACGGTCCTGGATTATCCCGTCTCTAGCTATAGGATAGCGATCAAAAGGCCATTTTAAAGTTGTCTAATCCCATTGCCTTGGAGCTTAAAGGTAGTACAACCGCTAAGAAGAAAGTAGGGCGATATTAAACTACGTCCTGCACAGCTGTTTTAAGAAGGCACTTGTTGACAAAACGAATCAAATTTCCCGATCAAAAAAGTTAAAGGAAGATCTTTTGATGTGCTTATCAAAAAATGAATGCTTGGAATAACTTTCTTTCATTTTTTCATGAGCCCTTTGTGCCTCAACCCATCGATGCCACCGATTGGCTCGTTCGTATACAGGAAGCCCCTTTTCTATTAAGAGCTTTTCTAGTTGCATTGGGTCAGTCCCTTTCTTTAAGACCTCTAACTTCGCTAGTTCTGGAAGACTGTAAGCTTCCTTTTTGTTTCCCCAAGGCATGTAGACATCTATTGTCAATTTTGCTCCTTTCCCATGTTTTCTTATTAGCTTGCAAATGCTTGAAGCTGGAATCCTATCATCGAATTGTCCAACCATTTTCTTCCCATTGGAAAAGTGCAAAAGAAGAGTGTCCCCTTTTTTTAACGCAAGTTTTTTTTCTAAAGAATGGCTTAAAGCAAAGCTAAAAGGACCTAATCTATTATTAAAAGCTCCAATACCCAAAGCTGTATTGGTATCAATCCGATCTCCCTTATAGCCATAGGCAACGACTCTTATAGGAATTTGTTCATGCCCCAGATCATGGGAAGAAATCCTGCCTATTTTTAAGCTTTCCCTAAACTTTCTTTTATCGCTCATCTTCCATATATGATGTAGTTCGATCCTTTAACTGTCCCATCCCCTCCCTCATGATATTTCCCTCGGAATCCTCTGTCAAACTTAAATAAAGACTAAAAAGATTGCTTATAAATAAATTGTAAGAATAGCATCTTATTATTACTTGGCTTACAGATAGCTTTCCAGTAGCAATAAAGTTATGGCTTTAGCTTCACCCAAAAGAAAAACAACGACTGCCACCAAAAAAACAGCAAAAGGCACTTCTTCCAAAAAAGCAACAGCCCTCCAAAAGGATCAACAACCGGTCAAAGAGTTGGAGAAGGAGGAGAGAAAAGAGACAAAAATTAGGCTTAAAATCTTGCTTATTGCTTCTGAATGTAGCCCCTTTGCCAAAGTAGGAGGGCTAGCCGATATGATTTTTTCCTTAAGCCGCTCCTTAGCAAAGCTGGGACATGACGTAAAAGTCATTATTCCTTTTTATTCGGTTATTGATAAATCTCTTTATAATATCCGATTCCTCGGCTCTGCTTGTGTGCACATGGGCTGCAACTGTGAACATTGGATTGGATTGCATGAGACCTCTTTAGATGGGAACATACCACTTTGGCTTGTTGAATATGCAGACTATTTCAATAGAAGAGGAATTTATGATGAACCCGGTGGGGAATACAAAGACAATGCTTACAGGTTTGGTATGTTCTCCAAAGCCGTTCTTGAAATATGTAAAGAAATGGGGTGGATTCCGGATGTTTTTCATGTTAACGATTGGCAGACTTCTCTTGTCTCCGTCTTTTTAAAGATATGGCCTAATCTTCTTTCCCCATTTAAAAAATCCGCCTCTCTTCTAACCATTCACAACATTTGTTATCAAGGCAAGTACGATGCCATGGTCCTTCCTTATCTAGGAATCGATTGGAAACTATTTACTGCTGATACTTTTGAAGATTATGGCCAAATCAACCTTTTAAAAGCTGGCATCGTATACAGCGATTTTATAACGACGGTATCGCCCACTTATGCAAAGGAAATTCTCGAGCCTATTGGTGGAGCAGGACTCTCTGAAATACTTAGAAAAAGAGCCGATACGCTTATGGGTATCCTTAATGGGGTGGATATGGAGGTATGGAACCCCAAAATAGATCCTTTGATCCCAGCTAATTATGATAAAACGGATCTTAAAGGCAAGCGGCTATGCAAGGAAGCACTACAGGAAAAATTCGGGCTTCAAAAATCCACTAATGTTCCAATTGTTGGGATGGTCACACGGCTTCATGTCCAGAAAGGAATTTCGCTTCTCAAATCCATTCTCAGGGAAGCGTTAGCAACAGAAGATTTCCAGTTTGTTTTATTGGGCGAAGGAGAAAAAGAGTTTGAAGATTTTTTTAGAAGGCTCTCTATGGAATTTTCAGGGAAAGCAGCTTCCTTTATCGGTTTTTCTGAAGAATTAGCTCATCTTATCTTTGCTGGAAGCGACTTTTTCCTTATGCCCTCCCTTTATGAACCCTGTGGGCTAGGACAACTCTATGCCCAGATTTATGGCACAGTTCCCATAGCTAGAGCAACAGGAGGAATAGTTGACAGCGTCCTAGATATTCGTCAAGACCCCAGCGGAACGGGCCTTTTGTTTCATCAACCAGAAGCCTCTGCCCTTTTAGAGGTTTTAAAAACAGCTCTAGACCTTTGGAAAAACGATCCTCCATTGATCCAAACAGCTCGAATCAATGGCATGAGGAAAAATTTTAGCTGGGAGGAGTCCGCAAAAAAGTATGAAGAGCTTTACATCAGAATAGTTCAAAAAAAATATTCCTCCATTACTGCCCACAACCCCCACAACCCATACCTCCCCGCATCCCTCTTCCCATAGATCTGGAATGCATCGCTCCCATCCTATTTCCTCTACATCCAGAGATTGCGCCCGTGGTAGGCTCGTTTTTAGTTTTTCCTCTGACAGTAGCAACCTCTTGTGGGGTGATTGGTCCTCCACCCCAATTGGACCTCAGATAAGATAAAATAGAAGCGATCTCTTTGTCGTTTAATACTGTCCTCCAAGCTGGCATATTTCCTCTATATATCTCTCCATCAACTTCGATTCTTCCAGAATAACCATTTAAGACAAGCCGAATCAATCTTTGAGGGTCTCCGGTTACCCAAGAAGAATTTTTCAACGGTGGATTAGATCCTAATCCTTCCCCATTGAGACCATGACAGCTTGAGCAATGCTCCCGATAAAGCGCTTTCCCATTTTCTGAATGGGCAGAGAGATCGGCTAATGTACACAATAAAATCACAAGGAGAAAGCTTAAAGAGTTTTTGCTCCAATAGACTATTCTTAAAAGCATAGTATAAAGAACCCTATTTCTTTCAACATTCAAAACGGGTATTTTTTATAGGCTTTTCCTTCTTTTTTATTCTTTTTTTTTCTAATCTGGTTATAAAAAAAAACATTATAGAGAGCTATGCGCTATCTTCTTCCTACTGCTTGCCACTTTCATACAATCGTTGATCTTACCCATCCCCTTCATTCGAATTTTCCCATTTTCCCAGGTCAGGGCTCACCAGGTCATATATGCTTCCAAACAACCAAAGAAGACGGTTATGCTTCTAACAGATGGGAAATACCAGAACACTGGGGAACGCATTTCGATGCTCCCTTACACTATTCTAAAAGCGGCAAATCGGTTGGGGATATAGAACTTCCTGATCTTTTCTCTCCTTTAGTTCTTATCAACATTTCGGAAAATACAACCCATAATCCAGATACGCTCTTAACTTTAGAGGATATTCGACTGTGGGAAGAAAGGTATGGGGGTATCCCAGAAAATAGCGTTGTTTTGATGTATAGCGGATGGGAAAAATGGATACAAACTCCCTTTTTTTGCAATAAAAAAGAAGATGGGCTGTTGCATTTTCCCGGATTTTCTCTAGAAGCCGTTCAGTTTTTAATTCATGAAAGAAAGATTGCTGGCATTGGTGTTGATACTCTTTCTATTGATTGTGGGAAAAGCCAGGATTATCCGGTACACAAAACGCTATTAGCAGCAGGAAAGTGGGGCTTGGAATGTTTGTGTAATCTTAAGGAGTTGCCTCCAGCTGGGGCGTGGATTCTTGTGGCCACGATTCCCTTAAAAGGTGCTACTGGGTTTCCTGTACGAGTCCTTGGTTTTATCCCCTAACTGACAATCATTCATTTAGAAAGCAGTCTTGCTCCTGGCTTGAATCGGAAATAAGCCCAAGCCCACTGAATCAAAACAGCCAGTCGGTTTCTAAAGGAGATAAGAGTAATTATATGAACAAGCAGCCAAACAATCCAAGCTAGATACCCATTAAATCCAAAATTACGGAATTGAACTATTGCCTTTCCCCTGCCCAGCGTCGTCATCATACCCTTATCGAAATAATGAAACGCTCCCGGTTTTAAACAATCTCGACCAGTGCTTTTTCCCACTAGACAAGCCACTCTCCTAGATATCTCATAGGCGGCATATCTGCCCATCTGGATAGCCGCAGGAGCTACTGCGGGAACTCCAGGGACCATTGCCATATCGCCTATAACAAAGACCTCAGGATGCCCAGGTATTGTAAGATCTGCTAAGACTTTTATACGCCCATCTTTTGCTTTTGGCACGTCTAACCCAGGCAGATCCACCGCACGTACTCCCGCTGCCCATAAAATTGTCGAAGCTTCAATCATACCCCCTTTATAAAAAATCTTTCCTTTTTCGATCTTCTCTACTGGTTTTGAAACCATTATCTCTACACCCATTGTTTCTAAACGGCTGCGTGCTAATGCAGACAGTCTTTCATTATAGGAAAGAAGAATTCTAGGGGCGGCTTCCAGTAAAATGATTCGAGTGTTTGCTGGATCAATATTTCGAAAATCTTTTTTCAGCGCCTTTTTAGAAAGTTCAGCTAGAGCTCCTGCTAATTCAACCCCTGTAGGCCCTCCTCCTACGATAACAAATGTCATGTATTTTTCTCGCTCTTTAGGATTAGTTTCAATCTCAGCCTGTTCAAATGCATTGAGAATCACATTTCGAATCGAACGACCATCTCCAAGAGTCTTTAAACCCAAACAAAAAGAGCTCCATTCCTCATGACCAAAATAATTAACCCGCATTCCTAAAGAAAGAATCAAAAAATCATACGGAAGGATTCCCTTTGAACAAAAGAGCATTTTTTTCTCCAAATCTACTCTTTCAATAGTATCCATCCGCACCTCCACTTCTGGAATCCTACTCAAAATAGAGCGAATCGGCACTGCAATATCTGTAGCAGCTAATCCTGCCGTCGCTACTTGATATAGCAAAGGTTGGAAAAGATGGTGGTTTTCTTTATCGATTAAGGTGAGCTTACAGGAAAGTTTCCTTTTTTGGATCTCTTTGCCTAAAGTTTTTGCTGCCGTCAATCCGCCAAATCCCCCACCCCCAATGACAACATGAAAGGTACTCATTTTTAAATATAACAGAGAATCATTGGACCTTTCTATCAGACTTACTCATTCCTTATTCACACTGGTTTAAAGCTGATTTTCTGCTTTCTTAAGGCTAGTTTTCCTTGAAGGTCGTCTCCTTACCTTAACTTAGCATGAGCACTTCAATGGTCTTGGCTTCTTTGATGACAAAGACCCGTCCCGCTTCAAAGCGCAGCAGCCAAAGAAAAGTTCGAACATCTGCCCGTTATGCCTCCTCCCCTATTTTTTGTCGCAAGGGCAAAATAGCAAAATCGATCTTCCTAGTATTTGTTTAGGGATTGGCGAAGGAAAAATATTCAACAAAATGTGGTAAGGAGCGTGAGCTAGAGTGCAAAGCTGTGATTTTTTTTTATTTATATATGGATTTGTCGAAGCAGTCATGTTCAAACTCTACATATTCGGCCAAGAATCCACAACTCAAGCGTCAGCAGTTCAAACTCTCGTATGGAAAGCCAAGCAGCGGCTTAGATCGTCTATGGGCTGTGATGTTCTAATTCAGCAGAAGTTGCCATCGTTCGTTTTGAGACTTCTTTGGATCTACCTCTCATGTTTGTTTCTTCAGAAGCTCAGACCTCCGGAGCTGTCACCTCGATCCTTCGACCAAAGCGCTACCCTGATACTTGTTCCGGGGGATTCCGGCGGGAGGTATCATTGCCGACCAGCACATCCAATTCTTGGTCTGCCGATACGCTCTCTCTGGCGACACATAATTTATCATTATTTGCAACTTCGCTGGAGAGCTTTCATCCGGATTCGATCCATCGCTGCATTCTCACTTTTACTGTTTTTTTAATTAGCACACTCCTCTCTACTCCCCAAACTCTTTTGTGCCAGGAGCAGGAAGAAGACGGAGTCGCTGTCCAACAACAAGTAATCGATCATGCGCTTCTTCCTTCTTTATTCTCGAAAAATCCGTCCAAGCCTCCGCAAGAGCCACCTGGTAATTGGTTCCTCACCTTCGGGGCCGGGTCGGCCTTTCCAGAATTTGACAGGGGAGAGATCGTCAATAACCTCACCGGTGCGGTAACGCCAATGAAGTTCAATGCCGACTTTGCCTTCACCTCGCTCTTCTCTGCCGGCTTCCGCTGGTTCGACCTGCGACGCTGGGGTCATTGGTCCTTCGATGTGGGATTTCTTGGCGCCTATCTTGGGACGGGGACCTCTGCTTTGTTACAGAGGGATCAAACCAATTTAGGCTTCCTGGGTCTTGGAGGCTCCGTTGGCTACCGAATCGGACAGGATCGATTCGAACCGTTTGTCGGCTTCGCCGGAGGTGGGGCGATCGTGAACGTGGAATCGACAAGCGTCAATCTAGGAGAGGTTTGGGGCTATTGGTTCGCTCCGCGGGGCGGAATCCGCTATTATCTCCCAGGGACGCGTTGGTCGATAGGGATCGAAGGGATCTTCCGGTTTGTTGGAGCCCTCAATGGGTTTAAAGGCCCCTCTGCTGAATCTACTTTCAACGAGACACCGCATGCCGGCTTAGAAGGTCATTGGCTCTACGTGCCCCTCGTTCTTTTCGAGATCGGCTACCGCTTTTGAACCTTATCTTTCCCCTAGCCTTTTAGCTTGGATATTTCAGAGTTGCTTCCGAAGTAAAGCGTTTTGCCGATGCAACTCGGCGACCGGATAGCCTATGGAACGGGCAGACTCAAGCCAGTTAAAAGGAAATAGGGTTTCTTGGAGGAAACAGAGGCTTTCTTCTTTCTTCCCCAGCCCAAAGATGTAGAGAGGGCGCAGCCCCACTCTGGCGACGGTTCGTTTTGCTCGATACGCAATAGGCTTCCCGCACGAAGGTTGGACACTCGAGCTTTTGGCAAGCTTATCATAGTCGGGAAAATTTGAAAGAGAAAAGATTGAGCCAAAAGCTTTTAAAATAGAAATTGGAACTAAGGGATCGGCTGAGGGCAGCAAAGCACTTTGGAGATCTCTTTGGTTAGGCTCTCCTTAAGCCTCAGGGCTTTTATCCGCACCTTAAAACAATACTTTATTTATTCGCTTGGAAGCGAATCGTCAAGTTTTCCAACAAGCCATGCCAATAGGGCTTTTTGCACATGCAGCCTGTTCTCTGCCTGGGTATATATGTCTTCTGCTCTTTCCTTGAATAATTCAGTAGAGATCTCTTTATTGCGATACGCTGGCAGACAATGGAAAACCAACACGTCTTTAGAAGCAACTTTCACAGCATGTTCGTTGAGCTGATAGCCAGAAAAGTCGACCTGTCGTTTCTGCATCTCTTCTTCTTTACCCATAGAAGTCCAAACATCTGTATAAAGAAGCGAAGCATCCTGGCAGGCTTCCTCGATCGAAGTGGTATTTGTGACAAAAGGATTATCGATGGGTGAAAAATAGAGTGGGGGAGCAGCAATCGAAAGATTAAACCTAAAGATTTCGGCAGCCAATGCCCAGGATCTAGCAACATTACAACAGCCATCCCCTACAAATGCAATTTTTTTTCCTTCTATCGATCCTCTTTTTTCTTCATAAGAAAAGATATCTGAAAGGACCTGACAGGGATGCTCTTCGTCTGTTAGAGCGTTGACGACGGGAATGTTCCCATAGAGGGCAAAAAGTTCTAGTTCTTTCTGCGAAAAAGTTCTCATGATGATACCGTGTACCATTCTTCCAAAAACTTGCGCGGTATCTTCTATCGACTCTCCACGAGATAATTGCAGATCTTGACTGTTGAGAAAAAGGGCTTCTCCTCCAAGCTCCCGGACCGCCACTTCAAATGATAAACGGGTTCGAGTAGAAGGCTTTCTAAAAATCAAAGCCCAAGTCTGGGAGCTCAAAAAAAAGAGAGCATTTTTGCCTCTGTTTGTTTTGAATTCCGAAGCTTTTTTAAAAATCAATCGTGCTTCTTTTTCGCTGATATCTTTGATAGAAAGAAAATGGCGTAGCGGCTTCATAGAATTAACCCTTTCCGACGCTTATCGAAGTGGCTGAAGGTTCCATTAATCTTATCCTTTTCAATTACAAAAGCTTGTCTTTATAACACAGAAAACAAAAATTGCTTTAGAATGCTTTCTGCCTCTTGAATCTGCTCAAAAGAAACATTCAGTGGAGGCAACAACCTTATTGTATTGCCGCTTGAGGGGGCTACAAGAAGACCTCTTTCCAGTAAAGCTATGGCTGCTTGAAAAGAAGGAACCGATAGTTCCAGTCCAAGCATTCCGCCCATCCCTCTAACTTCTTGCAATAGGCTTTGAGGCTTTTTTTCTAGTTTCTTAAGAGAAGAAAGAAGATAGTTCCCCATTGCTAGGATATTTTTGTTAAAGCCTTTTCTTTCAATCTCTTCCAGCACAGTGAGAGCCACATGACAAGCCAAAGGAGAACCACCAAAGGTTGTCCCATGTGATCCTTCATCCAATACATCGCAATATTCACTGTTAATCCAACTAGCTCCTATTGGGAAGCCTCCTCCTAATCCTTTAGCGAGGGATACCCCATCAGGAAGAAGGTTTTGATAAGTCATTCTGTCAGCGACCAGGCTCTGCCATGCAAGAAACTGACCTGTGCGCCATATCCCAGATTGGATTTCATCGATAAAAAAAGAATTTTTTTCTTCCAACAGATCTGCCTTATCTCAATTAAATCCTGGGATGGAAAAACATGCACCCCACTTTCCCCCTGAATAGGCTCAACAATAAGGGCTATCGTCTGTTCTGAAAGAAATTCTACAAACTCTTTAGCCCCTGCCTTTGGTATCGTTCGAAATCCAGGTATTGGAGGACCAAAGCCTTTTTTGATTCTTTGCTGTCCTGTTGCAGCTATTCCAGCCAAGGTTCTACCATGAAAGGAGCCTTCAAAAGAAAGAATTTCAAATCTATTCGAAGACTCTCCATATCTTCTAGCTACTTTAAAAAGACATTCATTGGCTTCGGCTCCGCTATTTGAAAAAAATACTTTACCTTGGCCAATAAGAGAAACAATTTTTCGAGAAAGCCTCCAGGCAGGCTCATGAAAGTAGAGATTAGAGCAATGGATGAGTTTTCCCGATTGGTGCTGCAAAGCTTCCCGAATAACCGGATGGCTATGGCCTAAAACATTAACAGCAATGCCACCAGTAAAATCCAAATATTTCTTGCCTTTGATATCCCAGAGATAACTTCCTTCCCCATGATCTACCACCAGTGGCAGTCTGCGATAGCTAGGAACTATATGTTGTTGATATCCATCAAAAATTAATTGTTCTTCGCTAATTTCCTGCATTTATTCTTAACCAGCTAATTTCTATCTCTTCGATAGCCTACCTTTTTTCTCCAGCTACATAGAAGCTTTCTATTAATCCGACAGCTCCACTCCCATTACATTGTGTTTTTTATTATAGAATGATTTCAGTTCCTATTCCTTTATCTGTAAATATCTCTAATAGCAAGGCATGAGGCATTCTGCCATCAAGAAAATGCACCTTTTCTACCCCTGATTCTAAAGCTTCAAGAGCTGATTCTACTTTGGGGATCATGCCTCCATGAATAGTTCCTTCTTTTTTAATGCATCGATCCTCCGCTTATCGACAACAGAAATAGTAGAGTTTGGATTTTTTTCATCCGCAAGGATGCCGCTGGTGTTGGTTAGATATATTAATTTTTTTGCTTTTATAAATTTTGCCATTTTACTTGCAGCAATATCAGCATTGACATTGTAAATTTCACCGTTTTCCCCTTTCGCTAAGGGAGAAACAACAACGATAAACTGATTATGAAGCAGTTTTAACAGTGGATGGATATCCGCTGCAACAATCGAGCCAACATAACCATAATCAATTGGATAACCTTGGGAAGAAAAAGCCTGCCACTTGACAGCGCTAAAGACTTCATAGCCTGGAATAAACACCGCTTTTGCTCCATACTCAATAATTTTCTGGGCTATAAAGGGGCCTATTTCTTTACAAAGCACCTTTTCTATTAAGGCGATAAGGTCTTTGTCTGTTACCCTAATTCCATTGACAAACTTTGGGCGCATTCCCTGGGACTTCATCGCTTTGTTGATCGCTTCCCCTCCTCCATGAATAATCAAAGGATGAATCCCAACAGCTTCAAGCAAAACGATATCACGCAAGGTCCTTTCCACAAGAAAAGGAGCTTCCATGGCCGCTCCCCCATATTTGATTACAAAAATAGAATCTCTAAACTTTTGTACATAGGGCAGGGCTTCTAAAAAAATGCGGACTTTTTGCTCAGGAGTTACTTCTTCGGCATTTATAGTATGCATTGAATTGCTCTTTATTCTCCTTTGTTAATTCTCACATAACGCTCAGAAATATCCGTTGTAAAAAACCTATATTGTCCTGACCCAATATGAAGATCTACTAGAAGAGAAAACATTGGCATTTTTACAGTTTTTTTAATCAGGCTTTCCTTGGTTTCGGTTCTTACCCCAGAAGCAACAACCTGAAAACCATTATAAAAAAGATCAATTTTATTCTGATCCACATTCGCCCCAGAATACCCAATGGCACACAGGATCCTTCCCCAGTTGGGATCTTCACCATTCCATGAACATTTCACCAGCAGAGAATTCCCTATGGACCTGGCCACAAGCTCCGCTTCTTTTTCTGAAGCAGCACCTTGAACCAAAATTTCAACGACTTTAGTTACCCCTTCACCATCTTCTAACACCTCCCTGGCAAGCCGATCCAGAACCAGTCGCAAAGCATTTTTGAAAATTCCTTTATGAGGGCTATCCATGCCGATCGTTGTATTTTTTGCTAGCCCATTTGAGAACACTAAAATGGTATCGTTGGTGGAGGTTTCTCCATCAATAGAGATCCTATTGAAGGTTTCCTGTACACAACTGTGTAAGACACTGTTAAGGTATTCGGGAGAAAGAGAGGCATCTGTGGTTATTATTCCAAGGGTTGTTGCTAAGTTGGGAGCAATCATTCCAGCCCCTTTGGCCATTCCTCCAATAATAATTTCCTTGTCTTCTATTTTTACTTTTAAAGCTGCCTGTTTGGGGACAGTATCGGTAGTCATTATCGCTTCAGCGGCATCTTTCCCTCCTTCCACATTGAGCTGCTTACAGGCCTTTTCTATCCCTCGGATAATTTTTTTCATGGGAAGATACACTCCAATCCTGCCTGTCGAACAGACACAAACTTCATCTGGAGAACAACCAAGAAAGGAGGCTGTCACAGTAGTCATCTGCTCAGCATCTTCAATGCCCCTAGATCCCGTACACGCATTGGCATTACCGGAGTTAATAACGACAGCCCTCGCTTTGCCTTTTTTCACCCTTTGCATGGATACAATAACGGGAGCTGCTTTCACTTTGTTTTGTGTAAACACCCCTGCAATATCTGCAAGTTGTTGAGAAACCACCAAAGCCAAATCGCTTTTTTTACCAGGTTTTATGCCGCAACTTATCCCAGAAGCAAGATAGCCTCGAGGAGCCGTTACACCTCCAGATTTAATGAATTCGATAGATTCCTCTTTCATGGGCCTAATCCAGTGGTTTGAGCTAATCCAAACCTTATGTTCATTGCCTGTATAGCCTGTCCCGCTGCTCCTTTCCCTAGATTATCAATCGCTGCTATTACTAGACACTTATTCTTTTCAGTGAACAAGTGAATGGAAAAATATAAATAATTGGTACGAAGCACAAATTTCAGCTCCGGCATCATCCCATGGCTCAAGACTTTTATGAAGGGAGCTTTTTTATAAAATTCCAATACCGCATCTTCTGCTTCTTGTTGCGAAATGTTAGCGGTTAGAGTCGCAGTGATGCTCAGTAGAATGCCCCTACAAAGAGGAGCCAAAACCGGCACAAAAAGCACTCCTGCAGGCTTCCCCATTGCCACTTTCTTTATTTCTTGTAGAATTTCAGGGACATGGCGATGATTAGGAAAACCGTACGGTCTCAAATTTTCGGAGATTTCACTAAATAATAATTTGGAATCCAAAGTCTTTCCCGCACCCGTAGTCCCGCTGATCGCAAAAACTTCGATCAATTGAGGATCAATCCACCCTTTCTTTAGTAAAGGGATAATAGATAGCAGTACACCGGTTGGATAACAACCCGGCATGGCTAATAGGTTTGAGGAGCCGATCTGTTCTTCGTAAATTTCCGGTAAGGCATAAACAGCCTTCTTCAAGAGCTCTGTGTAGGGATGAGAAAATTTATAATAAAGTTCATAATCCAAAGGATTTTGAAGACGAAAATCTGCACTTAAATCAATGACAACCTTGCCTTGTTCATACAGATAATGAGCATAAGGCAAACCTTTGCCATGCGGTAAAGCAAGAAAGACGACATCGGTTTCTTTACTTATGGTTTCTAACTCGTCTGGATTACTAAAGAGCAGGTTCCCATACTGACCAATGTTTGGGAACACTGAACCAAGGGACATATTCTCATATTGTCTGGAAGTAATTATCCGGAGAGTAATTCCAGGATGATTGGCCAACAGCCTTACTAATTCTTCTCCTGAATACCCTGAGGCCCCAATGACACCGACTCGGATGGGAGACATGACAAAAACCTGAATGGGTCTTATTTATAAGCTTTTTAAAAGAAGGCTACTAAAAAGGTGCTTTGAAAGCAAAAACTAACGCTTGGAGAATTGAAATCTTTTTCTTGCTCCAGGCTGTCCTGTTTTTTTCCGCTCTTTCATTCGCGGATCACGTGTCAAGAGCCCTTCTTTTTTCAACAAACTCCGATAAGAACTATCATACTTTATTAACGCTCTAGCCACCGCCAATTTCATAGCCTGGGCCTGGCCCATCAATCCCCCTCCAGTAGCCTTTCCAATGATATCAAATTTTTTCGTCCCTTCGACCACTTCCAAAGGTTTTACGACTTCCCATCTGTGAACAAAAGTTGGGAAATAAAATTCTATATCTTTCCCATTGATTTTTACATCTCCCTTTCCGGGTTTAAGAATAACTGTCGCTGTTGCCGTTTTCCTTCTTCCAGTGGCTTGAATCTGCATATTATGAGGAATCGCTGTCATCGTAGTCTCAATCTATTGAAATTGGAATAGGTTTCTGCGCTGTATGAGGATGCTCAGCCCCCTCATAGACATGAAGTTTGGTATATATTTTCCTACCAAGCCTGTTATGTGGAATCATCCCCCTGACCGCATGCTCAATTAAAAATGTGGGCCGTTTTAAACGGATTTTTTGTGGAGTATAATTCTTTTGTCCTCCGATATAACCAGAATAGGTAGAATATCTTTTTTGAAATTCTTTTTTCCCACTGAAAATAGCTTTGGAGGCATTGATAATAATAACGTTGTCTCCAGTATCTACGTTAGGGGTAAAGATGACCTTCCCCTTCCCTCTAAGGAGGGTAGCTGCCTTGACAGCAACTTTACCCACTACCTGATCCTTGGCATCAATAAGATACCAGTTGCGACTAACTTCTGTTGGCTTTTGAAAATATGTTTTCACTGAGGAAAAAACAATTGTTCCTTTTCGTTCGCCTGTCAAGGAATTAACTTCATGAATTTTTAAGAAAAAGTCTGCATGGAGCCATTCGCATTTATCCAAATGTCGTTTTATTGTAACCCCATAAATTTGCAGGAACGTCAAAAAAATTAATAAAAATTCGATCAGGTTTTATCTTACAATGTTTTTCTATCAATGCACAAATTTCGCTTGAAAACTCTCCGCAATTGTTAACAGGAAGATTGATAGCACGCAATTCCACAAAGGCTGCTGGTTCTTCATTTCCAGAGAAAAGGAATCGCTTTGCTCCCGAATAACTAATCATCGTATAACTTTGCGGTTTTTTTAGTTTTTCAACAATAAAATGACTGGCTGACTCAACTAGAGCCTTTTGTTGAGCCTCAGTTAAAGCTACGTTCGTTTCGATTGATAAATATGGCATACTTGGATACTAATCAGTTGAAAAAATCATTGCAATAATCCATTTTAACTAATCCTTATATTAAAAGAGGAAGAAAGATAAAATAACTGTATTTTTTTATCATGATGTATTTAAAAATAAACTAAAATTTTAACCATTATTCAGTTATTATGGCCATTGGTTCGATTTCCATTCAATTGCCTTCTTCAAAAGAAGGTACAGTTGGCCCAGAGATGTCTGGAGCAGATTGTGTAGTCGCTTCACTTGAGAAAGAAGGCGTAACTACCATTTTTGCTTATCCTGGCGGTGCAAGTATGCCGATGCACCAATCTCTTACGAGAGCTAAATCCCTTAGAACCGTACTTCCTCGACATGAGCAGGGTGGAGTTTTTATGGCTGAAGGCTATGCTCGAGCCACGGGAAAAGTTGGAGTATGCATGTCAACTTCTGGGCCAGGAGCCACCAATCTTGTCACCGGTATCGCTGATGCTTATATGGATTCGGTTCCGTTAGTTGCAATCACGGGACAAGTCAAAAAAGATATGATTGGGAAAGGAGCCTTTCAAGAAACGGATGTTTTTGGGATTACCTTACCCATTGTTAAACATAGCTATTTGGTCATAGATCCAAGAGAAATTCCACAGATCATAAAAGAGGCTCTTTTGATCGCAAGGTCCGGCAGACCAGGGCCAGTCGTTATTGATATTCCTAAGGATGTCCAACAAGCTGTATTTAAACCTTTTTTCCCCACTTCTACAGGCTTGGAATCAAAACTCGCTCCCCCTCCTTTGGATCGTTCCATACTTAAGACGATTCTCGATTGGATAGGAAAAGCTAAAAGACCTGTGCTGTACGTCGGCGGAGGCATTATTTCCAGTGGCGCTCATCTTGAACTTTTAAAATTCGCTGAAAAAACAAACATTCCAGTCACAACCACACTGATGGGTATTGGCTCCTTTCCCGAGAATCATAAACTATCCCTCAAGTGGCTTGGCATGCATGGATCAGTTTATGCGAATTTTGCGGTCGATCAGTGTGATCTGCTCCTAGCCTTTGGGGTAAGATTCGACGATCGGGTTACAGGGAAAGTAGAAGCCTTTGCTCCAAAAGCACTCATCGTACATATCGACATCGACAACTCTGAGTTAAATAAGAACAAAAGAGTCGACTTAGCGGTCTTGGCTGATATAAAAGAGGCCCTTTCTACGTTGAACCAGCTTATCAATGAAACAAAATGGCATCCTCCAGACCTTTCCACTTGGCATGAAGAAATCCAAGCTTGGAAAATGAAATTTCCTTTTCGTTACAGAAAAACAGAAGATCATATTCTTCCTCAAATGGTTGTTGAAGAGATCTACAAGCTGACTCGCGGGGAAGCGATCTTAACCACTGGAGTGGGCCAACATCAGATGTGGGCTGGACAATTCTATAACTTTCATCATCCTCGGACCTTTTTGACATCCGGTGGACTGGGAGCGATGGGATTCGGTTTTCCGGCTGCGCTAGGTGCAAAAATAGCGATTCCTGATGCAACTGTCATAGATATCGATGGGGATGGCAGCTTTCTAATGAATATTCAGGAACTTGCCACTGCAGTTACCGAAGAAATACCTGTTAAGGCTGTTATTTTGAATAATCAACACCTTGGAATGGTAGTACAATGGGAAGATCGGTTCTATGATAGTAACAGAGCCCATACTTTTCTTGGATGCCCGAATAACAAAAAGATGATTTATCCTGATTTCCCTCAGATCTGCAAAGGCTTTGGAGTCAAAGCAGAAAGAGTAACAAAACCTGAGGAATTGGTTCCAGCTCTAAAAAGAATGCTTGAGGCTCAAGAACCATATGTCCTTGACGTAGTCGTTCCCTATACCGAGCATGTTTTGCCTATGATTCCTGCAGGAATGACTGTTAAGGACATTATTATTGATAACGATTGATAATCAAAAAAGAACTTCTAACAATAGGATATTACGTTTGTATAAATGGGATAGGTGTTTTTTAGATTCGCATCTCTAAGAAATTTCTCCTCCCCCTATCTCAAGGGGAGTAAACTGAGTAAGCAATTTAGTGTTCCAAGTCAAACAAACCTCTTATAAGCTTTCCTTAATAGAGTATTAAAGGGAGCAAAAAGTAATCACAAAGAGGTCCTGCAATTCCTGGGTCCTTTCGGCATCTTCTCTAACTATGCTTCTCTCTCGAGTATTTTACAAAGCCAAAAAGGGCTCAGTAAAAAGTAAACTCAAAACGCCCCTATTAGCCAAAGCCCAGGTTAATGGGCTATCCGCATAGGAAAGATTGAATGACTTAATATCAAGAGAATTGGATATTACGACTGATAGGCAACTCAGAAGTTCGACTACATCTAGAGATTGTTACTACAAAGAGGTTTCACAGAGTAAAAAGAGGAACGAAGGAACATCCCACAATACACCTCTAGATGGGAGGAAATTCCATAAGTGGGGAATATATGTCAATAGAGCATTTGTACCAAAAAAAACACGTCTTTGGAGAACCTTATCCTCTTTGAGTCCAATCCAAAGATTTTTTCTGAACTTCATAGACAAAACCCACCCCAAGCAAAAACAGAAAAAATAGAATAACAAACAACGCTCCTATTCCCTGAGACAAAAGGTCTTGATAGGATATAGCCCAAGCAAAGAAAAAAATTGTCTCGATGTCAAAAAGAATGAAAAGCATTGCCACCATATAAAACTTTACAGAAAATCGTGGATTCTGAGGACCTATTGGATCCTTTCCACATTCATAGGGAATATCTTTTTCTTTTGTTTTCCTCCCTTTTTGCCCAATTAGAGCAGCAACGCCAAGCATTCCAGCAGCAACAAGAAGGGCAGCCAGAAATTGAAACACAAAGGCAAGCGTGTTGATTTGTTCTGATAAAGGCTGTGATTGTGCTAAAAATAAACTCATAACAATAAAAAACCCCTTTTTTATCTTTTACTATTGCCATTACTCATTAGAAAAAAAAAGTTTTTTATTATATTTCAATGATCTACTCTAGTATGCTGAAAGTCTTTCTCTATAGCAAAGCCTTTTTTCAGGCAAATCCGAATCTCAAGCAGTATATTCGTCGGTTGAACAGGAAATGCCTGAAAAATACTTCGGCTCATATATCTATTGAAGAGCTTCTCTTTGTGTTTTCCTAATTCCCTCTATACCATATCGATGGTTTCTGAGCGGGATGAGAGCTTTTAGAAGTCCATTGCCACTCCCCTATACTAGATTCTGCTGGTTAAAATTTGAACTAGGGAAAGGACCACAGAAACCTGTTGCTTCCTAACAAGCTTTATGGCATTCATCCAGGAGTAGCTTCTATAGCTATCAATAGATTCATCGCGGCTGTTGTCGCACCGTAGTCAGAGCTTGGGGGAGGATCTAAGCAAAAGATGAGTTTTGCACTAGAACAATTTTGTATTATAATTTCCCAAAAAACTTTTTGGCCATTTCACTCCTATCCTACAATACTGTGCCAGTTAGAGGAGGCGCACTTTGGTGCAGACTTGTCGAATGAATCTTTCAACTGATTTCAAAGAAGAAGAAAAAAAAGAAAGATTTTTTTTTGCTTTTTGGCCGGATGAAAATCTACAATCCCTTTTAAGTAAGCTCGCAAAGGATTTATTTCCAAAAATTGAAGGGAGAGCCATTCCTCAAGATTCTCTTCATGTAACTGTTCTTTTCTTAGGTTGGCATTTACCAAGCCTTATGGATGAAATTACAAAACAGATCCCTTCTTTTTTAAAACCTGAGGGGTTTCCGCTCTCTCTCTATTTCGATAAAGCTGTTTTTAAAAAGAAAGGGAAAGAAGGTATTATATGGTTTGAAGCCACTCTGGTGCCTTTAGCCCTAGAAAAATTGATCAAAAAACTTATCCAGCTTATGATCGATAATAAAGTTTCCTTTCAGGCTTACGATAAATTTATTCCACATATCACTGTCTTTCGCCATGTTTCTAATAAGAGCGTACCAAGTAATATGAAAAAAAACCAAACCATCGCTCTGCCTACACCTTTCGAACTAACAATAGAGGCTTTGCATTTAGTACGGTCTGAACTGAAACCTTCAGGAAGTCATTATACAAAAATTTGGAGTTACTCATTGAAGCCAGAATGAATGCGATGTAGCCCCAACCATTAAGACCATAGATCTGCGTCTGGCCCTATGCATTCTTTGAGTGGGAAATAACACTAAAAATTCCTATTTTTCACCACTAGGCCAGAGTCTACGGAAGCGCTTGCCAACTTTGTTAAGCCAAACATAGGATAAATTCCTCCCCCTAAGAGAGGACATAGCCCTCATGCGCTTGGTAGGTGGCTAGAAGCAAAAAGTTTAACGAATGCATTATTTTTCTTGCCTCCAATTTTCTTTGCCAAAAAGATTTTTTTATTTTCAATTCTTCCTCATTCTTTGTAAGCTTTTCTATGATCGATCGGTACTCTCGCGAACCCATGCTCCAAATTTGGAGCGAACAAAAAAGAGTTGACAGTTGGATTAAAATTGAATTTCTCGTTTTAGAAACTCTGGTTGAGTTGGGCTATTTACCAAGAGAAGAAACAAAAGACATTCAGAAAAATATATCAATTGGCCTCGAGGAAATTAAGAAACGCGAAGCGATCACTCAGCATGAAATTCTTGCTTTCCTTGAACCACTTGCTGAACAGATTGGTCCGGCTGGAAGGTATCTCCACTTTGGTTTAACTTCTTCAGATATCCTTGATACCACCTTTGCTCTCCAATTGAAAGAAGCCGCAGAGCTTCTCCTTTCTGATATCGACATTCTGCTTAAAGTGATCGAAGAGAAAGCCATCCAGTATGCCTTTGTCCCCATGATTGGAAGAACCCATGGGGTATTTGCCGAACCTACGACTTATGGATTAAAGCTGCTGCAGATGCTTGAAGAATTTAAAAGAGCACGTAGCCGACTGCTGCAGGCTAAAGAAGAAATTTCTTATGGCATGATTTCTGGTGCGGTTGGGACGTATGCCCACTTGGATCCGGAGGTCGAAGCAATTGTGCTAAAAAAACTTGGATTAAAAGTTGAGCCTATTTCCTCTCAAGTGATCCCTCGGGATCGACACGCTTTTTTTCTAAATTGCATCGCTCTTATTGGGAGCTCTGTGGAGCGATGG
This sequence comes from Methylacidiphilum kamchatkense Kam1, assembly GCF_007475525.1. Taxonomy (NCBI): domain Bacteria; kingdom Pseudomonadati; phylum Verrucomicrobiota; class Methylacidiphilae; order Methylacidiphilales; family Methylacidiphilaceae; genus Methylacidiphilum (ex Ratnadevi et al. 2023); species Methylacidiphilum kamchatkense. The sequence continues at coordinate 101,291 of NZ_CP037899.1, read as the reverse complement.
GCTACAGAGTTTCGTCATTTACAAAGATCTGAAGTCCTCGAAGTCGAAGAGCCATTCAAGCCAAAGCAGAAAGGTAGCAGTGCCATGCCACACAAAAAAAATCCCATTCTTTGCGAAAGACTCTGCGGCCTAGCCCGGCTTCTGAGAGGCTACGCTCTTTCTGCTATGGAGAATATAAGCCTCTGGCATGAAAGAGACATCAGCCATTCCTCTGTAGAAAGAGTGGCTTTCCCTGATGCCACCATCCTGCTTGATTACATGCTTGCATTGCTTTCGGATGTCCTCAAAGGTCAAACTGTTTATCCAGAAAGAATGAAAGAAAATATCCTAGCCAGTCGTGAGCTCTTTGCATCAGAAGGGCTGATGTTGGCTCTCGTTCAAAAGGGTATAAGTAGAAAAGAAGCATATGAAGCGGTACAGCAAGTAGCAATGAGTTGTTGGCAAGGCGACCTCCCATTGAGTGTTTATGCTAAATCTCATCCCTTCATTTCGACTCTTCTTGAGCCTAAAGAGATCAATTCTCTTTGCTCCCTTGACTTTTATCTGAAAAATGTCCCTACTCTTTTCCATCGATGCGGAGTAAAAATTGAAGACCAACCCGTTACATCCCACGAACATGACTAGGACTAAAATACTGATTCTTCCTAAAGAGGGAGTTTTTGATCCTCAAGGAGAAGCGGTCCGAAATGCACTGATTCATTTAGGGCTTGAAGAAACCCTATCGGTCCGAGTAGGCAAGGAAATTGTGATCGAATTTAAAGAGGCCGACCAAGAAAAATTGAAACGAAAAGTAGAAGAGATCACCAAAAATTTTTTATCCAATCCCATAATAGAAGAGTATAAAATAGAATGGGAAAAGGAAGGACAATGAATTGGGCGATTATCGAGTTTCCTGGTTCAAATTGCGGCCCTGATTGTGTTTATGTCGTTGAAAAAGTGCTTAAGCACAAAGCAACGCTACTCTGGCATACAGAAAAAAAAATACCCTCTGTAGATGCTATCATCCTTCCAGGAGGATTTTCTTATGGAGATTATCTCAGAAGTGGAGCGATAGCCTCCTTATCGAATATTATGGGTGCGGTTAAAGAAGCAGCTAGCATTGGGGTTCCCATTGTTGGAATTTGTAACGGTTTTCAAATTCTTTGCGAATCAAAGCTTCTCCCTGGAGCTTTGATCACTAACCGTTGCCTTCGTTTCATCTGCTCTCCTGTTTATTTACGAGTAGAGACAAATGAGTCAATCTTTACTTCCCTTTTTTATTCTGGGGAAGTCATTCAAATCCCTATCGCTCATGGGCAAGGCTGTTTTTATGCGGACCCACAAACCCTCCAAAAAATGGAATCGGAAGGGCAGATCCTGCTCCGCTATTGCGATGCTAAAGGGAATATTAGCCATCAATCCAATCCCAATGGGTCTCTGAGGAACATTGCTGGCATTCGTAATCTCAAAGGAAATATCCTTGGCTTGATGCCACACCCTGAAAGGGCATCAGAAAACGAATTGGGTTCTGTTGACGGGAAAAAGATTTTTGAATCAGTTTGCAGGTACATTGAAGTCAAAGAGAAAAACTATTGTCTTGTTGATTGACAAACCGGCTGATCATTCAATTTATTAGACCAATGGATCCAAACTTTCCTACCCCTCCTCTGGATGATTATTTATATTGGGAATCGAAATATCAATCTGGAGAAACAGGCTGGGATAGAGGGGCACCTTCTCCTGCACTTATAGAAGTCATACGTCTACTCCCTCCACCCAAAAGGGTGCTTGTTCCAGGATGTGGAACTGGCAATGATGTCCGTTATTTAGCAAGCCTAAAGATTGAAGCCGTAGGTATCGATTTTGCTCCCTCAGCTATTGAGACGGCCAAAAAAAAGGCGCATTCTCCTTTTGAAAAGTATATTCTGGGTGATATTTTTTCTCTTCCGCAGCAGTTCCACGGATCTTTTGATCTAATTTGGGAGCACACTTGTTTTTGTGCTATTCCACCAAGTAAAAGACCCAATTATGTCCAATCAATGTATAATATGTTGAGGTCCGATGGGCTTTTTCTTGGAATTTTTTTTCTTGATACCGAAAGCTCCGACGAACCTCCTCCATATTGCTTTACTTTAAGTGAAATAGATCGTCATTTTGATCCCTATTTCCAGTTAGAGGCTGAATGGTTGCCTTCTTTCTGTTATCCTGGAAGAGAAGGAGAAGAAATTGTAAGACTTTATAAAAAACTTTCTTAAAACCAAAGCTCATAACCGCCGTTCAAATGCTCAAAGAGATAACAAAAGGGACCAAATCAAACTCCCTTTCTTTGGATCATCGTCCTTTTTACCGAATCATTGCTTTCGGAGTCATTGCTGCAGGTTTTTTTTTTCATTTGTGGTTTTCCACAACATTTTGGCTCGTCCCAGATGAAGCCTACTATTGGCTATGGTCGAAACATCCATCCCTTTCCTATGCCACTAAGGGACCTGTCGTTGCCTGGTGTATAGCCATTAGTTCCCTTTTTTTTGGAGACAGCATTTTGGCTATTAGATTCATGGCACTATTGTTCAGCATTGGAAGTGGAGTGTTAATCTATTTCTTAGCTGAAAAACTTTTTGATTCTCGAACAGCTTTGCTTTCTGTTTTGTTTGCAGCCAGTTGTCCTATTTTTTCGATTGGCTCTGTGCTTATGACAATCGATTCGCCATCCTTATTTTTCTGGCTGCTTTCTGCTTTTCTATTCCTACAGGCGCTTGTGCAAGACAAAAGAAAATACTGGATCTTTACTGGGATGAGCTTGGGAATAGGTTTTCTGGCTAAATATGTGAATGCATTTGAGCTCCTTTGCTTTAGCCTTTATTTATTGTTCTATCCAGACAAAAGAAAGCTCTTACTATCACAAAATTATGCCTATTTCCTTCTTTTTTCTTTTTTATTTTCTTTACCTGTATGGCTCTGGAACGCCACTCATGGATGGGTTACAGTCCATCATCTCCTCCATCGCGGCGGCTTAACCTCTTCTTTCGTTATAGAACCAACCGAACTTATTAAATTTCTCCAAGAACAGCTTTTGAGCTATTCCCCATTCCTATTCATAGGCATTATTAGTTCTGTCATTCTGGTCCTTTGGTCACCCTCTTTTCGTTCTTCACAAACCCTTTTTCTTCTTACATTATTTCTTCCTGTCTTTCTCTTCTATACTTTTCTAAGTCTACATCAAGCAGCAAAAGGCAATTGGACAGTCACAGCCGTTTCTGGAGGGATGATTCTTTTAGCTTATATAATGGTAAGGCTTTTTCATCTTCCACACATCAAAGTGCTTTTGCTCAGTGGATTGGCTATTAGTTTTTTACAAACCGCCCTGCTGCATAGGGAAGATCTTTCTTTTGTTGGGATAAAGCCAGAAAAAGATCCTCTTTTGAGACCCAGAGGATGGCAAAGCGTTGCGGTCAAGCTAAACGAAATCCAGAAGAAGTTCCATCCTGAATATTTCATTGCCAACGACTATGCTTTGGCAAGCGAGTTGCAATTTTTAATTCAAAGCTCCAAAGTCTTTATTCCTACTTGCCTTCAAGCACAAACACAATTTGCCTTTTGGGAGAGTTATCCAATTCAGCATAATGCCAAAGCAATCTATATTTCAAACGATCAAAATGGCCTTCTTCCAGAATGTCTCAAAAAAGAATTCTCAAAGATAGAACATTCCGGTGGTTTCTGGAGAGAATATAAAGGGAAAAAAATAGAATATTACACCATTTGGCTGCTTTCTTCCCTCCCTTCTGCTTCTCGATCAGAAAATTGAATGTTCCATCAGTCTCATTAAGCACTTGATAAACCGATCTTTTTGTTTTGAAATAACACGTAACGGATAGATCTTTAAAAAGAAAACAACAAGAGCAAACCTTTCTCACAACCATGCCCAACGATTTTCTTTCTACCGCTATTGAAACGGCACTGGAAGCTGGAGATTTTCTTCGGCGTCATTTCGGAACTGATATAAAAATAGCTGAAAAATTCTCTCATGATATTAAGATTGAACTTGATAATCTTGCCCAAGAAAAAATCATTGCATCCATTCTAAAAGATTATCCTGATCATCAAATTATTGGCGAAGAAGGATCCATAGGTTCTAAAGACTCTGAAATATGTTGGATTGTCGATCCCCTTGATGGAACGGTTAACTTTACTTATGGGATCCCTCACTTTTGTATTTCCATAGCGGTTCAAAAAAGAGGGGAAACGATTGCTGGCGTCATATACGATCCAATTAGAGAAGAACTTTTCACGGCGAGTGAGCCTGGTTATCCAAAACTTAACGGAAAAGTAATTAAATCTAGTCAAAGATCTTTTCTTTCAGAATCAGTTGGAGTGATCGGTTTTTCTCGGACAAAAGAAACCATTGCTAAAGCCACAGACCTGTTTTTTAATCTCGTTCCAAAAGTCAGAAAAATCCGATTTACAGGATCGGCTGCGCTAGATCTTGCATATGTAGCTTGTGGCAGATTGGATTTTTACATAGAGCAACAAATTCAAATTTGGGATATTGCTGCAGGCATTCTGCTTGTAGAAAAGTCAGGAGGCAAAATTATGACAAAACCTATTATTGAAGGAAAAACTTTTTCCCTCAAAGCAACTAATGGATCATTGAATCTCGATTTTGTAACTTTTGATTAATTTGGTTTTCTATGTCTTTACAGATTGCATGCACGCTGAGTATCCAGCTTCTTTTTTTGCTTCTATGCTTTAAGACATATGGAGGCATTCCTTTCAAAGAAGACACACAATTTAGTGTTCTGCAAATCATCCATGGTGCAGGCTTTCCACCCAGAAAACAAAGAGTATTTGTTGATGACAAGAAAATGAGGCTAGAGCTGCTGGAAGAAGAAAAGGAAAATGTCATGATTTACAGATCCGATCTAGGCGTCATTTATAGCCTCATGCCCAATCGGAAACTTTGTTTTGTCATCCCATATTCGCAAGAACTGAAAGAGAAAGACCCTATAGCCTCTAATACCCTTAGCAATATTACTCCAGAAGGAACAGAAACCCTGAATGAGGTCGTTTGCGATAAATTTGAAGTGGTCGGGTCTTTTGGGAAAGCTTTCCTTTGGATTAGTAAAGAAAATCGTTCACCCCTCCGTCTTAGCAGCGAAGATGGGAAAAATGTTGTAGAGTGGATTAATTACCAAAAAGGGCCACAACCGCCAGAATTATTCGATCCACCCAAAGACTATCAAATCATTGATATGAGCAAAAACATTCCTAAAAAATCGAATCAATCTCCTCCTCCTCCCCTGCCTCGTTAGATTCCTACCCACATATCTTTCCTCTCAATACTTGAAAAGAGAAAAGCTAAGAGCCCTTAGAACGAAATTGCTCATTCAGAACAAAACTCTACACAAACAAGAATGAAGGAGTCTTTTGCGCAAAAGCAAAGAAGATTCCCCTTTTATTGGTCTTTTTGAGGGAGGCGCATAGAGAGCATCTTATTGACAAATTTGATTGCTATAAAAACACTCAAGCAAATAATAAAGAATTGCACGATGGCATTAATGAAAAGCCCATAATGAATAGCTACTTCAGGAATGGTTTTGCCCAAAGCGTCCTTGCGTATGGGGACTAAGACCAACTGGAGATTTTTAAAATCGACTCCCCCTATAAGCACTCCAAGTGGAGGCATGATAATATCGTTTACAAAAGAACTAACGATTTGATTAAAAGCCGTCCCGACAACAACCCCCACTGCCATATCTATTGCATTGCCTTTGAAAGCAAATTCTTTAAATTCTTTCAGAAAGCTTTGCATAAGTCCTTTTTATTCTTTAGCTTAGTCTAGCCTAATCCTAATTCTTTTTAGACATTTTATCCAATGCTTCTTTTAATATTTTTTGAAAAACTTTCTTATCGACTTTTTCCAAAGCAAAAGGGTTATCTTCTTTTTCTCCGTTTAAGAGAAACAGCAACTTTTGACAACCTTGCGCAATAATAGATTGATGATCAAAGGCAAGGAGGGGTAATTGATTTAATGGGAAAAAACACGCTTTTTTGGCATCATCCCCAGCAGTTGGTTTGAGATTCTCAAAAGGCATCACTAATAAAAAGGCTATACTTATGACTCTACCTCGAGGATCTCTGCCAGGTTTCCCAAACGCACCAATTTGAACTATTCGTGAGGGGCTTATGTTTGTTTCTTCCTTAAGTTCTCGTAAGGCTGCTTCTTCCAAATCCTCATTTTCCTCAACAAAACCTCCTGGCAGAGCCCACATGCCTTGAAAAGGTGGATTTCGCCTTTGAATAAGTAGTAGATGCAAGCTATCAGGCATAAATCCGATGACAACACAGTCTGTTGTCAGTGCAAATCGAGGTATTTCTGGACGTAGCCCTAAGTGTTGCATCCCAGAAGACGAATCGATTGGGGTCATTTCACAATGTGTCCTTCTCCTCTAGCTTCATCAAGGGGATTTTGCTTTGGTCAAAAGGTTTTGCATGGATATTTAAAGAGAACCCAGCCCCCCGCTCCATAGCCATTAGTTCGGAGCTACCTACACCCTACGTTTTTAGAATCTACATAGACATTATGTTTGTAGGACTAAGCTTTCTAGCAAGTTTTCTCCGTAAATCATTTCTAGTGTATTATGCATCAATCTAGTTTCATAAGTAGCCAATGGCCAGGGGTTGTTTTTTTTAAATGGATCAGAGCATATTTTCCTTTTAATCTTTTTCCGTGAAGAACAAAAAGAATTTTATCCTCTCCCCATTCTACTGGCTCATATTCTCCCTGATCCCATATAATTACTGTTCCGGCTCCATATTCGCCTTGAGGAATCTTTCCTTCAAATCCAATATAATCCAGTGGATGGTCTTCTACCTGAATCGCTAGCCTTTTTTCACCAGACAATGGTAAACTTTTAGGAACTGCCCAGCTTTTAAGCACTCCATCTTTTTCAAGTCTCAAATCATAATGATGGCGGCGCGCATAATGCTCCTGGATTACAAATCTATTCATGTATCTATTTTATCGAAATAAAACTATAAGATCTTGGATCTTTGCTTTTTATTCCTAAAAACCTTGACTTTTTTTGCGCTTTTCCTATCAATTTGCAGAATGAAAAACCTATTTAAATTAAGTTCTATTCTTTTTGTTTCCCTCTCTTTAATTTCTGTTTCTTCTTTGTATGCTTCACAAGCCATCGAAATTGCAAAAAAGAAAGTCAAATGTGGCTGTGCAGATAAGTGTGCAAAGAAAGAAGATTGTGCGGTACACAAGGGAAAAGATTGTGATTGCTCATAGCCTTCTTCCATTCTTGCCTTCAATCCCGCAATAAAGAAGCCTCTCGAGAGGAACAAGCGACATATTTATTGCAATTACAACATCTAAGGAGGATCGGAAAAAATTATATCCGATCCTTAATAAGCTTTTGTTATTTTTACTTGCAATGGCTGGATAAAGAATGCAATCTTGCTTCCTTTTCTTTTCGAAGATGATTCTGAAACTAAAGGACAGATTCTTCTACAACTTCTATCTACCATTAGACAGCTAGTGGTTTCTTTATATCACCATTTATCCGCCGCTACTAATCTGGATTGACTCTGGGTACTCTCCAGAGGTTCCTCTCTGCTTCGGATTGCAAAGGATTATACACAAATCTTCCAAAAAATCTTCTTCCTATTTCCCCTTGGCTTCTTTAGTCGTTTGAATGGCTATCTTAGTTATTCCCTGTTTTCTGATCAAATCTAATACAGCCGTTACTTTTTCAAACGTTGCCTTGCAATCCCCGTTGAGAAAAACTCTTGGATCTGCCTCTTGATTTTTTAATTCCATAATTTTTGCTGGTAAAGATTCTATGGTAACTTGCTCTTTATTAAAATAAATGTCTCCTTTATCAGTAATGGTAATGGTAGTTTCTTTTTCTTTCCTTTCGATAGAAGATGAGCTCTTTGCAAACGGCAAATTAACGGTTTGACCTTCGTTTTTAATCATTGCTAAGGAAACCATCATAAACGTAGCTAGCAAAAAAAACATTACATCAATAAAAGGAATGATTTCTAGTCTAGGTCTTTTTCTTCTAGGAGATACTATTTGCATAGTTCAATGTGCAAAAAAGATAGCAACTTGTTGCCTTTATGGCAACACCGAAGAACTGGATTGAATTTTGGAATTGGAAATTCCTTCCAAAGAAGAAGGATTCCCAATGGTAGGTCTGCTAGCTGTCCCCTCTGCCTCCTCTTGCCCTCTTAAAAGCAAGACAAGACGCGTAGAAGCTTCTTCTATTCTTCTTCTTGCTCTATCCATTCGAGCATTGAAAAAATTTAAAGGAATGATAGCTACAATGGCTACGGCAAGACCAAAGCTAACAGCAATCAAAGACTCGGCAACACCTCCCGTAATAGCAGCTTGTTTTCCGGCAATCTCTCCAGAGCCCACAATACTAAATGCATGCATCATCCCAGTAACCGTTCCTAAAAGCCCCAATAACGGTCCTAGAGTTACTGCTGTATCAAGGACAACGAGCCCCTTATTAAACCTTTCCAACTGCTCGCTGGCAGCTTCAAGCAGAGCATCTTCTAAGGCTCCATCTTTATGCTTCAACCCTTCTTGTAAGACTTTGAGAACGTAATCTTTGTTTTTTTCAGCTATAGCTAATGCCTCTTCATATCTTCCATGCCCAACAAGTTCTAGGAATTTCGTCACTAGCTTGCGTTTTCTATTGCGACTTATTTCAATCAGAAAAAGCAATCTCTCGAATATGACAGCGAGAGTTATAACGGATAGGGCCAGAATTGGCCACATGATTGGTCCGCCTTTTAAAAAAAATTGAATCATAAGCAATTATATATTTCTAAAAAAAAATAGAAGAAATGTTCTCAAGAAAAATATAGTTTTCTAAAATAAATCAAGTCTTTTATATCGTCTTCCACCAAATCCTTGCCCAAAAGCCTATATTATTTAATACAGAATCAATAGACAGTCAAATATGCCCATTACGTATTTCTTTTTGATAATAGAAAAAAAACATGGTTTAGTCTTATTGGTTTTTCAAAAAAAAAAAGACCAACAAAGCTACTTATTTTCTGCCAAGGATAATGCCAATAGCAATACCCACCAATAATGAAATTCCTATCGATTGATAAGGATTTTTCCGAATAATTTCATCTGTAGTTTTGGCTCTTTCTTTTGCTTTATCGACAAGCCAATCTTCTGAATTGCTTAAGTAATCTCTTAAAGAATTTAATTTGGTGTTTAGCCTGTCAATGGCATCCTTTGTTTTTTCTCCAATATCACCAGCAGTCGTTTTGAGGAGAATATCAGCATCATGAAGTACAGCTTTGATATCATTAACTAGTTTTTCCCTGGTTACAAATTCATTCATCATTTTTCTCCTGTTCTAATTGTTGTGAAAAAACAATAGCACATACCAAGGCAAATTGACAAGATTTCGCATATAAATTGCTTGGTATTATCATTACTTTTTTTAAAACATTTTCTTATTCCCTTATTTCTGACAAAACTATATTGTAGAGTCTTAACTGCTATGACGCTCCCAAATTGCCAGAAGAAAATATGTTGGTAGCCAAATCTCACAAGCTTTTGGCTGTTACCAGCATAAAATCCACTAATTGACTCCTTGCCTACCCTCCCCCAAAGGGATAAATATTGTTTTAATTACTAGCATTTGAGATCTTATGCAGCTTTTTTACAGCCGAAAGCTTTTTTTAGATGCGAGCCTTTTCAGTAACCTTTTTGGATTGGCTAATGGAATGCTTTTCAAGGTATATATAGATAACTGGATAAATAATCAACTCCAATAAGGCGGAGGTAATAACTCCTCCAACCATAGGGGCGGCGATCCGTTTCATTACATCCGCTCCTGTTTCTTGACTCCATAAAATAGGCAGAAGGCCAAAAAGAATTGCACAAACAGTCATTATTTTGGGTCTTATTCTTCCTGCTGCTCCTTCCTTAACGGCATCTAAAAGATCGGCCATCGATCCCATTTTCCCCGTTTTCTTTGCTTCCATGAAAGCATGATCAAGATAAAGTAGCATAATAACACCGGTTTCTGCATCGATTCCCGCTAGAGCAATCAAACCAACAGCAACTGCCACACTCAAATTATAATTAAGGAGATAAATGAACCAAAACGCCCCCACTAGAGAAAAAGGAAAAGCAAGAAGCACTATAAGAGTTTTCTTTAAAGAATGGGTATTAAAATAGATCAGGACAAAAATGATAAACAAAGTCAAAGGAATAAGTAGTGAAAATTTAGCTTTCGCTCGAAGAAAATATTCATAAGAACCGGCCCATTCAATGTAATAACCAGGTGGAAATGAGATTGTTGTCCCAATTTTTTGTCCCGCCTTTTTAATATATCCCACTAAATCCTTCGCAGGCGTATCAACAAAAACAAAATTCACCAGTTGCGCATTTTCACTTCTAACAAGTGGGGGCCTTGACTATAACGAATGTCTGTTACTTCACCTAATGGAATTTGTGAGGAAGCAATAACCATTGTTGGATTACCAGCCATTTGCCTCTGTAATGAGGCTTGAGGCGGCAGTGGGACAAGAATCCTTGAAAGAGAAGCCACGTCTTTTCTAAAATCTCTATGGTATCTGACATTTACAGGGTAGCGCTCTCTACCTTCGATGGTGGTCGTCACCGTATTCCCTCCAATGGCTCCCTCAATCGTTTGGTTGACATCTTCGACAGTCAGTCCGTAACGGGCAAGTTTATCTCGGCGCACAATGATATCGATGTAATTTCCACCCTCAATTCTTTCTGCATAAGCACTCCTTGTTTCAGGCATCTCTAGTAAGACTTTTTCGATTTGTTCCCCAAGCCTATTCAACTCCTCAAGATCCTTGCCAAAAATTTTAATCCCCAAAACGGAGCGAAACCCTGTGGTCAGCATTTGAATTCGTGTTTGAATGGGCATCCAGAACACATTCGCCACCCCAGGGAAATGGAGTTTCTGATTCATTTCAGCAATCAACTTATCCCAATTCATTCCTTTTCTCCATTTATCTTTAGGTTTTAAGTTGACGATCGTTTCAGTCATTGAAAGAGGAGCCGGATCGGTGGCTGTATCTGCCTGTCCTGATTTACCAAAAACCGATTCCACTTCTGGAAATGTCATTAGATAACGATCCTGAAGATTGAGAAATCTCTCCGCTTCAGAAATACTTATTCCAGGAACAGCTGTCGGCATATAAAGGATTGTTCCTTCGTTTAAAGGAGGCATGAACTCTGCGCCCAATCTGGATAATGGATAATAAGTAGAGAGAAGAATCAGTAGAGCCAGAATCAAAACAATAGCTCTATGTTTAAGAGCTTGTTCAAGAACGGGCTTATAGAGAAAAAAAAGGAACCGGTTGATAGGATTTTTTTGTTCAGGAATGATTTTGCCTCGGATAAAGCTGTTCATAAGAGCTGGAACAAGAGTGATAGAGAGGAGAGAGGCAAAAAACATGGAAAAGGTTTTTGTAAAAGCAAGTGGCTTAAATAATCTGCCTTCTTGAGCCTCCAAAGCAAAGATTGGCAAAAAGGAAACAGTAATTACAAGAAGAGAGAAAAAAAGGGGTCTGCCTACATTTTGAGACGCTTTCAGTAGCAACTCCTTTCGGATTATCCCCTGGGGATCGTTGCCGGTCAATATCCTATATTCTTCAAGAGAACGATGCGCATTCTCCACCATGATGATGGCTGCATCAATCATGGCTCCTATGGCAATGGCTATGCCACCCAAAGACATAATATTGGCTGTCAAATGGAAATTAGAAAAAGGGATAAATGATAAGATAACAGCGGCTGGCAACATAAAAATAGGAATCAATGAGCTACGCAGATGCCATAAAAAAACAACGCAGACGGCACTAACGATAAGGCATTCTTCAAAAAGCTTTTTTTTCAATGTTTCAATAGATTTGTAAATTAGTTCGGATCGATCATACACGGGCACCAATTTGACTCCTTGAGGGAAAGAAGGTTCTAGACTCTTGATTTTTTTCTTTATTCCATTAATCACCTGGAGAGCATTCTCACCATATCGCATGATGACTATACCCCCGACAGCTTCTCCAATGCCGTTATAATCAGTGACACCAAAACGAATATCTCCTCCAATCGTCAAGTCTCCCAACTGACTTACCACAACAGGAATACCCTGCCTGTCTCTTTTTACGACCACCTGACTGATATCTTCTAAATTCCTGAAATACCCCTTGCCTCGTATATAAAATTCGACTGTAGAAACCTCTAGGCTTTTCCCTCCCACATCTTGATTGCTCTTCTGTATTGCCTGAACAACCTCATCAAAACGGATCCCATAGGCCAAAAGCTTATTAGGATCGATATTTACTTGATATTGTCTAACATACCCACCAAAACTGGCGATTTCCGAAACTCCATGAACGGTAGAGAGAGCATACCGTAACGTCCAATCCTGAAAAGAACGAAGTTCAGAGAGGGTATGCTTGCCCGATGTATCTAGGAGAACATACTCATAAATCCAGCCTACTCCCGTCGCATCGGGGCCTAATGTCGGATTGACATTGGCGGGAAGAGAGGATCGAACCGAGTTCAAATATTCAAGAACCCGCGATCTTGCCCAGTAAAGATCTGTTCCATCTTCGAAGATCACATAGACAAAAGACTTACCAAACATCGACTCTCCCCTTACGAATTTGACTTTCGGAGCGGAAATAAAACGAGTTGAAATCGGATAGGTTATTTGATCCTCAACAAGAGTAGGACTTCTCCCAGGCCATTCAGTATAAACAATCACTTGAACGTCAGAAAGATCAGGAATGGCATCCAGAGGCACGTGCGCTACCGAATAAAGCCCAAGACAAAGGCTAAAGAAAACAAATAGGAGAACCACAAATGGATTTTCTCCACTCCAAAGAATAATCCGGCTGATCATTGGTATTTACATTCCTGGCATCCCATGCATATGATGCATATGGGAAGGAGGCATCGGTTGGTATTCTTTTTTCTCTCCTGATTCTCTTTTATGATAATGGTCGCTGCTCCATATTTTTAAGGCTCCCTGAACCCTGGCTTCTGCATCGATTAAAAAATTAGCACTACTGACCACTCGATCCCCCTCTTTTAGTCCCCCTCGGACAATATAATAGCCTTCTATTTTATCCCCAATTTCCACAAATTTTGGCTCCAAGTGGCCTCCTCCATGATCGAGAAAAACTACGTAGCGTTCTCCTGTGGGTATCACCGCATCTTCAGCTACAGCAAGTCTAGTTCCAAAATCTATTGTCGTTTTAAAATCAGCGTACATTCCTGGATGCAGAATATGATGGGGGTTAGGCAGAACAACCCTCACTTGCAATCGGCGAGTCTCTTCAACAAAATGAGGTTGGATAAAATCAATTTTGGCTTCGAATGTTTTTTCAGGCAGAGCAGGGAAACTTATCAGACAAGGAAGACCAATCGAAATATATCGAGCCTGATCTTCTGGTAGTTCAGCCAAAATCCACACATTTTGCAGATCAACGATCTTGAGTAGGGACTGACCGGCTGTAAAATACATCCCTTCGTAAACATTTTTTTCATGGATATGCCCATCTATAGGAGAACGGAGTTCAAAGGTTCCACGAATACCCTTTGCTGTTCGCACATCGTTGACAGACATTGACCAAGCATACTTTTCAAGCTCCCTAATTTGATCCTCATTAAGATCCCAAACTCGCAGCCTAGCACGAATGTGATAAAATTGTTGGTCGAGCAGTATCGGATTATCTTTTTTTACTAAAAGGCTCCTCCGCCATGCTCTGTAAGCCTTTATATAATCCATCTGCGCCTGAACCCAATCCTGGCTTAATATAGTGGCCAGTGTTTCTCCCTTGGAAAAATGCTTGCCCACATAGTTGGCATTCAATTTGATAATATACCCATTGCCCGCCTTAACGTTAATATCGTAGATTTTTGACTCGTTGATTGAAACAATGGCGGGGGCATTAATTTCAAGTTTCAACTTTCGGACTTGTACCTCCTCGGTCCTTACTCCAATAGCCTGAAGCCTTTCTGGAGGAATAAAAAAGGGAGAGGCTTCCGGGGTTTCTTTTGGAATCTTTTGCTCAGCTTTTGTTTCAAAACTGGAAGCATAGACGGGCACCAGGTCCATTGAACAAATAGGGCATTTTCCTGGGGTTTTTGATTTGACGCTGGGGTGCATCGTGCAGGTATAATAGAGAACTTCTCCCTTTTTTTCTTCTGCTTGAATGGTGCAGAGAAAAAACCAAAAAAGAAAGAAAGGCTGCCAAAGAAAAATAAGAAATTCTGCCAACCTTTTCTTTTGACCATGACCAAGAATGTCTTACTGTAGAACAACTATTCTCACAAACAAAGAAATTATTCTTTACAACTCATTTTCCCCAAACATACCCTTTTGCCTGCTTGAAATGGAAAGAGGAGGCCCAAGAATTTCAGCTAAGATCACTACTTTTCTTAAATTACTAGCTTCTTTGAGAAGTGCTACCAGCTCTTTTTTAGAAATCCCTTTTTTCACTAGTTTCTTTTCCTCATAAGAAAAAATATCCCAGTTCTCTTTTGTCCCCATTATTTCCCTTGGAAGGGATGCTTCTTTCTGCGATGTTCTTACTTTCTCTGACTCTGAAAAAATGACAGGCAACTCTGTTTCTACCGACAGGGGTATGGATACCTTGGTACTTTCTTCGTTTGTTGCCATAGAAGCGTGTTGTTTTTCCTCTGATGGCTGCTTCTCTTTTTCCCAAGGAAAAGGAACACGGCTAGAGGAAGTCTTGTTTTTCCTCCCTCTTCTCAATCCATAGAAGACCTGTAAAGCAACAAGAAGGAGAAAAAAGAGGAAAGGGACGAAGTCTTTCATAAGCCGTTTGAGAAGTAATCTTAAGGGGAAGTTGTAGAAGATGTTTCTCCAGAAATGCTCTCTCGCATTTGAGTATCCGCTTGAAGGTTACGTAACCTATAATAATCCATCACTCCAAGATAGCCTTTTCTAAGAGCTTCAGAAATGGCCATGGGGATCTGAGACTCAGCTTCCACCACTTTGGCTCTCATCTCTTCGACTTTAGCTTTCATTTCCTGTTCAAGAGCTACAGCGGCCGCTCTTCTGACTTCTGCTTTTGCCTGCGCTACCCTTTTATCTGCTTCTGCCTGCTCGGCTTGAAGTTTTGCTCCTACATTATCGCCTATAATTACTTCGGCAATATCTATTGATAAGATCTCAAAAGCTGTCCCAGAATCCAATCCTTTCTGAAGCACGATTTTTGATATCCGATCAGGATGTTCTAATACTTCCTTGTAGGTATTAGCCATTCCTATGGTCGTCACTATGCCTTCTCCTACTCGAGCAATAATGGTTTCTTCCGTTGCCCCTCCTACAAACCTTTCCAAATTTGTTCTAACGGTCACCCGAGCTTTGGCTTTTACGGTTATTCCATCCTTAGCTACTCCTGCAATGTAGGTTGGCCCTCCAACTTGGAAAGGACAATCGATTACTTTAGGATTAACGCTTGTGCGAACAGCCTCAAACACACTTTTCCCGGTCCCTATGGTTGCTAGATCAATGGCACAGGCCCTGTTGAATGTTAAGGGTATCCCCGCCCTATCCGCTGCTACCAACGCTCTTACGACATGCTCCACATTACCGCCTGCCAAATAATGGGATTCTAATTGAGCTGTGGAAATAGATAGACCTGAACGGACCGCGGTGATTCTTGTGTTAACAATCAACGAGGGAGGAATTCCTCTAAGCCTCATAGCAACGAGATTCAGTAAGCTGACAGCAGCTCCTGTAATCATTGCCTTTATCCACAACCCAATAAAATTGAATAGGATCGCTGCAACAATCAGCAGAACAATGAGCAAAAAAACAATCAAAATCCAGCTTATCACACAATCCCCTTGTTTATTGTTTAAACAGGCTTAGTATCAATAAGGAAAAAAGCTATTCAGTATTTAAGAAAAAAAACTATTCAGTATTTATAGCTCTTACAATTGCTTTCCCTTCCTTGATTCCTACAACTTTTATCTTCACTCCTTCTTCAATATATCCTGTTTCAGATACTGCCTCTACTCTTTTTGAATCTATGCGAACAAAACCATGCGGCTTGCATGGAGACTCGCATCTGCCTTCTTTTCCTAGATACAAATTGGCCTCATTGCCTTCTTCTTCCTTATTGGTCACCAAAAGCTCCATCTTCTTTTTTAGGCCAGTCTTGGGGAAAATTACGATCCACAACCAAAAGATTAAGAGCAAGACAATAAGTTCAACCCCAAATACTGTTAATCCTCCCATTAGACCATAAAAGACAAAACCTAAGACGATAGCTGATAACAACAAAGAAGAACCTAACAATGCCAGAACATAGCCTGGGAAAAAAGATTCAATGAATAGCCCAAGACCGCCCGTAATGATCAATATCAAAAGCAAGAGTTTCACCGCATGACTTCGGTTAATTTAACTCTTCCCATCCACTGCTTCGACAACTATCCGGATCCCCTCGACTCGAACAATCCGAATTGGAGTGCCTTCAGAAATAAACTCCCCAAGACTTACGACATCTACTACCTTCCCATTGAATCTTCCTAAACCACTTGGTCTAAGGACGGTGACCGCTTGCCCTTCCATACCAACAAACAGCTCGTTGGTCTGCTCATTCTTTTGTTGCGGCTCTTTATTCCACGCAATCGAAACTCTTTTTGGAATAAAACGGGAAAAAGCAAATATAAGTAGAAAGGCTGAAACTAGGGCAATTGTCAAAGATATCAAACCCTCTTTCATCCTAGTAAACCAACTTCCCACATTTTCTGTCGGTAATTTTTCTGCCGATGCCGATAGGATTGCAATGACTACCATGAACAGTCCAATGAGAGTTGGGATGACTAATCCAGGAAAGAAAAAAACCTCAGCCAATACCAAAGAAACACCAAAGAGGAAAAGGAAAAACGGCTCAAAACCACTTAATCCTGCTAGATAATGACCCAAAAAATAAAGGCAAAAACAGAAAAGACTAAGTATTCCTAGAGCAATGCCCCCTGTCTGAAGTTCTAAATAGGCTAGCAGCAGACCAAGAGTCAAAAAAGAGGACCTAGCATAGTCATAATCCTGCCTATTCTTTCGAAGCCGGTAGGTTTCAATTGGATAATTATTGCCTTTGTCCCTATAACTTTTTCGACCAATTGCTCTAAACTAGGAACAATGCCTTCGGCTAAAAGTGGCTTAGGAGGATTTCCATACTGCCTAATGGCTTCTGTATCGGTAAGGGTTAAGACTTTTCCCTTAGGAAGGATTTCTTTGCCATCTATGACAAGTCCACTATCTTTGTCCACCATGGCATTAAAAACAGCAGGATTATGGCCGTGTCGTTCAGCAATGGCTCGAATCAGTCCTTGATAGGCAGAAAGAATTTTTTTCTCATAGCTTTCCGGTAAATTCTGAATGCCACCTTGAGGAGAAAACATCACAGGGGTTGCCGCACCAATAACCGAACCCGGAGCCATATAAATATGCCTGCAGGCAGCTGCCACAAAAGCACCTGCAGAATAGGCCTTATGATTGACAAAGGCAAAAGTATTTTCCTGTAATGGGAAACGTTCAATCTGCTGAATGATTTTTTCCATCGACTCCGCTTCTCCCCCTGGGGTATTTAATTCAATAATCAAGTCTTTGGCACCGCTTTTAATCGCTTCGTTTACTCCACGCCTCACCACATAAACCATAGATTGTTCAATCTCATCCTTAATAGGAATCACATAAACAAGCTCTTTCCCATCCTTGACTATCTGGGCCTGAAGAAATGAACAAAAAGAAAAAATAATAAACTAATAGCTCCTAACTTCCCGTATACCATTCCAACTCGGACATTGCCATTTGTTTGCAATTTCAAAACTTAATTGCGCTATGTTTTGGAAATTAATTTGCCACATTTAACTTGCTCAAATGCTAAGTCTTAAGCTAAATGCTTCTTAATCCCATACATTCTATTTTACTTATTGACAATATGGTGGTCTTTTTTGATTATTTAAAGCATCGATTTCACCGTGAAATTTAGTTTTATCAACCGCTTTTCTGTTGCCTCTTTTCCATATTTTTGTTTTGGCTTACTTATTTTTTTATTTTTTTCATTTTTTTCGATTAGAGCCATCGCCGATACCACTTCTTCGCAAAATTCTCACTCGACTAAAAAAAAGGCGCTTAAAAAAGAAAAATCCAAACCCAATCATGAACCTCTTTCTGATGCCTCCGCACAGCTTGAAGAGAAGAACAAGCAGATAGAGGAGCTAACCAAGAAGCTAGAGGATCAAGGGATACCGGTCCAAGCGAACACCAAGGGGATAGTGCTGAGTGGGTATGTGGATGCTAGCTATACCTATAATTTTATCAACGCTCCGGCTTTCAATAGGGTGCCTGGATTTGTTCCTCCGCCGGGTTACGTAGGGCCGACCAACGCGGCTGGTTTTGCTCAGGGCTATCCGGCGATTCCAGGTCGAGAGCCTGTGGATGCGATTCCTGGGGGAGGCTTTAACATGAACGCCTTTAAGCTAGCCTTGGAGAAGCCATTGACCGAAGAGAACCGGTGGCAGGCAGGCTTTCGGGCAGATCTTATAGTGGGGCAGGATGCGGTCGTAGGGGCACCGGATGCGATCACTGGCTTAGGGGTTCCTTCTAGTTCCTGGTATTCGTTCAACACGTCGAGTTTTTGGTTAGAGCAAGCTTACGTGATTTTTCGGGCACCTATCGGCAATGGGTTGGACATCAAGATAGGGAAGTTTGTGGATCCGGCTGGCTACGAAGTAGTGGAGCGGCCAGTGAACCTGGATTTTACTTATGGGCTTTTGTTTGCGAATCTTTTGCCGACCACTCTTACAGGGCTACAAGCGATCTACCGGTGGGATGACCAATGGACGAGCCGTTTTGGGATAGCCGATGGGGGCTTTAACGTGTCGAGAGGGGGGATGGAATATTTTGGCTACATCAACAACATGATCGACAACAGCGATGCCTATTTATTGTTTTTGAATAGCCAATGGGAGGCCAAAGGGAAGAATGCGACGATCAGCGGCACTCTAATGTATGGGTTTAATGGGGTCAATCCGCCGGGCTTTGGAGCCTCTCCGATCAATGGGGTAGCGCAGCCTTATGGGATAGCGCAGGGGATAAGGGCAGAAGGCCCATTCAACCAGAACAATGCGTTTTTACTGGGGGATGTATGGGGATCGTGGGCTCCGAAGTTTGCTCGGGACAGGCTTCTGTTGGGCTTTGAATTTACAGGGGGATTTTACAACAACAACGTGACGGTGGTTCCTGGAGCCATTAGTGGGCTACCTGTCGATTTATCGAGTGGGCCTTCGAACTGGTATGGGGCTGCCATTCACATGAAATACCAAATTACGGATATTATTAGCATTGCCCAGCGAGCGGACTGGGTGGAATCAGGATGGAATTCTATTCTGGCTGGGCACAATGCTCCCACCGACATTTGGGCCTACACGGCAACGCTTGCGTTTGATCTAGCGGATAATTTTATGATCCGGCTTGAGTACAGGATGGATTGGGGCAAAGGGGTGCTTGGCTACTACGGCTTTCCTTTCCAAAACCCAACGGGCAGTCCGACAGCCCTCCTAGGAACCTCTAATGGACCTGTCTACTTCGTAGGCTTGGAATTTGTCTATAGCTTCTAAGTGAGTAGATTATTTTTTGAAAGGAAAGGGTATTCTATGCAACCACTATTGTACTTGCTAAAGCCTGGATTTTATGATGGGCCAGGCGATCCTTATTATTGTCCTTATTGTATGATCTTTGAAGGGGTTTTAAAAACTTATCCGCAATTAAAAGACAGTTTAAAAGTTTGCTATGTTTCCTTTGAAAAACCTAGAAAAGAAATCATCGATCTAATCGGAGAGGAAAACCAATCCTGTCCAGTTATTATTTTTGACCATCCCATGGATCCATCCATTCCTTTTAAAGCGAAAAAACATGGGAATAAGTTTTTCCTAAATGAACCTGAAGAAATAGGCATTTATCTATCCAAGGAGTTCAAAATCCCAAGACCACATTTCTAATAATAAAACAGAAAGAGGATATCGTTTCTAGTTTAATCGGCGATGAGCAAGTCCTGAGAAAAAGGCTTTTCATCTTTTTTTAATAGCTGGTTTTCGATCTGTCTTAGTCTTAGCTGTCCACAAGCTCCATCAATGTCTCTTCCTCTCTCTTGTCTGAGAGAGACTTGTACGCCTTTTATTTGTAGTTTACGAAGAAAGGTCATGATCTCCTTTTGCTTTGGCGTCTTCCATGGCATCTGCAATATAGGGTTGTAGGCGATAAGATTAACTTTGGCCTTCAGTGATTGGGCAATTTTTGCAAGTCGTTCAACATCTTCCATCCGATCATTCACTCCAGCAATTAAGATATATTCTAGGGTGATTTTCTGTTTTCTTTTAGAACAAAATTCTTCACAGCTCTTTAAAAGGTCTCGCAATGGGTATTTCCTATTAATTGGCATCAGCTTATTTCGTAATTCGTCGGTGGTAGCATGCAAAGAAATAGCCAACCGAAATGGTAAGGATTCGTTTGCCAATCTAAGGATATTAGGGACGATGCCACTTGTGGAAATAGTTATTCTTCTTGGACTAATGCTCAATCCCCAAGAAGAGGTAATCAATCGAATGGCTTGGATAAGTTGCTCGTAATTGAGAAGGGGTTCCCCCATGCCCATAAAGACTATATGGCTTATTCTTTCTTTAGCAATTGCTTCTGAAAGGAGCACTTGCTCAACAATTTCGCCACAGCTAAGATTTCTTTTAAACCCAAAAAGCCCACTGGCACAAAATCCGCATTTTAAAGGACAACCAACCTGAGTCGAAACACAAAGAGTCAAACGTCTCAAACTTCCTGTACCATCAGAAGCGGGGATAAGGACTGACTCAATGTATTGGCTATCAGAAAGTTTCCATAAAAACTTTTTCGTTCCGTCTTGAGAATTGTTTTCTTTTTCTAACTCCAATGTTTTGATCACATAGTTTTCAGTAAGCCTCTCTCGGAGTGTTAAGGGGAGGTTGGTCATAGAAAAAAAAGAAAAAACTTTCTTTTTGAAGATCCAATCCAAAACCTGGGTTTTCCGATACTCAGGCAGGGAATCAAAAAGTTCCCATTCAGAGGGTAACTGATCAAGAATATGTTTCACACTTAGAATATTAGGGAAATAAAAGAAAGATCAAATTATAATCTTGGAACCGTTACGCCTTGCTGATGCATATACTTCCCATTTCTATCCGCATAAGAGGTCGAACAGAGTTCGCAGGCTTGGATAAAAATGACCTGAGCAAGTCCTTCTTCAGCATAGACTTTTGCTGGTAGTGGGGTAGTATTTGAAATTTCTAGGGTTGCATACCCTTCCCATTCAGGTTCGAAAGGGGTCACATTGACGATGATTCCACAACGAGCGTAAGTGGATTTTCCAAGACAGATAGTTATAACATCCCTAGGAATTCTAAAATATTCAACACTTCTAGCCAAAGCAAAAGAATTAGGAGGAATAATACAACAGTCTGATTCGATCTCAACAAAAGAACGAGAATCAAAAGCCTTAGGATCGACAACTGTATTAAAAACATTTGTAAAAATCTTAAACTCCCTAGAGACCCTTAAGTCATACCCGTAACTTGAAAGACCAAAACTTATAGCCAGAGAGCCATCCGCTTTCTTTCGAACCTGCGATTCTTCAAAAGGCTCAATCATTCGATTTTTTTTTACCATCTGCCGGATCCAATCATCAGAATGCACGCCCATTTTCTGTTTTTCCTTTGCACCTATTTTAAATAAATAGAAAGCCAATGATTCAATTGAATATCATACCTACTCATAATGTTTTCAATTCACAAACACGACGATCAATAAACTGATTTGTAGGAAGAAAGGGCTTGGACCTTCCATCCTCCCCTTATTTTATAGCAATAGGGGACTTAGGATATCAATCGGAGTTCTTTTAACCAATTGACAACCGCTTCAGCCATAAACGCGTCATGAGGCGGAGGGAAAAGATGATCACACCCAGGAATTTCAATCAATTTTTTTGGTTCCGATGCAATAGCAAACAAATCTCGGGAATCTTGAGGAGGTACAACATCATCTGCCAGACCATGAATAAAAAGCCAAGGTACTCGAATCTTTTTTGCTGCCTCTATTACATTATCAATCCTATTCATATCCTCTATCAATGCTTTAGAAAGAGGAAATTCTGGCATATCCCACATGCATCCTTCCCCGGGGGTAACGTTTCCGAATTCTCGTTGAGCAAAGGCAGCTGTATAAGCCATTCCCGCCAAGGAGACCAAAAAAGAGATCCTTGGATCTTTACTAGCAAATAAAACGCCTACTGCAGCACCAAGACTATGCCCGACATACCCATACCGCCATCCTGGCAAGGAATCAATAACCGACTGCAGATCCCCAACTTCTTTTGTGGGGGTAAATTCTTCAAATTTGCCTTCAGATTTTCCGTGTCCAGAAAAGGAAAAGCGGAGAGAATGAATCCCATTTTTTGCTAAATGATTTGATAACTCGACAAGCATTGGCCGATCTTTATGTGCAGTAATCCCATGGGCAATAATTACCAATGTATTGTTTTCTTCTAAGCCAGGAATATACACAAAATCCAACCGTTCCCCTTGGGCGTTACGAATTTCAGTAGGAATTGAATGTTTCATATAATCCCTTTTTAATGGGTGAGACTTTGAGTGTCAAGACTCTCTAAAAAGATCCTTCGCAGGCTGCTATAATAAAAAGGAAGCACAAGATAGTTCTTTGCTAGTCCAAGCTACAGGTAAATTTTTCTTCTTTTGAAGAGTCTTTTCGACATTTTATAGGTAAGATCAGCTGATAAATATATCGCAGCAAACTAGAAGGGGTTAGATAATGCAAAAAAGAAGCGATACGGGTACAGAAACCAGGAACATAAAAAGCTTTCCCTGCTTTAGCCGCCATCAAAGACTCATGAACCACTTTTTTTAAAGGTACCCACATAAAAGGCGGGACAAAAGGTTTTGTATCCGTTCCTTTTCTGGATGCTTTTATAAAAAATTCCGTCTCCAACGGTCCTGGAGCAATGACAGTCAGAGTCACCCCACTGCCTTCTATTTCCCATCTTAAGGCTTCAGAAAAAGCATGAACATAGCTTTTGGATCCAGAATAGGCAGCACATGTCGGAAGAGGTTTTCTGCCGACGATCGAACCAATATTGATAATTACCCCCCTTTTTTTCCTAAGCATATCCGGGAGAACCAATCGAGTTAAATAAGTTAAAGAAACAATGTTAAGTTCCAAGAGCGAACGCACTCGTTCGAATTGACATTCTTCAAAAGGACCATAATCTCCACAGCCCGCATTGTTAATCAAAATGTCCACTTCTGTCTTTTCTGCAGCTAACCAATCAGCAAGAATTTCTCTCCCCTTTTGACAACTTAGATCAGCTGGAATAGAAAAAACTCGGATATGAGGCGATTGCTTTTGAAGTTCTTCCGTAAGAGCATGCAAACGTTCAGCTCTTCTAGAAGTGAGCAAAAGCTGGCTGACTTCCTGAGCTAGCTGGCGAGCAAATTCAGAACCTAATCCAGAAGAAGCCCCAGTAACCAAGGCGGTCATTCCTCTGAAAGATTTCATAAGTGGAAGGAATTCAATTATTCAATATAATGGAGTTGATGAAGTAATATAAACCGGTCTCTTTCTCCTTTTAAAGGCACTTCAGAGATCAAGACAATTTTCTGGCCACTCTCTATGCCTTTTGTTTTTAAAAATTTTTCAACCAATTCGATGCTCTCTTCCTGGCTTTTGGGGAAGACTACATAACAAGGTTCGACCCCATAATTTAAGGTGAGTTTTCGACATACTTCTTCATCGGGACAGAAAGCATAGATCACTGAGTATCGAGGTCTAAGCCCCGCAATTAAACTTGCTAAAAATCCAAAACGAGTAAACACGCATATAGCTGGAGCCCCAACATCGTCCGCAAGATGAACAGCTGTTTTAGCTAATTTTTCTTCGTCTCCCAAAAGTTCAACAAGTGAAGCATATCCTGCCCCACCGCTTTTCTCAGTTCTCACAGCCACACGATCCAAAATTTTGACGCATTCTACAGGATATCTCCCTGAAGCTGTTTCCCCAGATAGCATGAGACAATCAGCCTGTTCATAAACGGCATTGGCTATATCTGTAATTTCAGCACGGGTAGGTGCAGGATTCACAATCATGCTCTCAAGGAGGTGTGTGGCAACGATCACCGGTTTTCTCTTCTGGATGCAGGATTTAACGATCCGTCTTTGGATAATAGGTAGTTCTTCAAAAGGACATTCTATGCCTAAATCTCCACGGGCAATCATAATGGCATCTGAAGAATCGATAATTTGGAAAAGATTTTTAACGGCTAGCTGATCCTCTATTTTAGCAATAACTTTTCCGCTAGATCCTTTCGAAATGAGAATTTGACGCAGCAAATCACAATCGTTTGCTTCCCTTACAAAAGATAAGGCAAAGAAATCCATTCCACACTCGATTCCCAACTGAATATCTCTTAGATCTTTTTGAGTCAATGGTGGCAAATTAATCCGAACCCCAGGAATATTAATATGCCGTCTGCTTTTCATAACCCCTGGAGTCAACACTTCGCAGCGCAAAAAATTCTTTTCTTTCGAAATTACTTTCATTTGAATATTTCCGTTATCCACCAGAACGACATCTCCGACTTGGATATCATTGACAATGTCATCATAATTGACAGAAACGGAATGCTGATCTTCCACCTTTTCTCCTCGAACAGTAAAAGTAAAGATATCTCCCGGCTTCAATTGCATTTGATCAGGCAAATCACCCGTGCGAATGGCTGGTCCTTGTGTATCTAGGAGCATACCAACATACTTTCCAGCCCTTCTTGAAAACTCCTGAATAAGAGCCGCTTTCTCTCTAACCCAGTCAGGTTTCCCATGAGACATGTTGAAACGGAAAATATCGACTCCGCTTTCTATCAAAGAAGAAATCATTTCTCCTGATTCTGTGGCCGGTCCCAGAGTCGCTATTAATTTAGTTCGACGTTTCCAATTTTTAAATGGAATCATTCTTGTTGCTCCCTCTCTTGCTCATATAAACTCATTTTCAGCCTTAAGGTTCTATTTCAGGTTCTTGCCGTAGTCTGGAATCTAAGGAAGGGAAATTCAGCTTAATGTGAAGTTCTTTAAGCTGCTGAGAGTCCACCTCCGAAGGAGACTGAGTAAGAAGATCAACTCCATGCCGGTTTTTTGGAAAAGCTATGACATCTCTGATCGTTTCAGCTCCGCTCAGGAGCATAACAAACCTATCTAGCCCTAAGGCTATCCCACCATGAGGCGGGGCTCCATATTGAAAAGCTTTAAGGAGATGACCAAAAAGTAGCTTCTGTCGTTCTTTATCAATACCAAGAATGGAAAATATTTTCTCTTGAAGTTCTCTTTCATGAATTCGAATACTTCCTCCTCCAAGTTCCACACCGTTTAAGACGATATCATAAGCAAGCGCTCGAATCTCATCATATCTACCACTATCCAGTTTGCCTACATCTTCTTGACAGGGTCTAGTAAAAGGATGATGAACACTATTCCATTTCTGTTCTAGGGGCTGTATTCAAAAAGAGGAAAATCCGTCACCCAGACAAATTTCCATTCATTTGGTGCCACACTGCGCGTCATTTCTGCCAATTGCAACCTTACTTTTCCAAGCACTTGACAAGCCTGCTCCCATGGACCAGCGCTAAACAAAATCAAATCAGCAGGTTCTATCCCAAGAACATTCTCTAGCCTTTTCCGTTCCTCCATAGAAAAGAACTTAACTATGGGTGATTTCCACTCTCTATCTTCAATTCGAATATAAGCTAATCCTTTTGCTCCCATTGACTTAGCCAATTCTTCCAGTTCTGCTATTCCCGCTGGACCAACCATTGGACTTGCCTTTTTAGCATTTATTGCTTTAATGACCCCTCCTTTGGCAAGGACTTCACGAAAGATTTTAAACTCCGTATTCTCAAACACCTCTCCAACATCTTGTATTTGCCAAGCTATTCTCAGATCGGGCTTATCAGAACCGTAAAGATCCAATGCTTGCTTGTAAGTAATACGAGCAAAAGGAACAGAAAGTTCAATGCCAAGTACCTTTGAAAAAATCTGCTGAATCATTTCTTCAACCCACTGCAGAATGTCATCAACAACTACAAAAGAGGCTTCTATATCTATCTGGGTAAACTCGGGTTGTCTGTCAGAACGCAAATCTTCGTCTCGGAAACAGCGAGCAATTTGAAAATACTTATCAATGCCCGCCACCATAAGCAATTGTTTATATTGTTGCGGAGCCTGAGGCAACGCGTAAAACTTACCAGGAGAGAGTCGGCTTGGTACCAAAAAATCTCTGGCTCCCTCCGGAGTACTTTTAGATAAAATAGGGGTCTCAATTTCTAGAAAACCTTTGCTTGTAAGATAATCTCTGACCACATAGGTCACTTGATGACGAAGTTTTAAAGCATTCAGGAGTTTTTTCCTCCTTAAATCAAGAAAACGGAAGGATAATCTTAATTCCTCATTTTCAATTGGTTCGTCTAAGTTAAAAGGCAAGGGTAGCGAAGGGTTCAAAATTTCAAGTTTTTCAGCTTCCAGTTCGATTTCTCCAGTAGGTATAGCTGCATTTTTGGTCCCCGCTGGTCTTTCTACTACTACGCCTTCTACTTTGATTACAAACTCATCTTTAATTTGTTTTGCAGAAGCAAAAAGGACAGGATCTTTGTCCGGATGAAAAACAACCTGTGTTACGCCTTCTCTGTCTCGAAGATCAATAAATAAAAGACCACCATGATCTCTTTTCGATTGTACCCAGCCACATAGACTTACCTTTTGCCCAACATCCTTCAAACCAAGCTCATGACATAAATGAGTCCTATATTGCTGAAAATTTTTTTTCATTTAAACCTCAATTTCATTCTCAAACAGGAAGTCTTACAGCTGCCTGCAAGCTTCATCACCACCGTGTGCTCTACCGTCCTAGTTGTTTCAAAACAATCCGGTTGCGATGAAAATCCTTTTAAAAAGTCCATTCCCAAAAAAGAAAAGAAAAAGAAAAAACTACCGAGCCCTCATTTTAGTCTTTTTTCTCTAGCAATCCAACCAATTGTTCTACCGGTACCACAAACTGCTTTCTTTCGTCCATATTCTTTAGTTCTACGAATCCTTCTGCAATTTTTTCGGACACAAAAAGCGCAAATCGGGCATTAAGGGATTGGGCTTGTGCCAGTTGCTTCTTTATTTTCAAGGGATGGAATGAATACTCAACAGAAAACCCACTACTCCGTAATTCTTCGATCAAAAGGAGCCCAAGAGGATTTTTTTTCTCTTCTGGGAAAACAACATACACATCAAGCCGTGGGAAAGAAGGCTCTAAAAGTTTTTTTTCTTTAAGAATTTCGCCAAGAACGACATCCCCCATTCCAAATCCTGCCGCAGGGATATCTTCTCCTCCAAAGAGCTTAAGCAGATCATCATATCGCCCTCCTCCTGCAATAGCTCTAAATTTCCCAGCTTTATCAAAAATTTCATACACGATTCCCGTATAATAGGCCAAACCTCGGACGATTCTAAGATCTATCTGAGCATATTCTTCAAGCTTTCTATGACGAAGCCCCTCTAAGACAACTTCGAATCTCTCCCAATGGCATGGCTTTTCAATTAACTCAAATACCTCTTTTGCTAATCCTCCTAATCGGCGTTCAATCTCCTCTTTTGGATCTCTTTCGATCTTATCTATAGCCTGGAAAAACTGGTACCATTCTTCTATGGCAACTCCTTTTTTGGTTAGGAATTCAGACCAAAACTGCCGGTCACTAATCCGAACGATAAAATCTTCCTTGCCTAAGCCAAAAGAACGGAGAATGTCTATTGCAAGATTAATCAGCTCAATATCAGCTTCCAGATCAGCTTCTCCAATAATATCGCAATTAAGCTGGAAATGCTCTCTCAACCTCCCCTTTTGAGCTCGTTCGTAACGAAAAAGTTGGGGAATAGAAAACCATTTAATAGGCTTCTTATATTCTTTATAATGGGCCTCAATCATTCTGGCTAGTGTTGGCGTCATTTCAGGTCTTAATGCAACAATCCGATTACCTTTATCCAAAAAATGATAAATTTGATTGAGTATCTCTTCTCCAGACTTTTTTTGATACAGTTCTAAAGACTCTAATACCGGTCCATCATATTCGACAAAATTGAAACGCCTGCATATTTCTCTCCAGCGAGAAAATATTAATTGTCTAAAAGCAAAGTCGGGAGGATAAAAATCACGAAATCCAGGGAGAGGCTGCATAAAACAAAATAGCTTAGAGGCAATAACTCAGTTTTTTAAAAAAGAAAAGCAAAATTATGTCTTTTTCTTCTTCTTTAATTCTTCCTCTTTAAGGAGATCTTTTGTAATCGCATTGAGAATGCCTTTAACTTCTTTTCCTGGTTTAAATCGAACCACAGCTCTTGGGGTATAAGAATGTCCCGCTCGGGATTTCGTGGATTGCGTCCTATTCTAGCTTTTCTTAAAGTAACTTCAAAAACCCCAAAATTGCGCAGTTCAATCGTCTCTTTTTTTTTGAAAACTTCCATAAAAACATCAAGGATCTCCTCAAAGACCTTTGCCACTTCTTGTTGTGGCAAACCTGTTTTCATCGCAACCTTGACGACTAAATCTCTTCTTGTTAAATTCCCCATATCATATTACTTTCTTCTTTTCCAGAGGATTGTCCCTTCTTCTCCCTCTTTTAACTATGTGCCTAAAGTGATAATGATCAAAATAAAAGTTAACATATTTTCTTTTTTCTCAAGAATATTCATAGAAAAAGTTTCATGAGGAAAAAAAACATACAATGCAAACTAAACTAATTTATTATTAGAGTCAGATATGCCGAATCCTTTTTTTATTACTACTGCCATAGATTATGTCAATGGCTCCCCTCATTTAGGTCATGCCTATGAAAAAATACTGGCCGATGCTATTGCTAGGTATCATAGGAATAAGGGAGATTCAGTTTTTTTCTTACGGGTGTCGACGAACATGGTCAAAAAGTTCAGCGCTCGGCTGAAAAAGAAAAACTAAACGTTAAACATTTTTGCGATATCCAAACTGAAAAATTCGTCCAGCTTTGGAATCAATTGCATATTAGCTATGATGCTTTCGCCCGCACCACTCATCCTACCCACATTCAGTACGTCCGAGAGGCCTTACAAAAGCTAGCGAATAAAGGACTTATTTATTTTAAAGAGCATGAAGGCTACTATAGCTTAAGGCAAGAACAATTCGTTACGGAAAAAGATTTAGTCAATGGTCAATGGCCTGAAATCTATGGAGAAGTCATCAAAACCAAAGAACCAAATTATTTTTTCAAACTATCCCTTTTCGAAAATTGGCTAAAAGATTATGTACAAACTCACGAAGAATGGCTCATTCCTAAATCAAAACGTAACGAGCTCTTAGGGGCTTTAGAAAAACCCCTTTCGGACTTGTGCATATCCAGACCGATCAGCAGACTATCTTGGGGCATTCCGCTACCTTTTGATGAAAACTACGTCACCTACGTCTGGTTTGATGCCTTATTAAACTATGTTTCTTTTGCTAGGACTGATAACCATAACTGGTGGCCTGCTCAATTACACGTTATCGGAAAGGACATCCTGATTCCAGCACACACTATCTATTGGCCAGTTATGCTACAGGCTCTGGAATTAGAACAACCGCACCGCTTTTTAATCCATGGCTGGTGGATGAATCGCGGAGCAAAGATGAGCAAGTCATTAGGCAATTACATCGACCCTATCCCCTATGTACAACTATATGGAGCCGATGCTCTTAGATATTACCTATTAAGAGAAATGGGACTAGGGCAGGATGCTGATTTTACCGACGAAAAAATTGCTAGCCGATATGCAAGCGATCTCTGCAATGATTTGGGTAATCTTGTCCAAAGAATCGCAGCAATGATCCATAAATATAGATCTGGAGTCATTCCTTCCTGTTCTGAAAATCTAATGGGAGAAAGAGAAAAGGACTTGCTCAATGGCATGCTATTAGAAAACTATTGCTTGCATTTCGAAAAATACGATATTGCGTTGGCTCTCCAGGAAGTCTGGCAACATATGAAAAAACTCAACAGGTATATCGATACGACTGCTCCATGGACCCTAGCAAAAAACCCCAAGGAATCCCAGCAGCTAGATTGCATCCTTTTTGTCTGCTGCGCATGCCTTAAGAGATATGCTCTACTCATTGATCCAGTGATGCCAGAGACCAGTAATAAAATACTCTCGTTTTTAAATATTGGAAAAGAGAACTCCCCATTGTATCATGCTTTCTATTCCTTGGATTTGGCAGGGAAAACAATCAATGTCCCTTCTCCTTTGTTTCCAAGAATCCCATAGCACGGAAATGAATAGCTACTTATTTATTTTAGTATTGCAGAACGGAGGAAATGATTTACTCTGAGCACAGAAAAGGATTGTCACTATGAATAAGAAAGGTGGCTGTTTTAGCGTGTTTTTAATTTTAGTTTTATGTTTTAGCCTACTTTTGAATCTTATTTTTATATCCATTTTACAAACTAAAAAGGCACCATCCGCTCCGCTCGCTCTAGAAGAAGAATTTGTCGGCGGTGATTTCGCCATGAAAGATGTTAAAATTGCTCTTATCCATCTTCGTGGACTAATAAGTCAGGATGAAGGAGGAACGTTCACTCAAAACACTGTCGAAGACATGAAAGTGCAACTGAAGGCAGCTCGAGAAGATAAAAAAGTCAAAGGAATCATTATTGCCATTAATTCCCCTGGAGGAGAAGTTAACGCTAGTGATGTCATTTATCATGAAATCCGATTGACTCGTAATGTAAAACCCGTGGTGATCTATATGGAGTCTATGGCGGCTTCTGGGGGCTATTACTCGGCGGTTGGTGGCACCTATCTTATGGCTAATGACCTGACGATTACCGGCAGCATTGGAGTCATTATGGAATCTTTTCTCGTCAAAGATTTAATGGAAAAAGTCGGAATAAAAGCCCTCACATTTAAATCAGGAAAAATGAAAGATCTGTTAAATCCGACAAGAGAAATGACCCCAGAAGAACAAGCTTTTGTCCAAGGATTAATTGATGAAACCTATAATAAGTTTGTGTCCATAGTAGCCAAAGAAAGACATATGGATATCAATAAGCTGAAAAACAATCTTGCCGATGGAAGAATTTTCATGGGTCAAGATGCTTTAAAAAATGGGCTGATTGATGGACTTGGGTATTTCGAAGATGCTTTTAACAAATGCAAGGAGCTTTCTAAAGTTCCATCCGCTCGGCTCATTCGTTATGTACCTCCCTTTAAATTTTCTAATTTGTTTCGCCTTTTTTCCAAGGAAATGATCCCGAATATCAAACTGAGCCCCCAACCGTTCCAATGGCCAATATCATCAGGACACCTATACTATCTTTATCCTCAAGCTTTTGGTTTGAATTAATAAAGGCTGGAAGTTTGTTTTTAACGAAGACCGTGGAATTGTCACAGGAACCATTCCATTTCTATCTAGCGTTGGAATTTTCAAAAGGGTAGATCATTCAAGAAACTAGACTGCATAGCTTGCTTTAGGCATAATGCTAGCAACAAAGAGTAGGATAGCAAAACGTGGATGAACTAACACAAAGACTCATTGTTCATTATAAGCCGTTGATCCTTTGCTTCCTATTGCTTACCTTTCTGGCGGATCTGGCAATGGGGATTTTTCTTTATCGGTGGAAAAAAACCGATTTTGCTCCTTTTAGAGAATTTCTTCCAATTCCTTTTAGCTGGTTGGAACTTGTTGCCGTATGTCTCTTTCTTCTCTCAGGCATTTTGCTTGGTGTCGCTGCTGGATTGAGCATTTTTTCTATTATTCTTATTGTCCTTTTGGTCCGTTTTCACGGGTATTCTCTTTCGGACTTCTTAGGGATCTCTCAGTTTAATCCATGGGAAATTGCCATCCTCAGTTTTTGGATATGTCTCTCTGCCTACCTGCCCCTTCAAATGATTGCCGGACTCAGTGAGAATATTGGGAAAGCACTCCATCTTCCCGTTCCAAGACAGCCCGCAGTCGATCTTTTTTTACATGCCTCAAAGCCCAGTGAAATTGCTGTTCTTTTAGCTTTAATTCTTGTGGCTGCTCCTATTGGAGAAGAGCTTCTTTTCAGGGGATTTCTTTATCAATTTTTTAGAAGTCGCCTTACAAAAAGAAGTGCCATAGTACTGAGTGGCCTTATCTTTGCTTTGCTTCACATTCATTGGATCACTTTTCTCCCTCTTTTTATCTTTGGCATGATATTAGCAGCCGTTTATGAATTCAGTGGTTGTTTGATCCTCTCTATGGCCATTCATTTCTGGTTCAATGGTTTTACAGCATGCCTTCTTCTTTTAGCAAAATTCGGTTAAAGAAAAACTATTGACTCTTTAGAACCCCATTATGACATTTCTAAGAAATTAAAGCTAAAATCCTATTACTTTTGGGAATCTATAGTGCAAAGTAAGAAAACCAATATCCCATTTTCTTTAACATCGGAATCTCTCGTTTCTGATCTCAGCGAAGAGCAGCTCATCAGTCTTCTCGTTGAAGGGTGGAGAAAAAGCAAAAGAGAAGTCATCGCTTCCATAGCAGAAGACTGTGCAGTAATCCAAGCAGAAAAAAAAGAGCTCTATTATCTTTTCAAAATGGATGCAACCGTAGAAAATGTGCACTTTGATCCATCAAGTCCTCCAGAATGGATTGGACGGAAAGCGCTCGCAAGGGCTCTCTCTGATATCGCCTCTATGGGCGGAGAACCGCTCTATGCCCTCGTAGGTCTTGGAGTTAACAGAACAGAGAAAGTAGAAAGAATAAAGCAACTTTATAAGGGATTAACTGATTTGGCTCGTGCTATCGGAATGGATCTTATTGGAGGAGAAACCACTAAGTCAAACCAACTTTTTATTGTAGTAACGGTATGGGGAAAAACCGATGGCTATAAGCCAATATTGAGATCGGGAGCAGAAGATGGAGACTCTTTGTTTGTTACAGGAGTTCTTGGAGGCAGCTATGATTCTGGCCACCATCTATTATTTATCCCCAGAATACAAGAAGGCCAATGGCTTGCCAAAGGCCAATGGGCAAAGGCGATGATGGATCTAAGTGATGGCTTGGCTACCGATTTACCCAGGATGGCAAAAGCTTCCAATATTGGCTTTGAAATCGATTATGAGGCAATTCCAGTGCGAAAAAACTATGGCCTTCACAATGCCTTAACCGATGGAGAAGATTATGAATTGCTTTTTTCTGTCGCAAAAGAAAAAGAAATAGATCTTATAAAAAATTGGCCTTTCGAGGTTCCTATAAAAAAAATTGGAACTTTTAGCAAAAATGGAAAAATGGAATTTCAGGATGGATACAGAGGCTTCGATCATTTCCAAAAGTCCAGAGGAGACTATTAATTTTGCCAAAGAACTGGTAAGGCCTTGCCAGGGTGGAGAAGTGTTTGCATTGATCGGCGAGTTGGGATCGGGTAAGACCCAACTTGTCAAAGGTGCTGCTCTTGCTTTAGGTTTTAAAGGCGAGGTAACGAGTCCTACTTTTAGTTTGGTCCACTGTTATAAAGGAGAAAAGTTCGATATTTTTCATATTGACTTGTACAGAGTAGAAAACGTGCCTTCTATCTTATCTCATTATTTGGAAGAAATCTTGTATGCAGAAGCGATTTGTTTTGTAGAATGGCCCCAAAAAATAGAAAAACTATTACCTTCTTGGACCCAGTATTGGGAAATTACAATCATAGCTCAAAATGAAAGAAAAATTAAACGCATTCGTTGATCCCTCTGTTGTTATTTTAGAACATCCCCATCTGTTCATATAATTTATGATCCTTTCAATTGATACCTCTTCAGAAATAGGCAGTGTGGCTTTGGCAGAAAATCACCAAGTTGTCTGGCGCTCTTATTTTAAAGGAAAACGCCATTTTTCTTCTCTATTTGATTGTCTGGAAAAATTAAATTTGGCCTCTTTGAAGATCGAAAAGATCTTTGTTGGAACAGGACCAGGATCTTTTTCCTCTATCCGGGTAGGCATTGCAGCCGCACAAGGAATCAGCATAGCCAAAAATGCTTCAATTCTTTCCATTCCAAGCATTTGGTCTATAGGCCTTCAATTTTCTCATATTCCTTCCTTGGGAATATTTTCTGATGCCAGAAGAGGAGAACTTTTTTGTTCCCTCTTTTCTTATGGCAAACTCGTCCAAGGGCCTTATCTTATTGAGCAACAAAAACTGACAGAAATAATCAAAACGGTTGATTTAGCGGTTAGTCCAGAAGCCCTACATGACAACATGACTCAAGTTTTTCCAAGAGCCGAAGACTTTTTTCTACTTCCAGAAAATTGTCCTCCATTCGATAACACCCCTTTCCCAGAACCTATCTATTTAAGAGGCCCTGTTTAATAAGAAAATGAGCTATAAGAATTACTATCCTTTTTTTTCGGCTGCGCCTCTACCCCGTAGTTGGGTAGAAATTGATGGGCAGGCTTTGCGCTTTAATATCCGCGTGGCAAGAAACAGGATTCCCAAAAAAACAAAAATTATTGCTGTTGTTAAGTCTAATGCCTACGGCCATGGCCTTGTTCCTATATCCAGAGAACTTGTGCAATCTGGGATCGAAGTTCTTGGAATCAACAACGTCGATGAGGTTATCGAACTGAGAAATGCTGGTATCCAAAATCCTTTATTAATCTTATGTCCTATATTGCCTCCGGAAGCTCCACTTGTGATCGCCAATAATGCCTGGGTGGTTGTCTCTTCATTCAATGAGGCAAAATGGCTCAATAAAGCAGCAGAACATTTAGGCAAAAAGGCAATAATTCATCTTAAAATAGATACAGGGATGGGAAGACTTGGATTTATCCCTTCTAATTTTGTTAAAGAGATGGAAAAAATAAAAAAACTTTCTTCTGTCTGTATCGGTGCAGTGTGCACCCATTTTTCCCAAGCAGATGCAGATATAGAAGCGACTGAGAAGCAGTGGCTTGAGCTATTAAAATTAAAGGAGTATTTCAAAGGCCTTCCCATTCATGTTGCCAATAGTGCGGCTTTATGGCGGAAAAGCGTTTATGCTTGCGATTATGTACGGATCGGTCTTGCCCTATATGGACTTGCCCCCATGTCATTCCTACGAAGGCTTCTTAAACCAATTATGAGCTGGAAATGCAAAGTCGTGCTTATAAAAGAGCTTCCCAAAAACCATCCAATCAGCTATGGAGCTACTTACAGACTTAAAAAACCTTCTAAGATCGCAGTGCTTTCCATCGGTTATGGCGATGGCTATCTCCGATCGCTTTCTAATAAAGCCTTTGTACTTATCAAAGGAAAAAGATGTCCAGTCCGTGGAGCGGTTACAATGAACCAGATCATGGTGGATATCAGCGAACTGTCTTCATGTAAAATTGGCGAGGAGGCGGTATTGATCGGTACGCAAGGAAAAGAATCCATTAATGCAGACGAACTGGCCAAGCTTGCTGGAACAATTTCCTATGAAATACTCACTAATATCCATTCAAACATTCCAAGACAGTATCGGCATTTTCTTTCCTGCTCTAATGCTTCCGTGCATTATTATGAATGAATCGACCGTTTATAGGCATCAAGCGCTGCCTCACGAAGCACTTCAGAAAGCGTAGGATGCGCTAATGGCAGGTCTAGGAAATCCACCCCGCTAACCTTTCTTAAAAACAATGGGGTCGACATCGAAATGAGCTCGGAAATAACGGGTCCCACTCCATGGATTCCCAAAATCTTATCATTTTTGGTATCCACCAAAATTTTTACAAATCCTTCGCCGACATCCCCAGCCAATGCCCTTCCATTAATAGAGAACTTCGATAAACCCTTTTTATAGTCTCTTTTAGCTGCTTGCAATTCTTCTTCTGTAAAGCCAATTCCTCCTGCTTCAGGAGAGGTATAAATAATAGAGGGGATGAGCGCATAGTTGAGTTGTGGGAACCGAAGCCCAGCAATGATTTCAGCGACCGCTATTCCTTCTAGTTGAGCTCTATGAGCAAGCATCGGCCCTTCCACTAAATCGCCAATTGCATAAATATGGGCAAAATTTGTTTGCCACCATGCATTTACCTCTACACTGCCTTTCTTTGTAGTACTGATGCCTATTTGTTGCAAATTCAAGCCATGAGTATAAGGAATTCTCCCTACGGCCACGAGTACTTTTTCGACACTGAGCGAGTAGGTCTTGGATCCTGAAACTAATTCAAGTAAGACTTCGTTTGTATTGCTCGTTGCAGAGATGATTTTGGTATTAAGAAAAAATTCTATTCCTTGATTTCGAAGAAAGGTTTCTAAAGTGCTGGATACGGAATGATCCATCAATGGACAAATTCTTGGCAAAAGCTCTATAACATACACTTTAGATCCAAGTCTACTCCACACAGATCCTAGCTCTAGTCCAACAGCTCCAGCACCTATAACAGCCATACTTCTGGGAACAGAACTAAACTGAAGGGCTGATGTGCTATCCACAATCTGATCGTTAAAGGGAGGCAGAAAAGACAGAGAAGCTGGTGCACTACCTGTAGCAAGGATAATATTTTTAGCTTTAATTCTACGTTCTCCTTCATTTTCTTCGGCTATGAAGATCGTTTGAGGATCTACAAGCGATCCTTTCCCATGAAATACTTCAATCCCGTTTTTCTTCATGAGAAAATCCACTCCCTTGACCAGCTTATAGACGACTTGGTCTTTTTTCTTCATGAGTTTATCGAGATCGAAGCGAAGATTGTCAACGAGCAATCCATTTTCAGCAAACTTTGTCTTGGCAAAATGGTAATATTCAGAAAGAGACAGGAGGGCTTTACTCGGAATACATCCCACATTCAGGCAGGTACCTCCAAGAGTCTTGTCTTTCTCAATAATTGCCACTTTCAAGCCGAGCTGAGCTGCTCGAATGGCGGCTACATAGCCACCAGGACCAGATCCAATGACGCCTACATCAAATGTATCCATTCTTTTCTTTTCGCTTTCTATAAAACCAACATTTACACTTCCAAAAGAACAGAGGCGGGTTGTTCGATAAACTCTTTGACAAGGACTAAAAAGCTGACAGCTTCTTTCCCATCAATCACCCGATGATCGTAGGTAAGAGCAAGATACATAACGGGTCTGATTTCCACTTTCCCATTGATTGCTACAGGCCTTTCTTTAATAGCATGCATTCCAAGAATGCCGCTTTGAGGCGGATTCAGTATAGGCGTAGAAAGCATAGAGCCAAAGACACCGCCATTGGTTATCGTAAAGACTCCTCCTTCAATGTCTTCGAGTGTAATTTTCCCACTTCTGGCTTTTATAGCTAGTTCTTGAATCGTTTTTTCAATCTGAGCAAAACTTAGATTTTCGGCGCTACGAATCACTGGTACGATCAACCCTTTTTCTGTTGCAACAGCTATTCCTAGATCCAAAGTGGAAGGATAAACGAGTTCATCCTCTTCAATCCGCGCACCGACCTCTGGTATTTTTTTCAAAGCCTCCACTACCGCTCGAACAAAAAAGGACATCAGTCCCAGTTTGACCCCATATTTCTCTTCGAATCTCTTCCCATAATTTTTTCTTAATTCTAGCACCGTACTCATGTCGACTTCATTGAACGTAGTTAAATGAGCGGTGCCAATATGGGCTTCCAGCAAACGCTGAGCAATCTTCTTGCGGATAGGACTCAGTGGTTTTCTTTTTTCTTGAGGACCTATAGCAAAAGACTCGACTTCTTTTGCTTCTTCTTTTTTTTCTTCCTTTTCTTCTTTTTCTTCCTCCATCAATTGTAGCGCCATCTCTTTGGTTATCCTACCAGGACGCATCAGAGGAGCCTCTACAGAAGCCTTTTCTTCCTCCTCTTTCTTTTTTACTGGCTCTATTGACTCTTTCTGCGGTTCTAAAACTGTTTTTTCCTCTTGTTCTTCTTTTTCTTTGATACTTGCACTAGGCTCTTGCTCCATCTTTTCCGAAGGCAATTCTTCTAATTGAGCAATGGTTTGCCCAACCTTCACCTCTGAACCTTCTTTGACAAGAATATGCAATATTCCTTCTTTCTCAGCGTAAATTTCAGTAGTAATCTTCTCGGTTTCAATTTCACACAAGGCATCTCCAGATTGTACTCTTTCTCCTTCTTTTTTCAGCCATTTGCCAATCAATCCAGATTCAATCGATTCACCAACAGAAGGCATTTTTATATCCATTGTGTCCTAGCTCCTAGGTTAAAACAAATTGACATAAGGGTTATCTACCAAAGGCATCTGAAAGAAGCTTTTGTTGCTCAAGCCGATGGTAAGCCATTGAACCAGTAGCCGTGCTGGCCGAGGCCTCCCTACCGGCATAAAGGACAGGAAGAGAAAAAATATCGTTAAGTTTAGGAAACATATAACTCCAAGCGCCCATGTTTTTTGGCTCCTCTTGACACCAAACAAGGGATTTGGGTTGATACCTTAAAACAATCTCTTTGAGCTTCTTTTCATGCAGGGGATACAGCTGCTCGATTCGAACAATAGGAATATCCATCCTTCCAAGCCGGCTTCTGTAGTCTATTAGATCATAATAGACTTTTCCAGTGCACAAGATAACTTTTGAGCTTGGTTGATTGACCTGAGGATCCGCCAAGACTTCTTCGAAAGACCCTTGAACAAATTCTGGAATGGTAGAGGCACATTGTGGGTTGCGTAAAAGGCTTTTATGTGTGAAAAGGATTAAGGGCTTAGAAAAGCCTCGCAAAACCTGTCTTCTTAAGATATGAAAATAATTGGCTGGGGTAGTACAATTAGCAACAACGATATTATCTTCAGCACATGCTTGAAGGAATCTCTCCACTCGTGCGCTAGAATGCTCAGGACCCTGTCCTTCATATCCATGCGGCAATAGCAACACGATGTTCGATGTAACCCCCCATTTCGATTCAGAGCTAACGAGGTATAGATCTATAATAACCTGAGCTCCGTTAGCAAAATCACCGTATTGAGCTTCCCAAATAATTAAAGCCTCAGGATAATCTAGAGAATAGCCATAATCGAAACCTAAAACAGCATATTCAGAAAGAGGACTGTTGTAGATACAAAATATCGCCTGGTTGGGATGGATATTCGCTAAGGGAACATATTTCTTAGAAACTTTAGTATCATAAAGTACCGCATGTCTTTGACTGAAAGTCCCACGCCGACTGTCTTGACCAGATAGTCTCACTGGAATTCCCTCGTAGAGCAGGGTGCCAAAGGCCATGGTTTCAGCAAAAGGTAAAAGAATGGGCTGTTTGCCTTCCACCATGGCTTTTCTTTCTTCAAGGATCTTTCGGATTTTAGGATTAAGATTGAAATCAGGAGGCTCCTTCACCAATGCATTACCCACATAAAGGAATTCTTCCAAAGGAACGGCTGTTTTCACTGGATCAAAAATCCTGGGACAAGATAGCCTGGGCCTCAAAGTGGGAGGATTTTCTTGTTTAATCCATTCCTTCGACTCCTCCATTTTTTGGTTCAACTCAGCTACAAATATTTTTCGATATTCATTTGCCTCTTCTCTTGTCATCTCTCCTGATTTTATCAACTGATCCAAGAAGATATCACTGATATTAGGATGCTGTGCTATTGCCTTATAAAGAAGAGGTTGAGTAAAACTAGGTTCGTCCCCCTCGTTATGTCCATACTTTCTATAGCCCACAAGATCAACAACCACATCCTGACCAAAAACTTGCCTGTACTCTAAAGCTAGCAGCACAGCAAAAACTGCTGCCAAAGGATCATCACTGTTGACATGAAAAATAGGAATTCCTAGCATCAGTGCTACGGCCGTACAATGATGCGTGGATCGCCCATCCTGAGGAACCGTTGTAAAACCAATCTGATTATTGACAATAATATGCAGAGTACCACCAGTTGTATACCCTTCCAACCTAGAAAGATTCAAAGTTTCCTGCACAACTCCTTGCCCCATAAACGAGGCATCTCCATGAATGAGCAGAGGTAAAACTTTTTTTCTATGCTCTGTATCTTTTAGTCTTCTTTCCCAAGCTCTGGCTTTGCCTTCCACCACAGGATTAACAGCTTCCAAATGGCTTGGGTTAGGCGTTAAGCCTACTGTTACAATAGCACCAGCTTTGGTTTTCAGAGCTGCTTCAAACCCTAGATGATACCGAACATCCCCATCGCCCAACACCCCTTCTGGAATGTAATTTTCAGAAAATTCATCAAAGATGACCTTATAATCCTGCTGCAAAACATTGGCAACAAAATTAAGCCTTCCTCGATGCGCCATTCCAACAACAAGCCGCTCAATCCCATGGGCTGGACAAGCTTCTATAAGGGCATCCATCATAGGAATGAGCGTACAACTTCCCTCCAAAGAAAATCTTTTCTGTCCAACGTATCGAGTATGTAAAAATGCTTCAAACAGCTCCGCTTTTAATAGATCATAAAGAATTTGCTTCTTGTGTTCTTTCGAGAAACCAGCATGAAAGGACTTTCCTTCAATCCGCTCGGTGATCCATTTTCTTTGCACAAAAGAATCCATGTGCATAAACTCAACAGTCAACGTAGAACAATAAGATTTTTTAAGAATCTCTAATATCTCCCGTAACGTTCTTCGCCCCCCTCCAGCCAGATCTCCAGAATCAAAATAGCTTTCAAGGTCTTTTTGATTTAACCCAAATCTTTCTAGCTTCAATTCGTCATATTCATACTGATTGAATCCCAACGGATCAAGATTGGCTATATAATGCCCAAGGGTGCGATAGGCATGAATAAGTTCATAAACGGCACGTTGCTTTTTTAAAGCATCGGTTGGAGCGCGCCTTTCGACTTTCTTTTCCAGCTGACCATTTTTTAAGGATTCATATCCGAATTCAAACCCTTCAAAAAAATTGTTCCAATCAGCAGAGACAGAAGTCGGATCTTTTTTCCAGCGTTGGTAATATTCCTCAAGTAAAGCAAGATTTTCGATCCCAATGGATTTCCGGTTTGAAGGAACCATGGAAGAAACGGAAAGAGAAGGCTTTTGTCTCATACTGTAAGAAAAACAAATTTTTAGGATGACCTAAGATCAATATTTAAAAAACTTATATTAATTAGTAAACAAAAAAAGAAAAAAAATAAATATTATATATAAATATTTTTGATTTTTCTAAATTCTTCAGCTTTTTCTTTCATCCCCTCTAAAAAGGCATCGTCTGTCGTCAGCTTATTTTTTTCCGCGTATTTTAAGACTTCTTCGGTGATTTTCATTGAACAGAACTTAGGTCCACACATCGAACAAAAATGGGCATGCTTGGCCGCAGGCTGAGGTAAATTTTCATCATGGAAAAGCCGAGCTGTTGGGGATCAAGACTTAAATTAAATTGGTCTTCCCATTGGAAATGAAACCTGGCATAACTCAAAAAGTTATCCTGTAATTGGGCCCCTGGAAACCCCTTGGCTAGATCAGCCGCATGAGCCGCAATTTTATAAGCTATGACCCCAGTTTTGACATCCTCAAGATTGGGTAACCCTAGGTGTTCTTTAGGAGTGACATAGCACAACATAGCACAACCAAACCAGCCAATCATTGCTGCTCCAATGGCACTAGTAATATGGTCATAACCGGGCGCAATATCCGTAGTCAACGGTCCAAGGGTATAAAAGGGAGCCTCAAAACAATGCTTAAGCTCTAAATCCATGTTTTCTTTAATCAATTGCATAGGAATATGACCAGGCCCCTCAATCATCACTTGCACATCATGTTCCCACGCCTTTTTAGTCAGTTCGCCAAGGGTAAAAAGTTCACTAAGCTGAGCCGCATCATTCGCATCCGCAATGGCTCCTGGTCTTAACCCATCTCCTAGCGACACACTGATGTCGTAGCTCCTTAAAATTTCACATATTTCATCAAAATGCGTATAGAGAAAGTTTTCTTGATGGTGGGCTAAACACCACTTAGCCATAATGGAACCTCCCCTACTAACAATGCCGCAGAGTCGATTGGCTGTATAAGGGATATATCTCAAAAGGACTCCAGCATGTATGGTAAAATAATCTACTCCCTGTTCGGCCTGTTCGATCAGGGTATCTCTATAGATTTCCCAACTCAATTCCTCAGGAATCCCCCAACCTTCTCTAGCGCTTGATAGATGGGAACAGTCCCGATAGGCACAGGGCTAGAACGAATAATTAGCTCACGAATTTCATGAATGTTTTTTCCCGTGGAAAGATCCATGACCGTATCGGCTCCCCAAAGAATAGCCCAAACCAGTTTGGCTACCTCTTCATCCATCGATGAGCTAATGGCAGAGTTTCCAATGTTCGCATTTATTTTGACTCTAAAATTACGGCCAATAATCATCGGCTCCAGCTCTGGATGGTTAATATTAGAGGGAATAATCGCTCTGCCCGAGGCAACTTCTTTCCTTACAAATTCTGGAGTTATTTCTTCTGGCAACGATGCCCCCCAGGCCAATCCAGAGTGCTGGCTATAAAGTGGGCCTTTGCCTTGGCGAAGAGAGCAACCTTTCCTACCTAAATTCTCTCTTATGGCTACAAACTCCATCTCTGGAGTAATAATGCCTTTTTTGGCATAATGCAGTTGGGTCACTCTTCTTCCAGCTTTGGCACGTAAAGGCTGACGCTTTTTTAACAAAGGTAGCTTTTGAGCCCCATTTTTCAGCAAAATAGCAGCTTTATCTTTGACTGATACCCATCCATTGTCTTCAGGTTTAATTGGCCTGCCTTCGTAAGGTTCGCAATCCCCTCTTTGTTCTATCCACTCGGCTCGCAAAGGAAAAAGCCCACTGCCTATTTCTACTCCAGCAGAAAGATCTGTATAAGGTCCAGAAGTATCGTAAGCATAAAAAAATGAATGATCTGTTGCTTCACCAGAACCATTATGAGCAACCTTTATTTCTCTAAAGGGAACGTTTACCCCTCTATTTTCCCCTTGGACATATATCTTTTTGGAATTTGGGAAAAAAGACAAAAGGAAGGAAGAAAGTTCTTTCCCTTTTGAAACAATATCCAAATACGTCAGTCGACTACTGTTTTGAGCCATTGTTGCTTCCTCCTTTCAGAGGATAGCCGAACAGGAGATAAGAGCATAAGAACAGTGCATATCCTTTCCCTCCGCCGGCATTATCCGGATCAGGTTCATAGGGTCGTTCTCCTCGATCAATAGAGAAGAACCTCTCAGCCATTAGGCTCCCCATGGATCACTTAATACTTATAACTAAAAAAAACCTTTTATCAACTGTTATTCCTCTATGCTTATCTTTTTTGGGATAGTCTTCAGTTAATTCTTCTTTTTTTAAGTTTCTAGCTCTTTTTCCACACAAGCGTAAGCAGCATGATTATGAATGCTTTCCATATTCTCGGCTTCTACTCGGTACCAGAGGATATCTTGATTGGCATTGAGCCTAAGAGCCACATTCCTCACTAAGTCTTCTACAAACACAGGGTTATCGAAAGCCAATTCGGTAACATATTTTTCATCGGGTCTTTTAAGAAGAGAATAAATCGGACTACTAGCCGAGGCTTCAACCATTTCTATGACATCTTCAATCCAGATCGTTTGAACAAATCTAATGGCAACCGACACATACCCTCTTTGGTTATGAGCTCCCCGATCACTGATTGCTTTTGAACAAGGACACAATGTGGTCACGGGAACAGTAACCCACATAACAAAATCCGTCTCATCAAGATAGGCCGCTGCTTCAAACCTTACCTGATAATCAACTAGGCCTTTTGAACCAGTCACCGGGGCAATTTTTTCAATGAAATAAGGAAATTCCATGATTACATGGGCAGTTTCCGCATGTAATTTCTTCTGGAGTTCATGGACGATCGAAAAAACATTACAGACATGCACCATCCGACCATGCGCATTGAGCACCTCAACAAATCTGCTCATGTGTGTGCCCTTAAAATGATGCGGAAGATCCACAAGAAGCGATACGGTAGCCACTGTATGTTGGCTTTCGAAATTTTTGTCTCGTACTTCTATAGGATACCTTAGACCTTTAACTCCTACTCGGTGTATTTTGATTTTTCTATGATCCTGTTGACTCTGACAATCAGCTAAAGAAGCAGACAATGAATTTTTCATAAGAGTAGAAAACTTTAGGC
This sequence comes from Methylacidiphilum kamchatkense Kam1, assembly GCF_007475525.1. Lineage (NCBI taxonomy): Bacteria > Pseudomonadati > Verrucomicrobiota > Methylacidiphilae > Methylacidiphilales > Methylacidiphilaceae > Methylacidiphilum (ex Ratnadevi et al. 2023) > Methylacidiphilum kamchatkense. The sequence continues at coordinate 57,114 of NZ_CP037899.1, read as the reverse complement.
ATTTCGAAAAGTATATTTTTTAGATAGACAAAGCAATACTATTTTTATTTGAACAGAAAGATTGAAAACGTCCTTTTTTTTGGACAATTTTTTTTAGACAAATCACTAAAAAAAAATACATTCTTAATTCCTGAGGGCAGATAGCTCAACGGTAGAGCAGGTGCCTTTTAAGCACTTGGTTCAGGGTTCGAATCCCTGTCTGCCCATTGACTTAGTTCTTCTAGTCATATAGCTGTAAAACCATTTTTTGGAAATTCAATAACACTTTGTATCCAGAAAAGAGCCTATTTCCAATGATGCCACCTATAGGTATTTCTTCTCTTTCTTCTAGAGCCGATGGAAGTTGAGTCAAAGTTTCGCTTATTTTCTTGATTGCTACCGGACCAAATGTCAATGAGCTTCTAGCAGCTCCTGAAAACCCAAAAAATGTACTCCTATATTTTTGATTAAATTCCAATGGGTACCCTCCTGACCCAGTGTCATAAATAAAAAAAACTTCCTTCGACTGAATACTTCCTTTTACTAGTAGAAGTCCTTGAGGGCTAAACAAAAAAGGAATTTCAGCCAATAATTTTGACCCAGATAGAAAGGCAGTCCCTAGCTCCATAGCCGTTTTTGAAATGACAATCTTCTTTGTTTGATAATCAATGAGTATATTGAATCTTGACAGCAAATCTGTTCCCAATACTCCATGAAAGCTATTCTCTGCATCGAAGGAAAGGGGCTTTAGCTTTTCGATAAGCATTACCGGAACATTTTTAATTGCAAAAGAGCCGATACATAAAATTGGGAGCGTACTCAAAGCTCCCTGAATCCTTTTTCCATTGCTTAAAATCACTTCCGATGTGCATCCTTCTTTTAGTCCAACAGCTTCTGCCACTTTTTTATCCACAATAGATGTCGAAGTCCCTGTATCGATGAGAAAAGCAAAAAAATGGCCATCAATTTCTATCGGAACGACTGGATAAGAGGTGTCAAGTAACTGACAGGTTGCGATTTGAAAAGGAGTCGCACACTCAAAAGGTTGCTTTATCCCCAGATAAAAACGGGCTAGATCGTTCAAATGGGCTTGGTGCATCCAAAAGATTGCTCCCCTTCTATCGTTTTGCCTAAGAGATGCTATGGCCAAAAGTTCACAAAGCTTTGCATCCTGAGGAGAGAGAGAATAACACATTTGAAAAAATTTTCTGGCTTCTCTAGTCCGATTCGAATAAAGAGCTAAAAATCCTCTGGCTTTGTAAGCCTTTAGAAGCTCTTTTTTGCTTGCCAAAGACTTATATTGTTCTTGATTTACTGGCAGATTTTTACAAAAAGAATTTTGAAAGAATGAAATTTTGAAAAGAAGAATAACAATACCTACCTTTGTCATCACCTTCCAGGAAAATAAACCTTTTTTTGAGAATATATTGCTATTGGGATGATAAAGCCCTTTCTTGTTATTCTTTACATGCAAAATCGATCTTTTCGATCGATACACTTTAAGGCCGGTTAGTTTTATATGAAAAAAGACCATAATCACTACCAGTGGGCTGCTATTTTTGATTGGGATGGAGTCCTTGTCGATTCAGTCAAACAGCATGAAAAAAGTTGGCGCATGCTTGCAGCCGAACAACACAAAGAAGTTGCACAAGATTTTATGAACAAGACATTCGGCATGAAAAATGAAAAAATCATTTCCGAGTTTCTTGGCTGGACTCAAAATCCCGAAGAAATTACCCAACTTTCAAAGAGAAAGGAAGAACTTTATAAAAAAATTGTACAGGAGGAAGGCCTTTGTCTTATTGATGGAGTCAAAGAGTTTCTGGATCGTTTAAAACAGAAGCATATTCCCATGGCTGTTTGTTCTTCGACAACAAAAACCAACATCTTCTTCGTATTAGAAAAACTAGGACTCAAAGAGTATTTTCCCGTTATCGTGGGTGCTGAAGAGGTCAGGGAAGGCAAACCTCATCCTGCCCCTTATCTAGTAACAGCTCAAAAATTGGGCTATGTGCCCAGCCGCTGTGTAGTGTTCGAAGATGCCCCTGCAGGAGTTGAATCTGCAAAAAAGGCTGGCATGAAAGTGATCGCTTTGACTACTACAAGACCTAAAAACAGCTTAGAACATGCTGATCTAGTAATTTCTAGTTGGAAAGATTTGTCTTTAGAAACAATCGATGTTCTTTTTAATGATGTCTCTCAGCAATAGAAGGAGACGACCATCTTTTTATTTCATACATCCTTGTGAAAAAAATATTCATTCTACTCATTTTTTTCTTAAGCTTTTGTCGCATTGGGAATGCTGCAGAAGGGATCTGGATAGATCTAAAGACTGGAGCAATTGTAAGTCAAAAAGAACTAATAGAAGATCTTTCCAAGGCTCGAATTCTCTATTTGGGCGAAGTACACACTCTCCATAGCCATCATAAAGCCCAGCTTGAACTTTTAAAACTTCTATACAACAGGCACATTCCTCTGGCTTTGGCGTTGGAATCCCTCGAAGCCAAGGATCAAAAGATAATCGATCAGTTTATAAATGGTCAGCTCTCTTTCAAACAATTTTCAGAAGCCATTCAATGGAAGAAGAAATGGCCTAACTACTTGGATTACAAACCACTTTGCCTTTTTGCTCAAAAACATCACATACCTCTGATCGGTATAGACACGACTCATTCTATTATTTCAAAAGTAGCAAGGGAAGGCTATCATTCCCTAGCAAAAAAAGAACAAGCCGCATTCCCATTGGCCACCATACCCCCGTTATATAGGAGATTTTTAACTCCCTATCTTTCGGTCCATGCTTTTATGGATAAACAAAGGATTGCCTTTGCTATAGAAGCACAAAGACTTAGAGAAAGCTCTATGGCAAAGCACATCCTAAGCTTTCTGAATTCTCCTCTTGGTTCTAAAAGAACCATGTGTGTCGTCACAGGGGAGGTCCACGTCCGTTATGGTCTTGGCATTCCTCAATTGACACAGCAATTTGCTCAAAGAATCCTACTTTTTGGTTCAAAAGAGCCTCTACGGCTCTCTAAAAAAGAACAGCAAATAAGTAAGCAATTAGTGTTAGATCACCAAAGCTTTTCTTTTATTCCCTCCACCGTAGCCGATTATTTTGAACTCTTAGCGTTTTGATGGATTAGAGTTTTCGTATAACCAATTGCTGGCAAACTATAGAGCTAAAAGAACAATGTTAACGCCTATTTGGAGGAAGCCTAGAGGTGTAATCAATTATCAATTGGAAATGGCTGTGTTCTTAGCTAAGTTTCCATTTCACAACTATCCTCTCTTGCCTAAAGAATGCCCATGGCACTCTATCCTATCTCTTAGAGCCGTATAGAGCCGTATATGCTTGCAAACGTAAAGCATCCAAAAGCCTTCTTACTTTTCTAAAGTCAGTAATCACTGATTGGAAAGCAGCAGAACAACAGGAGAGTTAATAAGCCCAATGAGGAAATGATTCCTTCCTGACGCCTTCAGGCATCCTTAAAATGCTCTGAGAGAGAAATTATTTTTTTTTTAAATATCGGAATCTTTAGACTGGCTTGGTCTTTGGTAGGCCAAGAACCCTATCCCCTTCCTTCCATTTTCCTTGCTTTTTCAAAATATTAATCCGCTCATATCTTTTAAGCACATTTCTTTTGGCTGCTAACATGGAACCACTTCGGTAGCTTCTATGTTGAGACATCTTACTCTCCCATTATACTTGTTTATCAATTAAAGAAATTCTTCTTGTTTGATCAAGAAGACCTGCTTTTGGATTTACATCCTCCCCAAAAAAACTTTCATCTAGACCAATCTTCGTTCTTCACGTACCCTTCTCAATCTCTTAGATTTCTGATCTCAGACGAAGTCCCCATTGAATCCCTAAGGAGAGCTTATCATAATTAGGGTATCAATTTTTGTCAAGAAATAACCATGAAGAGATTGCTCGTGAAGAATTCTAAAGAGACCATTAGCAGGAATAAGGATAAGTCAAATTCTTAACAATACCAATTAGACTAAAAACTCTTAAGTTAAAAAGAGCCTCTCTTCTCCTAGCTCTATTCCATTTTTATGGATATCTCGAGTAAGTAACGAATAAGTTTCGAAGTCCGCTTCTAGCCGAGAAAAAAGTTCAGCCACAAGCCTATTGGTTAACATTTTTTTTGTCGTAATCCTACCGAAAGATTCAATTTTCAAAAAATCTCTGGCAATGATGGTCTCACACTCAAGTTGTCCTTTAACTATAAGCTCGTAACTAACCACTTCCTTTACTTTGGCAGAAGAAAATCGATTAACAATTACCCGCGGCGCAACGACTATTCCTTTGACAACACTCTGCGAGAAAAATTCCACTTCTTCCAAGGCTTTAAAAGAACATTGCATTATCCCCCTGATTCTTATTCTTCTTCCTTGTACAGTAGGTCCCGCATATTCCGATCCAGCCTCAAAATTAACATCTCCAAGAGTCGATATTTTTCTTTTTATCTTTCCTTTTAGGCAAAGATTTTCCACATAAAGATAGGCCCCACAGAAAGCACAACCGACAGAAAGGGCTTGAGCATAAATTTTTTGAGAGTTTTGACAGTAAGGGCAGGTAATTTCACGCGTCTTGGAGGGAATAGAAGGAAGAAATGAAACGGGGTCTTTTTTTGTAGCAAGCCCAATATAATGGTAGCATTTCTTACAAATAGTTGACAACGCCCATCTGGATTCAACTTGAGAATGTCCACAAGCAGGACACCTAATAAGTTGCGTTTTACTATCTAATCGCTTGGAACTCTCTGGTTGCATTAACTATTTAGCTTGTTTTTTCCGATTACTATTCTTCCATTTATTGTAGCTCCCGAATCTATCTCAATGGCTTGCGCATAGACTTCTCCTTCGATGACCGCTTCAGAAAGTATTTCCAACTTTCCTCCAACTCGTATTTTCCCTTGAATATGACAATTGACAATCGCCTTATCCCTCACCCACAATTCTCCTTCCAGCGAAATATACGGAGACAAAATGGTCACGTCATCTTTGGTCTGCATCTTTTGCTCCCACTCAAAAGGGATTTTTTTATAAATTCGCTATATTTTTAATGTAGTTTATTTCGCTATGATAAAAAGGAAAGAAAAAGCTATGGAAGGCCAAAGAAGTTTTTTTCAAGATCCAGCTAATAGGCAGTGGTGGATTCATCAATTATTAAGCCTTCGAGAAAATCCTCAAAATTTCGAATCATTAGCTTTTAGATTATATGATTTTCAAAGGAAACATTGCCCTCCCTATAAAACTTTGATGGAAACTATTTCAAATCGCATTTCTTCTTGGAAAGAAATTCCCGCCATTCCCCAAGAACTTTTCAAAAAAGAAACCATCTTTTGTTACACCGTTGAACAGGCAGCAGGCTATTACCTTACCAGTGGCACCACCTCTGGAATCCAAGGAAGACATTATTTTTTAGATCCATTGATTTATAAGGCTATGTCTTTACAGGGAGCTAACGAAGCTGCTATCCCTATCAATACAGCATGTCTTCATTTCCTAACAGAATCTCCTCATGAAAATCCTCATAGCTCCCTTTCTGCAATGTTTTCTTTTTGGGCAGAAACAAACCCTTTCCCGTCCCATTTTTGGATTCAAAACAAAACATTTTGCATTGATCCCTTTCTCCAAAAACTCAGTTTGGACATTTCAGCCGGCAGAAAAGTTGGAATCTGTGGAACGGCTTTCAGCTTCGTTTTACTCATGGAAAAACACCCTATATCTTTATCGCTTCCTCAGGGCTCTTTTATCCTTGAAACAGGGGGGATGAAAGGAAAGTATAAAGAGATCGACAAAAAAGAATTTTATCAAAAATTATCTTCTTACTTTGGGATCACACTCGACCATATCTTCAGCGAGTATGGGATGACAGAATTATCTAGTCAGGCTTATTCCAAAGGAACTAATGGGACATTTTTAGTCCCTCCATGGGCCAAAGTTTTGGTTATCGATCCTAGAACAGAAAAAGAATGTCAAGTCGGTCAAAAAGGTTTGGTCCGTTGGATAGATCTTGCCAATGTCGATTCTGTTCTTTGCATACAAACTCTCGATATAGCAATAAAAACTCAAGAAGGATTTTATCTTATAGGAAGATCTAATCATGCTCCCCCAAGGGGTTGTTCTTTAAGCATTGAAGAAATGGCCTTTTTTGAAAACACCCATCGTTAGCACATGCAAACTTTGGAAAGAATTGAAATGCTTGATGCAATTTGCAAACTTTTCCCAGAAATTGGCTTCAGAGGAAAAGAGGATCTCATCCGGCTTGTGGAACTGGAATTAAAAAGTTTAACTGCTTTGGATGACTTCTTTGAATATGGACAAGCGAAAACCAAGGCTATCGCTCCACGACAAATATATCATGTACTGGCAGCCAACTTATACGTAGCTGGTTTTCAAAGTGTTTTACTTGGGCTACTGGTAGGCTCTTTCAATGTTGTTCAGTGTCCCAAACCGGTCACAGAATCACTCTTAAGGTTTATTTCTTTCCTTCCAAAAGAGTTGAAAAATCAAGTCGAACTTTGTTTTGCATTCAACCAAAAAGCCTTTGAACAATCCGATTGCATTGTTGTTTTTGGTGGGAATCGGACAATTGAGCATTTCAAAGCTCTAACTCCTAGTGACAAACGATTTATCGGCCATGGCCATAAAGTCAGCCTAATTTGGGTAGGCACAATCGAAAACATAAACAGAGAAAAAATAACCCTAAGCGCTAAAGATATCAGTCTTTTTAGCCAGTTAGGCTGTCTTTCTCCTCAATCAATGCTCATCGAAGAGACCACACCAACCAACACCATTCTATCTTTTTGCGGAGCTCTTGCGGAAAGTCTGAGTCAGACAAGCTCAGAAAAAGGCTTTGATATTAATATGGAAGAACTCGCAACTATTAAACAACTCCGGGATTGTTCAAAGGCCCTGGGTTGGACTGTATGGGAAAGTAGCCTAACAGAGATTAATCCCTGGACGGTAATCCATAGAAGATCCAACAGTTTTGAACCCACTTGTGGCTATCGAACCATTTATGTTGACAGTGTGGACAAAACAAAGCTAAAGGAATGGCTGAAACCTATCCAGGGTATGATAAGTACGGTAGGTGTTTTCGAAACAATTCCAGATGATATTGTTAGGATTTTTATTGACGCTGGGGCCACAAGATTTTGTTCTGTAGGACAAATGCAAGAGCCTTCGGCATTTTGGCATCATGACGGAAGGAATAGGATCGAGGATTTAGTGAGATGGGTTGACTGGGAAATCCCGAATTAGGATGTAAAGTCATGAGCTATGTTTATAAACAATTTTTGGATCAAAAACTTTATGTTTTTCAGTAAATTCAAGTTCTTCTTTGCTTCCCGCTTTTAGCTTTCTATAAAAACAACTTCTATAACCAACATGACAGGAGGCACCGCCATCGACTTTCACTTTTAAAAGTATGGTATCTTGATCATCATCGATGAAAATATCCTTCACGTGTTGAAAAAATCCCGATTCCTCTCCTTTGACCCAAATTTTTTTTCGCGATCGGCTATAATAAGTTGCCAACCCTGTTTCTATTGTTCTTTCCAAAGCCTCTTTATTCATGTATCCTAACATAAGCACTTCCCCAGTTTCCGCATCCAGAGTGATACAAGGCAAATACTCATGAAGATCAAATCGTGGCAATAATTTATTTCCTTCTTCAATTTCGTAAACCGTTGGCTTCATAGAATAACTGACTCCGCTTTATAAGCTTTACATTAAAACTGTTATTCCTTTTTTTTTACAAGACTCTATTCAAAAATCTTAACGCAAAAAACTTCTTTGTCGAAGTTTCTACTCCTATGTCTTTTTTGTACCATAATTCCTACAGTTTTAGCAGATCAACTTGTTTTCTATTTAATTTTTCTCTAAACAATACATGTCAGACGTTTCGATGCATTCTATTTTTTGTCTCCAATTGCTAGAAGAGGCCTATAACCGCGAAGATGATCTAAACATTCGGCTATGGCTTCTCCCAGAAGCATTAAACATTCGGCTATGGCAGAGGGCTTGCCCGGTAAATTAATGATAAGGGAGCGTTTTCTAATTCCAGCAACTGCTCTTGATAATATTGCCGTCTTTACTTTCTTATACGACTCCATTCGCATGATTTCGCCAAAGCCAGGCAATTCCTTCTCTAAGACAAGCCTTGTTGCTTCGGGAGTAACATCTCTTGAAGATGGCCCTGTGCCTCCAGTTGTGAGAACTAGAGGACAGTCCAGTTCATCAACAAGCCTCAAAAATTCGGAAACAAGCAAATTTTTTTCATCAGGAATCAACACAGAAATAAATTCTACGGGTTCAGCAAATAGGCTCATGATAACTTTTTCGATTTCAGGACCACTTTGATCCTTGTAAATACCCGCATAGGCTCTGTCACTTAATGTAATACGGCCAATTTTCATTCCTTTTTTTTCTCTACAAGTTTGATTTGACCCATGACCATTGATTTGTCAACCGCCTTACACATATCGTAGAGAGTCAAAAGGGCTACTGAGACCATAACAAGCGCCTCCATCTCCACCCCTGTCTTCGCAACTGATTCGGCCCTTGCGACAACTCTTATTCCGCTTTCTTCGATCTCAAAGTGTGTATCCGCATAAGAAAGGCCAATAGTGTGGGCTAAAGGTATGAGTTCCCCTGTTTTTTTAGCTGCCATAATCGCTGCAATCTTGGCAACGGTGAGCACATCTCCTTTAGGCATAGCCTTAGCCCGCAAAAGGCCAATCGTTTCTTGAGAAAGCGTTATAAAGCCTTCAGCAATTGCCGTTCTTTTTTGTATAGCTTTGTCCGTCACATTAACCATTCTGGCCTCTCCTGATGGAGAGAGATGGGAAAAGCTGGACTCTCTACTTTCCTGGCTTGCTGGCTCCATAAATCAGGCTGCTTTTTCAATAACTGAAAGAAATTCAATTATTTTAAATACAACAAAACCCCCAAAAATGTTTTTAGTTAAATAAAAATTTTCCCATAGAATATGCATTATGCTTATTTCATGCAAAAAGAAACTGTTGGCTATCGGACCTATCCCAGAAGTAAAGAGCAAAGAGAAATTCTATCGCATTCGTATTATTCCAAACGTGGTTCTATTCGTACTGCTCCTTTTGTGTAGTTCTTCCTTGTTGCAAGCAGCTGAAAAAACTTCCCCCAATTATTCTATTCACTACGATGGATACGCTCGTCATATTCCCTCTTATACCTTGATCGATCCCTTAGGGAAAAAGCATTCCATAAATCAGTTTCTAGGAAAAATCACTGTCTTTATCGTTTCCGTACCCAACATGACTCAGGGTAAAAAGCAAGAAAAATGGGCTCGACTGCTTGGAGAGGATCCTAAAACAAAACTGCCTGATGATGTGGCACTGATCTTAGTTGAAGACATTTCTCACGCAGGGTTTTTTAAAGGATTAGCTCTTTCCCACATTAAAAAAAATTTTAATGAAAACTCTCGTCCCTTCCCTGTGCTCGACATGAACGGCATGTTAACCCATGATTTTGGAGTTCCCAAAAACGCCACTCAAATCTTAATCTATGATAAGTCTGGAAACCTTTATCAAGTTGAAAAAAATCTCGATAATATCGATCTAACTCTAAATAGAATTCACAAAGCGATCCAAAAACTAGAAAGGGAAAAAAAACACTTTACCAACTCCTCCACTTGATCGTATACCCCAAGTGCCCCAACGGTTAGAAAGAGGATGTAATGATCCAACAGGACTGAATAAGAAAAACACCACAGGTTTTAGATATTTTGATACTCAATCTATCTGCTTTCCAAAGAAGCCAACTACCAAAGCGGCTAGGGTGCAAGAGTTAGTAGCTTAAGCGTTTAGAAAAATTGCCGAGCTAAAAAAGGCAGAACTGCTTCTTAGAATATAGAAATAGACTAAGATTTAGACTAAGATTTGCGTTCTGGAACCTATTAACCCTGCAGACAACAGTATGGTGTAGAAGAGAAAGAAGCCTTGTTTTTCAAGAGAAATTTCATAAATTTTGAATATGACTGACTTACATATACTCTCGAACCAACTTAGCGAACTCAAACAGAGATTATTTTCAGTACGGGGGTTTCTTTGACCCTACGCAGCTTGAAGCAGAACTTCAAGCTATAGAAAAAGAAATGACTGAACCGGGTTTTTGGCAATCAAGCGAAAAATCAGAAAAAGCGATATCTAAATCAAAAGAGCTTAAGGCAAAACTATCCGATTATTACACCATCCTCAGCAGATTCAAAGATCTAGAAGCTCTCTTCGATCTTATAAAGGAAAGTGGAGAAGTTTCCCTTCTAGAAGAATTAGAGAGAGAAATAAAAAATTATTCTGATTTGCTCGATTCAGTAGAAGTCAAACTCATTCTTTCTGATCCATTGGATCAGAAGAATGCTATTCTATCAATCCATGCTGGAGCAGGAGGGACAGAAGCGTGCGATTGGGCTGCAATGCTTTTGCGAATGTATCAGCGCTATGCAGAAAGGCATGGCTATAAGGTAAGTCTTGTCGATATTCTTCCTGGAGAAGAAGCAGGGATCAAATCCGCAAGCATCTTAGTTTCGGGTAATAATGCCTATGGTTATTTAAAAGCAGAGCGCGGCGTGCATCGTCTTGTCAGGATTTCCCCTTTTAACGCTCAAGGGAAAAGACAAACTTCCTTTGCTTCCGTCGATGTTGTTGCAGAAGTTGACGAAACCATCGACATAGAAATCAAAGAAAGTGATTTAAAGATAGATGTGTTCCGCTCCAGCGGCCATGGAGGTCAAGGTGTCAATACAACTGATTCGGCTGTTCGGATTACCCATTTACCTACTGGATTAGTTGTGGTATGTCAGAATGAACGCAGCCAATTACAAAATAAAGCCACCGCTTTAAAGATCCTACGTTCTCGGCTTTATGAACTAGAAAAAGACAAAAAAAGAGCCGAAATGGAAAGAATTTACGGACAAAAAGGAGAAATAGGTTGGGGAAGGCAGATTCGATCGTATGTCTTACAACCATATAAGATGGTTAAAGATCTGAGGACTGGAGAAAGCAGGTCTCAGGTAGAGGAAGTTCTTGACGGCGATCTCGATTCTTTTATCTGGGCGTATTTACTAGGGAAAAAGAAGGGGCAAGAAGAAAGGGAAATAGAGGAAACTTGAACCCCGTTTCGATTATTTTAAAATGATAAAGATTTTTCATGTTACTCAAGTTAAGGATTGAAAACCTCGCCCTCATTGAAGAGCTAGAATGGGACCTTGTCCCGGGACTCAATGTTTTAACTGGAGAAACCGGTGCAGGCAAATCGATAGTCATCGACTCCTTAAAGTTTCTATTGGGAGAAAGAGCTTCTCCGTCTTTTTTAAAAAATAAAGAAAAGCCAGGCATAGTTGAAGGAGAATTTCAATTATCAGAGACTTTCTGGACCAGGATTTCTGATCTTTTCAAAGAAAAAGGATTGGATGAATTAGATAGCTCTTCTTTTATTTTGAGAAGGGAAATCCGGCCTTCAGGATCGAGTCGGCAATTCATTAATGGTGAACTCATTCCGCTTTCTCTTTTAAAAGAACTAGGAGATAATCTGATCGATGTTCTTGGTCCTCACGATCATCAATCCCTTTTCGACAAAAAAATCCAATTAAAGCTCCTCGATACTTTTGGCTCTTTAAACGAGGTATCCCATCGAGTAAAAACCCTTTATGAGAATCATCAAAAACTGTTGAAGAAAAAAAATTCTCTTTCTTTAGAAGAGCTGCTCAAAAAGAAACAGAGACTTAACGAGCAACTGCAGGAGATTGTCGCTGCCAATCTTATTCCAGGAGAAGAAGAAGTAATCGACCAAAAGCTAAATCTAGCTAGAACCGGCTGGAAAATTTATGATTGTCTTGGAGCAATTCGTGGTTTGCTTTCCCAGAACAATCCCTCTATTCTTTCTTTATTATCTTCTCTGCATAGGCACCTTTGCGCATTGGAGAAATTTGATCCTCAAAAAGGCTCTCTAGCAATAGCCCTGGAACAGTCAGCAGCTCATGATTTGCTAGAACTCGATAGATTAATCGAAGATTATTTTTCTAAAATAGAAATAGATCCAGAAGCACTCGAAAAATTAGAACAAAGAAAAAATTTCCTAGAGCATTTAAAAAGAAGGTATGCTTTGCAGATAGATGAATTAATCGATTATAAATCTAAAATTAGCGAACAATTAGCCAAAATAGAGGAAGAGGAATCTTTGGTCCGAAATATCGCTAAAGAAGAACTTCAACTTTTGGAAGCACTTCAAAAAGAAGCCTTGCATTTAAGTTCCAAAAGAAAAAAAACAGCCGATGAATTAATCGCTTCTATTCAAACTGTGCTCCAATCATTGGGTTTTGCCCGGTCAGGATTTTCCATAAGTTTTGATAGCAAAGAAAAGGTTAGTCCTTCTGGTCAAGACGAAATAGAATTTCTTTTTTCCCCTAATCCAGGCATTCCATTCAAACCATTGAAAGAAATTGCCTCAAGTGGAGAAGCAGCTAGAGTCATGCTGGCCCTAAAAGCAGTCTTTGCACGAGTCGATCCTATTCCAATACTTGTTTTCGACGAAATAGACGCTAACATAGGTGGGGAAATAGCCTGGAAAGTAAGTTCTTTATTGAAGGAACTTTCAATAAACCATCAAGTACTGTGCATAACCCATCTTCCATCCATGGCTGCCGGAGGGGATGCTCATTTCAAGGTTATAAAAGAATCGGAAGAAAATGTTACCCGAGTTCTATTGAAGGAACTTGTTGAAGATGACCGTTTGAAAGAAATTGCAAGAATGCTTGGAGGAGAAAACGAAGAAGCAATAAGACTTGCTCGCAAACTACTTTCCGTAGCCAAGGGGAACAAAGAAGAAAAGAGCCTAGAAAAATTACTCCAATAGTAAGAGAAAAAAACGAATCCTTGCCATGAACCTAAGAATTTTCCTATTATTATATGCAGAATGGCTACCGATTCACTGAAAGTTTTAACGGACAAGTCTGAAGTTTTTTTAAAAAAATTTGAAAATGGAATAGGGAAATTCTCTGCAAGCGCTTTAAATAAGCATGTGGCTTTATACGGTCATCTTTTGCAAGAGGCTAACTCCATAGCCAATGAATTTTCTCAATATCTTGACAACTGGTCTTCTTTTCAAAACACAGAGGAAGAATCCTCCAAAAAAGAGCTTGTCACCTCAAAGATAGGTCAATGGTTTTCCCTTTATGGTAAGATTGCAAGCCATGAATTGTATTTCTCTTCTTTAGGCAGAAATGGAAATTGTGAAGGGAAAATCAAAGAACTTCTAGAAATCAATTTTGATTCCGTAGTCCGATTCAAGCTAGATTTTAAAATTAAGGCACTTTATTCTACAGGCTGGGTCTGGTTGGTTTTGGATCATTATACTGGTAAACTCTTTAATCTATCTTCTAACAGGGAAGATGCTTTTCCTTTTTCAGGTATGAGTCCTCTGCTAGCTATCGATCTTGCCGATCATGCCTATGAGCCAGACTTTGGTTCAGACAAAGAAGGTTACATTGAAGAATTTTTTAACAATCTTGACTGGAAGGAGATAGAAAAGAATCTGCCTATAATGTAATTTTATATTTTAAATAGTTATTAGATAAACAAAGGACTAGCTGTTTTGTGGAAAACCACAGTGATTGTCTCAGTTCCCATTCTTGGAGGGAAGGGGGAAGTATTATTTTAATTTGAGGAACGAACAAAGAGATAAAGCTGCTTACCTCTGATTCAAAAATCCACTTACCTCAATCTGCACATTTGCTTCTTTTTATCTATCAAACTCCTAGCCTTTGACTTGCTTCCCGAAGAGTAAGAGCTAGCATGGAGTCGTTGAGCATCCATTAATGACCTATCAATCCACCAAAGTTATAGAAAGAGAGAACTCTCTGGCGCAGCTCAAATTTTCTTTTTCCATATCAGCTGCTTTCAATTTGAAGAGGATATCGATTGAATCCTAAGTCTTTTGTCAAGGTCAACTCAAAGAATAAAAGAAAACATCTCCCAAAAATCTCTGATTATGGGTTTTCTTTATGAACCTGCATTTCAAGTGGCTGCGTCGCTTCAATAATCTTTTTAGCCCGTTCAATCTCTTCTTCAGTGCCTCGTATAACAAGAAGATATTTTCCAGCTTTGAGATGTTCTTCAAATTTTAAAATATGTTTTTTTTCTATCCCCAAGCCAGACAAAAATCCAAGAGCTGCTCCAGCAACTCCACCGGCAACCAATCCCTCTAATCCTCCAAGTAAAGCTGCTGAAAGAGGACCAGCAACGATCAATGGACCAAATCCAGGCACCCAAACAAAGGCTGCACCTACAAGGATCCCAAACAGTCCGCCAACCCAACCCCTATAGTAGCACCCGTTTTGGCTATATCTCCAGCAGTGACGTATCCGTGAACTTTTCTTTCACTGGATAGATCTTGAGCTAGAATAGAAACCCTTGTAAGAGGGAATTGATTTTGCTCCAGGCTCTTTAGAGCCTTTTCAGCATCCTCTAACGAATGATAGACAGCACTCAAGGAGATATCAGGCATGCATCATTTCTGTATAATCTCTTATAAATTAAAACAAGCTTTTTTTATCTATTTCAATGTCTTTAGTCTTCCTTCTTCTTCTCTTTGATGAATTTTTTTGACAACCCATAACATGGCTTTTGGAATGATCAAATAGCTAAAAATAGAAAAAATCAGAAGAAACTTCCAAAAAAGAGTAAATGCAGGACACGAAACAAGAAAAAACCCGCTAAGCATCATCATTAAGGCAAAAACAAAAGAAAAGAGTTCCCAAAAGAAAGATCCTTTCAATCTTCCAAACGCATAAAAAAATGCATACAAGCCCGCCGTAAGAACAAAAGTCAAGCTGGCCAAAAGCATCCTTAAAACGGAGTCAGCACTCATAAGAAAAGGTCCTATTGCTGATGAGTGGCCTTTCTTTTACCAATAGTTAATAAATCAGTGACAAGTAATAAATAACAAACAAAAAACATAATTCCAAATCCCATGCGCCAGATCATGGACTCTTTAAACCAGGGATGCAACTGAGCATCAATGTAGGCTTGCCATGTCGAACCACCAACGGCTCGTTCGATAAATGTTTGAGCAAACCCAGCCACAGTTAATGGAGCAGTAATGCCCAACATAGCCAGAATCAAGCCAATAAAAACCCATTTCCAAAGGGTTCCATCAAGAAGGGATTCCTCAGGCAACCGAATTCTTTGAAGAGCCGTATAAATGATGGCAAGATTCGTGGCAACATATGCACCAAAAAAAGCAAGATGTCCATGGGCTGCTGTCAACTGTGTGCCATGACTATAAAGATTGATTTGAGGCAATGTATGCATAAAGCCCCATACCCCTGCTCCGATGAAATTCCCAAAGGCTTGTGCCACAATCCAAAAAAAAGCAGGTTTATTAATTGTTTTTAACCTGTGGACTCCCGCATCATAGACTGCATGAACGATCATTGCAACGAGAGGCAAGGGCTCTAGGGCAGAAAAAAAGCCTCCAATGCCTAACCAATATTCTGGAGCACCTATCCAGAAATAATGATGTCCTAGTCCTAAAATTCCTGTTCCAAAAATAAGGAAAACTTCTAAGTAAAGCCATCCTTCAACAATTTTTCTTGGGGTTCCCAGAACAGCCATTAGCACCCATCCAACAAGTACTCCAACTAGCACTTCCCAGGTTGCTTCAACCCAAAGATGCACCACCCACCACCACCAAAATTGATCTACCGAGATATTGGGACTGAAGAACATGCCTGCAATGTAAAATCCAATAATGGCAAGCAGGTCCACTATTAATACCCAAAGTATTCCCTTTAGTTTCTTGGCTTTCCAGATAGAGGCAAAAACATTAAAAAATATTATCGAAAAAACAGCCACTATGCCAATATCAGCCCATCTTGGCGCTTCAATATACTCTCTGCCTTCAGTAATAAACCAAAGCGTTAGCATTTCTCCTTTGCCTATTTGTACAAGCAAAAAAACCAGCACAACAATACTGACAGCTGCTATCAGCACTATAAAAGCGATCTTGCCAAGAAAAATGCCTACAACCTCTCTTTCTGTTTCTAAAGGTAAAAACCAATAGATTCCCCCAATGAAACCAAAAAGCAACCAAAGAATCATTGAGTTAATATGAAGCAGCCGACAAATAGAGAAGTTTAGGAATTTATGGAGAAATTCAGGCTGGATATATTGATAGGAAATAATCAGTCCAAAGATAAGTTGGACTCCAAAAAGACATATAGCTACGATCCAATAGCCAATGGCTAATTTTTGTGATTCATAAAGACCCTTGCTTTCTTTCATTTTTAACTTTGGGAATCAAAAAGTAGCGGCTGATTTGCCAAAATGATCCGGAAACCCGTTTGTATCGATAGCAGACATGAATTTTAGATAGCCAACAACTGCCTTGGCCTCCTCTTCTGTCAATTTCAAATTGGGCATTCTTCTTTGCCATGTCCCATAATATTCAGGGTTCTGCAGCCATTTAGCCATAGTTTCTTCTTTTGTAGCCACCCCTATCATTGGTTGGATCATTGTCTGCCATTTTGGATCAAGCCAAGATTTCGTAAGATCAGGTGCAAAATAGGCTCCATTGCCTAAAAGAGTATGACAGTCCATGCAATTTCTACTCTGAATCACTAATTTGCCTTTAGTTAACAGTTGAGTCGCTTCTTGTTCTGACCATTTTTTCCCGAAAAACAATTCTTCTTCCCCTATTGTTGGCATGTAGCGCTTTTTATCTGGATCATATTCAAATCCAATTTTGTGATTGATAACGGTTGGAGACGGTACTCGAGCTGAACCAAATGAAATTTTCTTTAAGGTATCAAAAGTTAAAAGCCAGAGAACAGAAAACATTACCAAAGAACTCACGATAGCAAACACTCCCCAAAAACCTGGTTCTAACCAATTTTTCCCTCTAACAAATATGGCTGAGATCACTACGACAAGGACAATCGAAAAAAGAGTGATTTCTAACCACCCAAATTTCATAAGAAAGGAGCTAACACAACAGACAAAAGAAGACAAGATTCCTTTTCGGACTGATACTCTCAGCAGAGAATAGTAAACCGGAAGGATGTATGGTTAGATATATTTTTCATTGTGAATTCTTTCCGTTCTTGAAGAAAACAACTAAACTAGGCAAACTATGGCAGATATCTTCGAACCACCGATGAACGGCGATAGCCCTGAGTTTTGGCTGAGGTTAGCATTTAAACTAGCAAAATATGGTTCAGAACAAGGAGAAGGCGGCCCATTTGGAGCAGTTGTGGTCCTTCAAGGAGAAGCGATTGGCTTAGCTCATAACGAGGTACTCTCCACTCAAGATCCAACCGCACATGCTGAAATTCTTGCGATTCGTAGAGCAGCCAACAAACTTTACAAATTCAATTTGAATGGGGCTATCATTTACTGTAGTTGTGAGCCCTGTCCTATGTGTCTTTCGGCAATTTATTGGGCTGGGATCAACAAAATATATTTTGGTTGTTCTGCAGAAGATGCTCAAAAAATTGGCTTTCGAGATGTTTTATTGTATGAGGAACTTAAAAAACCATCCAACGAAAGACAACTGCAATCTTTTCAACTATTAAGAGAAGAAGGACTAGCTATTTTAAAAAGCTGGGAAGAGTCCCCTCTAAAAGTCATTTATTGACCTATATTTAAACACAAAAGGCTTGGGTCAAGGAATATTCAAAAACAACTCTTGTTAGTCTTCTAGCCTAAAGCCTATTCTTACCTCTACTTGAAAGAGGATTCCATCTTTATTAACCGATCCTCGAATCTCTTTGACCTCAAACCAATCCACATTACGAAGTGTTTTACTTGCTCTTTCTATAGCATTGCGAACCGCCTGTTGGATGCTTTCGGTAGAAGTGCCAATGACATGAACAATCTTATATACTTTATCTGACATTGGATTAATCCTTTTTGCTTTCAAATTACATCACAATGTTGCAAGATAAAAGCACTTTCAACGCATCAAATCATTTCTCTTTTGTCTCTGCCTAGCTTTAATTTATTTTTTAAAAGGTTCTACATGGAACAGGAATTTTTTTTCCCACCTCCTTCTCTGCCCACCCTCCATATCGCTCGAGTGCTTCTTGATAATAAAAGAGACTTTCTGCTAGACTATGCTATTCCCGAAGCCCTCGAGAAAGAAATTGTTTTAGGCACTCACGTTCGCGTTCCATTTAAGAAGGGATTTGGCAAGGGAATCGTCGTAGACATTCTTGAAAAACAAACCTCTGCGCTTAAACCCATTCTCTGTAGGGAAAATAAAGAATTATTAGTCCCTCAAAATATTCTCAAATTATGCAAGTGGATTGCAGACTACTATTGTAGCCCGTTGATTTCGGCTTTACGAACCGCCTTGCCTGATTCCATTAGAGCAACCATTAAACCAAAAGAAGACCTTCTATTATCTCTGCCTACGCATTTAGATCCTCTTTATATTCAAAGCAAAATAAAAAGATCCAAAAAAGAAAAAGAGGCTTTGGATTTCCTCAAAAAATGGCAACCCGCTTGGCTTTCTGAGCTTCCTAAAAAGACTGGGATTTCACGAAACATCTGGAAGAATCTTTTGCGCAAAGGGTTAATAGTTGGATTATCTCAAAAAAAAGAGGAAATCTATTTCCCGATCGTTCCTGATCATTCTGCCCCAAAATCCTTGACAGAAGAACAAAGCCATGCAGTCCGCTTGATCGAAGAGGAAATGCATAAAGGCCTCCCTCAACCGATTCTTCTTTTTGGAGTCACTGGTAGTGGGAAGACAGAAGTCTATATGCAGACAATTGAAAAATGCTTAACACAAAAAAAACAGGTTCTTCTCTTAGTCCCTGAAATTTCTTTAACACCACAACTCCTGGAGAGAATTAAAGCCAGATTTACAGCACAAGGAGCCTCTATTGGTTGCTGGCATAGCCGCATTTCCCGTAGTGAAAAAGCAACGCTTTGGTATGATATACTCCATGGCAAGATTGATATTCTTGTTGGCACCAGGTCGGCTCTTTTTGCTCCATTCCCCGTTCTAGGGTTAATCATTGTGGATGAAGAACATGAAAGCTCTTTCAAACAAGAGGAAAGCCCGCGCTACCACGGCAGAGACGTGGCCGTAATGCGTGCTCGACTGGAAGGAGCCCTGATTATTTTGGGTTCAGCCACTCCCTCCTTGGAATCGTATTATAATGCGATTAGCGGTAAATATAAACTAATAGAACTTAGAAAGAGGGTCGAAGAAAGAAAACTGCCTTCTGTCAGCATTATCGATCTAAGAAAACGCAAAAGGAAACTTTCCCAACAAGAAAAGAAAGGAACCGGTTTTTTTCTAAAGCCTGAAGAATTGGTTTCAGAAGAACTAAAAGAAGCCATAGAAAAAAGACTGGAAAGAAAAGAGCAAATTATCCTTTATATAAATCACAGGGGCTATTCCTCTTCGCTGCAATGCTCAGATTGTGGTTATGTCCTTCCATGTCCAAATTGTTCGATTTCCCTAAGTTTCCATAAAAACCTTGGGATTTTGAATTGTCATCTATGCAATTATTCTACTTCTGTTCCTTCTTTCTGTCCTACGTGTCGGGCAGTCGGAGCTTTTAAATTTTTGGGAAGCGGCACAGAAAAAGTAGAAGAAGCCATTCAACAAATGTTTTCCTCTGCTCGAGTTTTAAGAATGGATTCAGATACAATGAAAAAAAAGGGGGCAATGGAAAGAGCCTTAAGGGCCTTTGGAGAACGACAATTTGATATTCTTGTCGGTACTCAGATGGTTTCAAAAGGCTTAGACTTTCCTCATGTAAGCCTTGTAGGAATTGTTTCCATAGATGGTCTACTTCATCTCCCTGATTTTCGAGCATCAGAGAAAAGTTTCCAACAACTCTTACAGGTTTCAGGCCGTTCAGGCAGGGGTTCTGTTGAAGGAGAAGTCTTTGTACAGACACGAACCCCCTACCATCCAGCCATCCAATTTGCTAGGCACCACGATTATCTTGGTTTTGTTGACCAGGAACTAGAATTTAGAAAAACTCTTTTTTATCCCCCCTTCTGCAGAGCCATATTGATTCGCTTCATAGGGAATCCAGAAGAAAAAGTTAAGTTTATGGCAGAAGCATTCACTAAAGAAATTAAAGAAGCATTGAAAGATTCTAATGCTATCGTCGGTGAACCGACTCAGGCCCCAATTGCCAAAATCAAAGGCAAATATCATTATCAGTTATTCATACGCTGTCAAAAAGTCATGGAGATCAGTCAAAAGTTAAAGAAGCTGATTTTTGTCAAAGAGTCTGAAATGGGTATCAACATTAGATTAGATGTCGACCCTCAAGATCTTTTAAAATGAAAATGCAAGGATTAATAAAATTTTGATATTCTCTACACTATATTTAACTATAGAAGACAAAAAAGAGGTGATATATCCTTTGTAAGATGATCGATGCGGTGTATGTTTTGTTCTTTGTTGGCTTGCTATTTTGCAGCCTGCTCTACTGCATAGCATGCGATAAAGTGTGAAGAATGTAGCCTATGCTTTTTGTTCTATTTTTAGTTTCGCTCCTACTGCTTGTTTATTTGCTGGTGGTCATCCTCTGGCCTGAAAAATTTTAAATTTTACAAAAACAATGAAAGCATCCGATTGGATAGAACTTGGCCTTTTTATATCTATCCTTGCTGTTCTGAACAAACCCTTGGGAATACATATTTATAGAGTACTGGATACAGAAGGGAAAACTATTTTAGATGTCTTCTTCAAACCGCTGGAACATTTAACGTATAAAATTTGCTCAATTGATAGGTCAAAAGAACAAAGCTGGATAGAATACGCTGTTGGCATTTTACTCTTTAATTTTGTAGGCATGTTATTGACGTATTTCGTGCTAAGAATGCAGCATTTTCTGCCCCTCAACCCTGAGCATATTGGACCTATGGCCCCTCATATAGCGTTCAATACGGCCATTAGTTTTGGAACAAACACCAACTGGCAATCCTATATACCAGAAAAAGAAGTGTCCTATTTTTCTCAAATGGTTGGGCTTGCTTTCCATAACTTTACTTCGGCAGCTACTGGCATTGCTGTCGCCGCTGCATTCGTTCGGGGTATTGTTCGAACAGAGTTAAAAACTATTGGAAATTGTTGGGTAGATCTTGTAAGAATCACTTATTATCTTCTATTACCTCTATCTCTTGTTGGTGCCTTACTGCTGATTTCCCAAGGAGTTCCTCAAAATTTTCATGCCTACATCCGCTATCTTCCACTAGATAACAAAGCTCATGAAGGAGCTTGCATAATACCTCAGGGTCCTATTGCCTCTCAAGAAGTGATAAAACTTCTTGGAACTAATGGAGGAGGATTTTTTAACGCCAACTCCGCTCATCCCTATGAAAATCCTACTCCCCTTTCCAATTTTATGGAGATGCTCCTTATTTTTCTCATCCCTAGTGCTTTAACCTATTACTTTGGATTAAGTTGTAAGAAACTGCATCACGGCTGGTCAATTTGGGTAACCATGGTTCTTCTTTTTCTTGTTCTTAGCCTTAGCTGTTATTGGTTAGAGCATAAAGGCAACCCGTTTTTTAAACCTTATGGCATTGAACAATTAACCAATATGGAAGGCAAAGAAACTAGATTTGGAATATTTGAATCGACACTCTTTGCTGCTGTCACAACCGCTGCTTCCTGTGGAGCAGTCAATGCCATGCATGATTCTTTTTTGCCCCTCTCCGGAATGATTCCTTTGTTCAATATGAGCTTAGGAGAAATCATCTTTGGGGGAGTGGGCTCTGGATTATATGGAATACTGCTTTTCGTCATTCTTTCGGTATTTTTATTTGGTCTTATGATAGGCCGAACTCCAGGCTACTTGGGAAAGAGAATCGGTGCCTACGAGATTAAAATGGCAGTGCTAGCTCTAATGATCCAGTATATTTTAATCTTAGGCATGTCGGCATTGGCCATACATTCTTCATGGGGGACTGCAGCCCTAGGAAACAAAGGACCGCATGGATTGACTGAAATTCTTTATGCTTTTACCTCTACCAGCGAAAATAATGGAAGCGCTTTTGGAGGATTGTCCGCTACCTCCCTTCCCTATGCTATTTTCCTTGCCTTGGCTATGTTTTTTGGTCGTTTTTTGTCATTATCCCTGTGCTTGCCATTGCTGGCTCGCTTGTTTGCCAGAAACGCTACATTAGCCAAACGGTCTTCCCGACCAGTGGTGCTCTCTTTGTTTTTATCCTTGGGGCAACTATATTCCTGCTTGGAGCTCTGAACTTTTTCCCAGCTCTTACCTTAGGGCCTATCCTTGAGCATCTTATGATGGGCATGGGCAAAATGTTTTAAAAATCATGAAAACCTCCAAGAATGTTGTTTCTTTTTGGAGCTTCCCTCTTATTGCATCCGCAATAAAAGAAGCTTTTATAAAACTCAATCCTTTAAGTCTTTGGAAAAACCCCGTTATTTTTGTCACTGAAATTGGTGCCTTCATTACTACCATCGAATTGATTCGTTCTTCGGAATCCTTTTTCTTTACTCTTCAGATTAGTCTTTGGCTTTGGTTTACTGTTCTTTTGCGAATTTTGCAGAAGCTATTGCCGAAAGTAGGGGAAAGGCTCAAGCCGAAAGTTTAAAGCAGACTAGGACGGTGACGATGGCAAAGAAACTTGTCCAAGGAAAAGAAGTCATTGTCAACGCCAGCGAGTTAAAGAAAGGAGATCTAGTGGTATGCGTTGCAGGTGACACCATACCTTCTGATGGAGAAGTGGTTGAAGGAGCGGCAACGGTAGATGAATCAGCGATCACTGGCGAATCAGCTCCAGTAATACGGGAAAGTGGTGGCGATAGAAGTGCTGTTACGGGTGGGACGCGTGTCATTAGTGATCGGATTGTCATAAAAATTACTGCTGAGCCGGGCAATACTTTTCTTGACAGGATGATCGAAATGGTTGAAGGAGCCAAAAGGCAAAAAACGCCTAATGAGATTGCCTTAACCATTTTATTAGCCTCTTTAACCTTCATTTTTCTATTAGTGGTTGTGACGCTCGTTCCCTTTTTGAAGTATTCACAGGCTCCTGTTTCGATTCCCATTTTGACGAGCTTGACCATCTGTCTGATTCCAACAACAATAGGCGGCTTATTAAGTGCTATTGGGATTGCAGGCATTGACAGATTAGTGCAACACAATGTTATAGCTACCAGTGGGAGAGCTGTCGAAGCTTCTGGGGATATCGATGTTCTCCTGCTGGATAAAACGGGGACTATTACCTTAGGAAATCGGATGGCAACCGAATTTATAGCTGCCCCTGGTATAGATCACTATAGGCTGGTTGATGCCGCTCAACTTGCTAGTCTAGCTGATGAAACGCCTGAAGGACGATCGATCGTAATCCTAGCCAAAGAAAAATATGGGTTAAGAGGCAGAGAAGTGCTTGATACTCGCGCAAAATTCATCCCTTTTAGTGCTAAAACACGGATGAGTGGAGTTGATTTTTTTTCTGCTGATGGATCTTGTTGCGAAAGAAAGATTCGAAAAGGGGCCATGGATGCAATCGAAGCGTATTTAAAAGAGATGGGGGGAAGTTTACCCCAAAAGGTAAAAGAAATAGTAGAAAATGTCGCTAAAAATGGAGGGACCCCTCTTGTTGTCGTCGAAGGCAAAGACGTTCTTGGCGTGATTGAACTAAAGGATATTGTCAAAGGGGGATTAGAGAGCGCTTTGCAAGGCTAAGAAAAATGGGCATAAGGACAATAATGATCACAGGAGATAATCCGCTGACTGCTGCGGCTATCGCCGCCGAAGCAGGTGTCGATGATTTCATGGCTCAGGTTACCCCTGAGCAAAAGCTAAAAAGAATCCGCCAAGAACAAGCTCTTGGTCATCTGGTCGCCATGGCCGGAGACGGCACCAATGATGCCCCCGCACTGGCACAAGCGGATGTTGGCGTTGCAATGAACACAGGGACTCAAGCTGCTAGAGAAGCTGGCAATATGGTGGATCTTGATAGTAATCCGACAAAACTGATAGAAATTGTCGAAATTGGCAAACAGCTTCTCGTGACACGGGGGGCCTTAACCACTTTTAGCATAGCCAATGATGTGGCTAAATATTTTGCCATTATTCCTGCGATGCTCATGTCCACTTTTCCAGAAATATCCCCCCTGAATATTATGCAGTTACGCACTCCCGAAAGCGCTATCCTTAGTGCCGTCATCTTCAATGCGCTCATCATTATTCTCTTAATCCCTATAGCCTTGAAAGGAGTGAAGCTAAAGACAATTTCTGCAGAGACTCTTTTAATCAAAAACATTTTAATTTACGGCCTAGGGGAGTAATAGCCCCCTTTGTAGGAATTAAACTTATAGACCAATTACTTTTCTTTTTACATCTCGCCTAAGAAAATACTTATGAAGCTCTTCCATAGCTTAGTTCTCTCCGTCAAACTAACCCTTCTGTTGCTACTTATTCTTTCTGGCATTTACCCCTTTACGGTATATATTTTGGGAAAACTCTTTTTTCCTTATCAGTCAGAAGGCAGCCTAATCATTGATTCGAAAGGTCATGTGCGTGGCTCTTTGCTCATAGGACAGAATTTTGATTCTCCAAGATATTTTCATTCGAGACCTTCTGTTTCCAACTACGATGGACTCAACTCTGGAGGCAGTAACCTTGCTCCTTCTTCATCGGACTTTATTGAAACGATAAAAAAAAGAGCCGATCACTATAGAAAAGAAAATGGTATTGCCTCCTCAAGCCTTATCCCTGCTGATGCAGTCTGCTCCTCTGGAAGTGGGCTCGATCCGCACATCAGCCTCAAAAATGCTCTTCTGCAAGCTCCAAGAGTAGCTAAAGTAAGAAAAGTGGATATAAAAGCTATAGAGAATCTTATTTTGAAAAATACTCAAAATCCTCTTGCTAATGTTTTTGGTGAAAAAAATGTCAATGTCCTGAAATTAAACCTTGAGCTCGACAAGGAATATCCGCTGCCATAATGTATAGGGATCATGGGTAAAAGTTACAAAGAAATCACTGCCGAATTAAAAGATTTTATTGTAAACCAAAAAATTTTCTTTGTAGCTACAGCCACTGCTACCAGCCGAATTAACATTTCTCCCAAAGGATTAGATACGCTTCGAATTATTAGTCCTAAAAAGATTCTTTGGCTCAACCTGACTGGGAGTGGTAACGAAACCACTGCTCATCTTACCACCGATGGAAGAATAACCCTTATGTTTTGTTCTTTTGAAGGTAAGCCTCTCATTTTGAGGCTTTACGGCAAAGGAACAGTAATTCATCCGTGGGAAGCTCAGTGGGAAGAATTTCTTATTCTTTTTCCCTCCTTTCCAGGCTCCAGACAAATCATTCAAGTCGATATTGATCTTGTGACCACTTCCTGTGGATTTGGTGTTCCTCTTTTTCAATTTAAAGGAAATAGGGATAGCCTTATCCAATGGGCAAGGAAAAAGGGAGACAATGGAATCCGTACGTACTGGAAAGAAAAAAATGCTAAAAGTATCGATGGAATTCCAACTCCATTTTCTGACAATTCTTTTTTAGTCCATAAAGGGAATGAGGCTACCAGCCAGGAAAGCTAGAGTTTGCATGAAAAGGACTCATTCCATAGCTATCCTTCAATAGGGAGGCTACCATTTTGTCTTCCATGGCAATAACGTTAGAGGATAATTTCGCTTTTTTTAGCTTCAAGTTTTGCTGGCTGAAAAGATAACATGCAAACTCTGCTACAATCCTTAACGTTTTCTCAGCTTGGCCGGAATGGCTCAGATGATATTAGATTGGAGAATTAGATCGGCATTTAAAAAAATCTGACCTTTGCGAGTGAAAAGAGTAGATTGCAGCCATTAAAAGAATGGAATATTTCTTTCTTATATAGCAGAGTCCATATCTAGGTTTCCCACAAGGATTACATTCCACTTCCCCAACCATAATCTACCTTCAGGGATGGGAACGCTTTGAGTGTTAAAGCAATGTAGTACATCTGAATGGAAGGGCTTCCAGGAAACATGATGTTTTGAAAGTTAAAGGAAAAAACCCAATCTTGGAGATCTCTATAAATGGTGAAATTTTCAAACGGAATATATCCTCCTGTTCCTTGATAGGTTAACATACCCATGACCTGCCAGTCTTTGTTGATCCGCCAAAAATCAGAAATGAAAACGGTGTTTTGCTGCCCAATAAAAGCCTGTTGATAGGCATTTAGCAACGATCCGTTTAAGCTCAAAGCACCAGTGGGACCCACAGCAGGGAATGTAGCGGTAAGAGGTATTGTCAGAAAGCTCACTGGAACTTCCACATTATTCAAATAGGAATAGCCAAGAGTCAGATCATTGGCTCTATGAAATTGATAGGTTACGGCTGTCGTCCAGTTGGTGTATCCTAAATCAGCTGTAGGTAATGCGATATCTGAATGCAAATTAAACCAAGGTACAGGATTAATATCCACTACTCCATAGACTTCGTCTACCGTATCACTCATGGGAATGAGTAGCTGATTGTATTTTCTATCCCAATTCGCATCAACAAAGGCAGTAAATTCAGCTAGATTATATGTACTCCCATCTCTTTTTGTCTGAATCCTTTGCCGTATTCCGCTCCTCAGATACGTCATACCAAAAAGGGAATCAATCGAAGGATAATTCATGAGATTAATCACAGGGGGGGTAATCGTTGGGAGAAAATTATCAAATCCTAAAACTTGATAAGGATTGTCATAAGGATTGGGAATATATTGAAAATTCATAAAAGGCTGAACGACATGTCGTATCCCATGAATCCCTAGTAAAGGGATGTCCACATTTTCCCAAACTTTCGACAGCTTAAAGGAACTTTCAAGGCCTGCTACAAACAGGGCCCTACTAAAATCCAATCGACTAGCCGTAGGAACGGCACTTAACACATTTTGATCACTCCAATAAGTCCCTTCAAATCCGATTCTTGGAGTCACTGAAAGCCAATGGAAATATTCTTTCGGATAGCTCAATTCCTGATAGGTATCCCAACGGTACCCTCCATAATTACTTAGAAAGTACGGCGGAGGGAGAGCCAGGAGTTGGGCGGGCGTTAAGGTTTGAGTCCTCGCTAGAGGAAAAAGAAAACGATTAAGAGGCTGCCATGGATAAAAAAGGCCGAATATATTGCCCGGAGTAAAATTCAGGTTTGAAAATTGCTGCTCGAAATTGACTACACTATACCGGGATTGATAGGCAATTGGGGTATTGAAAATTCGCGTTCGGTTCGTTAAAATTGATAGTTCAGGCAATCTGTTTATAGAATTAAAAAAGGGCATTAAATTATCTCTGACAAGAAGATCTGCTGTAAAATTAGGATTATAATAATTCAGCCAAGCCACATTGTCAGGCTGTCGATTATACATATAGGTATTCCAAAGAAAATCCTCTAGTACATAGGGATCCGTCCAATAATTTAAATCTGTAGAAAGAGTAAATTCTTGAGTCAAAGGCATCTTCATAGCCAGATTAAACATCCCTCGATTTGGCCCCACATCAAACCTTGGAATAGATGTCGGATTAAGCTGAAAGTCGAAATCGTTGGCATAATAGGTTCTCAAGAATCCCATTCCTCCTTCACTAGGGATGAACTTGAGAATGGCTCCACCAGCAGGGCCTCTTAAGGACCTATAGTCAAGTTGAAAAGTCGCTGCCGCTTTTTCACTAAATTTATAGTTATAGGTAAAAGTGACAAACCATCCCCAATAAGAGCGTTCCCCAGGGATAATATTGTAACTGCTTTCTTCACTATTCAAAGGCTGACTGACAACTGGAAGCCATAGCACTGGAATCTTACCCATATAAACCGTGACGTTTTTCATCACTATCTTATCATTCGCATAAATATCAATCGTTTTGGCTTTTGTTTGGAAATAGGGATGCTCTCTATTCTCTACTGTAAACATGCCATTTTCCACATGATAATGATCCTCTTCAGGAGTGGTAAGTGTTTGACCGGAGGATAAAAGAGGAGTATCAAAGAGGCTCCAATTTAGAGCAGTTATGGCCTTCGTATCCAAATTATAGACGATATGAGAAGCTCTAAAGACCCTTTTTTCGGTATAAACCCTGGCATTGCCATCGGCAATGACTTCCCTTTTTACCGAATCATAGCTTATCTCATCTGCATAAATATCTGTTGCCCCATAATGTGCCACTGCATTGCCCTTAGCAACGGCAATGTTGCCCACAAAGTGTGTTTCTTCAGCAGTAATTTCCACAGGAATCTGTCCAGGAGGAACCTTTTGCTGTTCTTCTTCGCTTTCCGTTTCATCTGAATACTGGGCAAAAGCGGAGAGAGGAAAGGTTATCAACAGGCCTGCTAAAACTATGAAAAACGGCCCTTTTTTTGTAATTTTTGCCACAAGCTTTGGAAAGAAAGAAAAGAATGGCAAAAGAAGATTTTTCACGGCATTTAAGTTCCATGATTATGACAAAAAAGTTTCCTTTACAAGTTCAAAACGTTTGTTTTTAGACCTAATTTATAGCGTTTTTTCTGTTCTTTTTCTGAGCATAGAACTGACGAATGGTTTCTACAACCCTTTCAATTTCTTCTTCACGGAGTCCGGGGAAAATAGGCAAAGCTAGAACTTCCTCTGAAAGCTTTTCAGCTATAGGAAAATCCCCTTTCCTATAACCAAGGAAAGAAAAACAGGGTTGCAGATGCAAAGGAATAGGATAATAGATTTCTGTTTGGATCCTCTGCTCCCTCAAATAATTTCTGAGCCTGTCCCTATCTTTTTTACCCTGATGACATACTGGTTGAACGTGTGGGTGCCACGAACCCTATTCGGCAGGAAAATGGGATAACCCCACTCTTTTTCTAACCAACTAGATTTTTCCTCCTGTTGCCTTGTCTGACAAAGACAAGGATCGGGGCATTTTATGGCAACTCCTGAAGAAAGGAAAGCTTTCTCATACAATTGCGCGTTTTTTATTCTTTGAGCAATAAGACTATCGACAGCGGCCAGTCTCACACTGAGGAAAGCGGCTTGCATCTCATCCATTCTGAAATTACCGCCAAGCCATTCATGGGAATATTTCTCTTTTGAAGAACCATGGACTCTTAAAGCCTGGATTTTGGTGGCTATGTCATCTGAAGAGGTAGAGACTAAACCAGCTTCGCCAAAAGCAGCCAAATTTTTAGTAGGGAAAAAGAAAAACACCCTACCGAACCGAAAGTCCCTGCTTTCTTATTACCAATCGAAGCACCGAATGCCTGAGCGCTATCTTCTATAAGAAAAAGATGCTTTTTTTCTTCGATTGCTTTGAATCCTTCCATGTCGGCACACTGTCCAAAAAGGTGAACAGGGATTATCCCCTGGGTATTGGAACTGATCCTTGCTTGTGTTTCGGAAGGAGAAAGCTGAAAGCAGCCTGGACAAACATCTGCAAAGACTGGTTTTGCTCCAGTCCTCGCAACAGAACTAGCTGTTGCAAAAAAGGTAAAGACTGGACATATTACTTCATCTCCAGCCTTTACCCCGAAAGCCATAAGCGCTAACAAAAGAGCATCGCTTCCCGAAGAAACTCCAATGCAATGTTTTACATTTAGATACCTTGCAACTGATTGTTCGAAGCTCCGCACTTCCTGACCAAGAATATATCTTCCACTTTCAAAAACACGAGAGAAAGCCTGTTCGATGCCCTTTTTTTCAAGGCTGAGCATTCTCCTTAAATCCATGAATGGAACTTCACAACTATTTTTTTCTTCCACATTGACCTCTCAACTTTTATTGGCAGGAGCTTTCTTGCCATTTCAAAAGATCTTCTTCCAAAGCTTCTTCGATGTTCCTGATTTGTATCCCACAACTTAGTAGCTTCGAATTATCAAGCACACAGTTTGATCTTGGAGCTTTGACATGCTTTAAAAATTCTTTTTCGTTCTCAAAAAAAGAAATTGCTTCCCTTTGTTTCTGAGCTTTTTACCTAATGGAGAAGCAAGGATTTTTTCAACGATCTCTCTGGTGGTTATCGATCCTGTATTGGTGATGTGATAGATGCCAAAGGGTAGTCTCTTTTCCCAACATTCAAATGAAGCTCTTACAAACTCTTCGATTTCAGAAAGAGAGTTCCGAGCATCCAATAAACGGGAATAAAACAAAAGCTTAGAAAGATAATTTTTGGGATGATCCTGCCAGTGAAATGGCATACGCAATCTCCAAATATAACAAGAGGTACCAACTAAAAGCTCCTCAGCAAGAGCCTTACAGCCACTATAGAAACTGCAGGGAGAAGCCCTAAAAGAGAAATTTGGTGGATCTTCCTCCTGAAATCCTATTCGCTGGCCATCTGGTCCAATGCCCTTATCCCCCTGATAGACACAACCTGACGAGACCTGACCAAATACAATTCCTTTTTTCGTGCATACCTTGGCAAGAATGCCAGGAATAATGACATTGCCTAAAAGACAGTCAACTTTGTTTTCTTCGCATGCATCTACATTCGGTTTGCCCGTATACCCTACAGCATTGATAATGAAATCGGCTTCAATTTTATCGAGGAACGCAGTGAGTTGTTTTTCGTCCGTCAGATCTACTTCTTTGTGGGTTGGAGCAATAAAATCCAATCCTTTGGACTGAAGCATCTTTTTATAAAAACTGCCCACATACCCGCTCGATCCAAACAAGACTATCATGATAATTTTGTATGAAATCCTTATTTTGCGTTCAAGAACGATTGTGGGCTCTTAAGGATGAAATATAACTTGAAGACTTAGGATTCCATCCACCCCCCGTTCCTTTCCTCCCTTTTCTCAAGCAGGATAAGAAAGTTATTCAGTGTTAGTCCAATTCTAAATTCTTTCTGAAAATTTCCGAATCCTTAACCCCTATATCATCGTATCTTATTTCGGTTTGAACTGTTCTACCCAACCATTCCAATAGCACTTTAATCCGTTCTCTAGCCGGGACAAAACCCAAGACAATGCATGAAAACCCTTTAAAAGGTCCTTCAGCAATATTGATCTTCGATCCAATATTGACTTTTTCTTGAACCATTTTAATTCCATTCTCGCCAAACATTGTTTTTAATTCTGTAATAAAACAGTCCGGTACAACAGGATAGGTGGATCCGAAATGGACAACGCTCCTTACTCCTTTGGCAGAACGAACGAAAATTAGCTTGGATAAAAGGTTAAATTTTGCAAAGAGATACCCAGGGAAAAGAGGTTCCAAAACTAAAGAGGATTTTTTGCTTCTAATTTTTTTGTAAAGAATCTGAGGGAAAAAAACTTCAATATTTTCCTTTTTTAAATTTTCTATAGCAAATTTTTCTTTTTTAGGGTGAACAGAAAGACAATACCATAAAGATTCATTCGTCCATTGCTTTTCCATGATTCTCCCGAAAAGTTAGGCTATGCTATTGAAAACAATTCATTTATATTTTAATAAAACGCGAGGGAAAAAAAACATTATCTTACCAGAGCAGCACTTCTACCAGTTCCGTAGAAGTGCTAAAGCTTCTATGTTAATTTCATTGCCATGTTAAAAGCTGGATTAGTTGGACTACCAAACGTAGGGAAAAGCACTCTTTTTAACGCCTTGACAAAAAGCAAAAAAGCCGAGGCTGCTAATTATCCATTCTGCACGATCGATCCAAACATCGGCATTATTGCGGTAGCGGACAAAAGACTTGAGGAGCTAGCAAAAATTTCAAAATCAATAAAAACTATTCCCGCAGCGATTGAAATTGTCGACATTGCTGGATTAGTAAAAGGGGCAAGCCAAGGAGAAGGGTTAGGTAATCAATTTTTAGGTCACATCCGGGAAGTGGATGCCATTCTTTTGATTCTCCGTTGTTTTGAGGGAACAGAAGTGCATCATATTACTGGTAGAGTCGATCCCGTGAAGGATCTAGACATCCTTCTGACCGAATTGTCTTTAGCTGATTATTCCACCATAGAAAAACAGTTCGAGAAAGTCAAAAAGAGTGCGTCTGCAAAAGGCAAAAACCTGGTCGATCCTTCTCTATTAGAAAAAGCATCCCATTTCTTGGGTAAAGGAATCCCTCTTTTTTCCTTAAATCTTGATCCGCAAGAAATGAACCAACTCAAACGGCTTTCTTTGTTAACAACAAAACCTATTCTTCTTGTTTGCAATGTCGATGAAAATGAGCTTAGTCTTGGTGAAAAAAACCCCCTCGTTCATAAAGTCATTGATTATATAAAAACACATCCTTTTTATGACTATGTCATTCTTTCGGCACAACTAGAATCTGATTTAAATGATCTTGATTCAGAAGAAAAAAGAGAATACTTGCAATCACTTGGTCTAAAGGATTCTGGTTGTGACCAACTCGTTCAAAAGGTTTATAAGCTATTAGGACTGCGAACGTTTTTTACAACTGGGCCGAAAGAAACCCGCGCATGGACCATCCATGCCGGCGATACAGCTCCCAAAGCAGCTGGCGTCATTCATTCGGATTTTGAAAGAGGTTTTATTGCAGCCGAATGTCTTCGATTCGAAGATTTTGTTTTCTTCGGGTCCTTTGCTAAGGCAAAAGAAGCAGGAAAACTAAGGATAGAAGGGAAAGATTACGTTATTGCTGATGGAGAAATTGTTGAATTTCGCTTCAATGTTTGAACCCGACCTTTAAAGAATTTTTCCTTTCATTTCACAACCTTGTACTCCTGTTCTACCAAATTGTTTTTCAAGCTCTTTAAATCCAATCTTTATCCATGTGGGTCTCCCATGAGGGCAAGTATGCGGGAATTTGCAAAAGAAAAGGTCCCTAACAAGTTTTTCTTGTTCTTCCCTAGTAAGCAAATCCCCAGATTTGACTGCTTTTTTACAAACCGATAAAGCAATATCTCTTTGCCAGTAGAGTCGGGCAGTTTTTTTGTGCCTTTCCAACTCAACAAGTTCCAAGAGAACTTCTCGCAAAAACATTTCGTAATCAGTTCTTTTAATTCCACTTGGAACAGACTCCAATAGAAAAGAAGAAATGCCAAGGGAGCGTATTTCAAAGCCAAGATCTTCAAAAATGTTCAAAGAGTTTGAAAGAATTTCAGCTTCCGTGGCAGAAAGGGTGATAAGAATCGGAGTCAAAAGCTTTTGTGCCTGTTTTTGAGAGGCATGAAACTGCTCTATCATTTTCTCAAATAATACCCTTTCATGAGCGGCGTGTTGATCAATCAATAAAATCCCCTCTTTGATTTCAACAGCAATGTAAAGGGAGGAAAAAAGGCCTACAATTTTGTATTCAAAAGGATTGTTTGGCAGCTTAGTTTCATGAGTTTCTTTGGGAAGAGAAGAGGTGTGATTTGTAAACAGATCTTCTTCAGATAAAGATTCATTGACAGAGCTCAGGCAACTTTCTCCAATAGGCGTACTATCTGTAGTTAGAAGAGTTGGAAGATTTTGCTCTTTTTTCTCAAAACAAAAAGAAGAAGGTACCGATATCCCTTGAAATTTCAATCCATCTAATAACACTTGGCTTACAAACTTTCTAAAAGCATATTCTCTTTTAAAACGAACTTCTTTTTTTGTTGGATGCACATTCACATCAATCTCATCAGGGCTGACTTCGGCAAAAAGAACACAAAGAGGATAGAGCCCTTTCATTAGGGAATTTCGGTAGGCATCGATGACTCCTAATGAGAAACTCTTTGATTCCACTGGCCGTTTGTTGACAAAAAAGAACATGTCTTCCCTGGAAGGTCTTCCTACCCCAGGTTTGCTTATGGCCCCATATATTCTGAATCCCTCCCCTTCTTTTTCAATCCATAAAAGTTCTTTTGCCCATGTTTCTCCAAAAACAGAATAAATTCTTTTCCAAAAATCTTCGCCTTTTTCCCAACGTCCTTTGCCCCCTGGACTATGATCATATCGAATTCCTATTTCGGGATGAGATAGAGCAGAAAAAATAAGCTGCTTTTGAAGATGTAGTAGTTCGGTCCTTGGAGATTTCAAAAATTTAAGTCTTGCTGGAACATTGAAAAAAAGAGAGCTGACAGCTATTGTTGTTCCCTCCAATCCACCTGTTTCATTGACTTGAACTATTTTTCCACCATGGACTTCAATAACGATTCCTTTAGAAGTTCCTTTTTCCTGGGTAGCCAGACTAAATTTAGTCACTGATGCAATGGCTGGAATGGCTTCTCCTCGGAAACCATAAGTAGTAAGTCTAGAAAAATCACTCAAGGAGACAATCTTACTTGTTGCATGTCTTTCCAGACAAAGAAAAGCATCTTCCCTACTCATCCCACAGCCATCATCCTTTACCTTTATCCACGATATTCCTCCAGATCTGGTTTCAACATCGATTTGGGTGGCTCCAGCATCAATAGAATTTTCAATCAATTCCTTAAGGACTGAAGCTGGCCTTTCAATAATCTCCCCTGCAGCTATCTGATTCGAGACTTCTTCGGCCAAAATGTGAATTTTCCTTCCCATTCTCTATCCCTATTAAGGATTCAAATTATTGAGTTGTCTTTGTATATTATCTTTCCTTACTAATTATGAACTTCCAACAAAAGAAAATAGCTTTCTTAAGGCAAAGATTCCAGATATTCTCTTTAATTTTAATTTTTTTTCCCTCTGCATTTGCTTTGGAAAATTCGCTTCCAACCAGCAAAGAGGCTCCACCCTTCTCTCTCACAGAATTTAGAGAGAAAACTCTTTTTCTTATTAATCGCTTCCGAAAAGACCAACATCTCTCTGCACTACGCTTAAGTCCGGAACTCAATGGAATCAGTCAACAATGGGCTGAACATATTGCACAACAAAGAAAACTTGTCCATCGGTCCTTAAACTCCTTAAAAGAAATAACCCAAAGGGAAGGATGGAGTCTAATCAATGAAAATCTGCATTATTCAACAGCGGGAGCGGATCCAGAAGAAACCGTTGAAGCATGGAAAAAAAGTCCTGGGCATCGGAAAAACCTACTGGATGAAAGCATTCAGATAGCCGGAATTGGAGCAGCGTTTGCAGATAATGAGGGATATGTAGTATTTAATGGAGCTGCAATCAAACAAATGAATGGAAATTCGCCATCCTCATTACCTCATTTTCTTAGAAAGATATTCCCAAAAAGCCAAGAACGCGATGAAGATCCTGAATAGACCGAAAGGTAATTTCTATTTTCCCCGAATTTTTATCCCCTTTTATTTTGACTGGAGAACCGAATTTTACACAGAGCTCTTTTTCGATGTTTGAGAACAAGAAATCTGATTCTCTTTCTTTTTGAACTTCTAATGATTTTTTTTTCTTTTCGTTATAATTTCCTACAAATTCTTCGGTTTTTCTGACCGACCATCCTTCCTTGACTATTTTTTGAGCCACTTTTTCTTGCATTTCTTTATCTGCAAGACCAAGCAACACTTTACCATGTCCCTGACTTAAACTGCCTTTTTCAATAAGATCCTGAACAGGCTGGGACAAAGTCAACAATCGCAAAGAGTTAGCGACAGTCGCCCGATTTTTCCCAAGCCTCTGTGCTACTACCTCTTGGGTCAGCCCAAATTTTTCGATCATAAGGGCATAGCCTCTAGCCTCTTCGATTGGATTCAGATCGCTCCGTTGCAAGTTCTCCATTAAAGCAATCTCTATGAGATCTCTGTCCGAGGCTGTCCGGATAATCGCAGGAATAGTTTCCAGTCCAGCGCGTATGGCTGATCTCCATCTTCTCTCTCCTGCAATCAACTCGAATTGATTTTCACTTTGTTGCCTGACAATTACAGGCTGCAGTAATCCCTTTTCTTTAATCGACTCGGTTAGTTCTACCAGTTCTTCTTCACGAATCACTTTTCTAGGTTGATACGGATTAGGAGAAATGCTATCTACCTTGATCAAACTAATTTTTTCTCCCAGCTCTTCGCTCGGAACCGATGAAAAAAGTGATTTTGTATTGATTAAGTCACTCAAACCTTTACCAAGGCTTCTTTTAGACATATCTTCTTAGGTATTTTCCATCAAGTTCAATAGGTTGAAAAGAGAAATCAAAAAGATTTTTCTTAAAACAACTAAAGGAGAAATAAAGAACAAAGACATTTTCTTTGAAAGATGTTTAGGCTTTTAATAAAGTACATTGAAAGTATTCCTTCAGAATGGCGCGGTTAGCTTAGTGGTAGAGCGCTCGCTTCACACGCGAGAGGTCACAGGTTCAATCCCTGTACCGCGCAGAGTTTATTCATTTGCCCCGGTTCGGGAATCCATTTTGCGTAAATCCAACTCCGCAATATATTCTTGAGAGGATTCATCAAAATACACAACAAAACCTTCTTTATCAGCAATTTTTTTCATCGATTCATTCAGTGGCAACATTCTGCCAATGATCCACGCAAGCTTTTCTTTTAGACCAATTTCTTTAAGCTTGCGTAAAAGGAGGGTTCCAAGTCCTTTATGCTGCCATTGATCCTGGATGATAATGGCAAATTCAGCTCCTTCAAATCCATGGTATTTTCCAAGTCTTCCTACACCAATGATTTCTCGAGGCTGGTCTGCTACAAGGATCTGAGCAACAAGCACAATCTCGATGTTATAATCTGAAAAACATATTCGAGATAATCTCAAATGATCGACTCTTTCTTCAAAGGATAGATTTTGAAAATAACGGTAATATACTGATTCTTGAGAAAGGCCTTTATGAAATTCGATCATCAATGGTTCATCTTCCGGTCTAATTGGTCTAATCAAAACGCTCGTGCCATCCAAAAGCCTCTCCTTCCATATATACTCTAAAGGATAAGGCCGAATTGCAGGAGGACGAATAGTGCTCTCATCGATTGTGAATGAATGAGGAACAATCCTTGCATCCAGAGCTATCACCATAGAGCCGTAGACTAATAGTGGATTAATATCTATCTCTTTTATTCTGGTTTCATATACGAGGAGTTCACTGAAACGGACCAAAGTTTCATTCAGTTTTCTTATATCCACAGGCGGAATGCCCCTAAATCCATGAAAAGCTTTCGCTATTTTAGTCCGGTTAATAAGAATAGAAGAAAGGGCCGTAGTCAGAGGCGGAAGGGCAAGTGCATTGTCTTTATAAATTTCTACAAACATACCTCCAGATCCAAAGAGCATGACTGGCCCAAACTGAGGATCAGTTGTTCCCCCCAAGATCAGTTCAATTCCTTTTTCTGAAATCATTCTTTGAATCGATACACCTTCAAAGGCACTTTCGGAAGCATGTTTTATTGTATTCTCCCTAATTTTTCGAAAGGCTTTTTCCAGAGAAGCTTTATCGGATATCCCTAGGATCACCCCTCCTACATCGCTCTTATGAGAAATTTTTGTCGAATTTAACTTAGCAACCACTGGATAACCAATTTCTTCAGCAATAGAGACGGCTTCCTGTTCGTTTTTTGCCAGGAAAGTTTCATTGACTCCAATCCCATAAAAACGGAGGATTTCTTTGGATTGATACTCTGTTAAAAGTGTGAGGTTTTTTTCTTTCAATTTCGAAAGCAGTTCCTGCGTATTTTTTTTGGCTTTAAGTATCTCTTCTGAAGAACTAACAAGGATAGGAGTTTCATAAATCGCTGAAAAATTTTTCCTATGGAGCCAACCAAAAGAAAAAGACTGTGCGGCTTCTTCGGGAAAATCAAAAGTTGGTATTCCCTCTTTTTCAAGGATCCTCCTACTTTCAGAGACAGATTCTCCTCCCATCCAACAGCAAAGCAGGGGCTTAGAGTAATGCTTTGCTAACAAAGCCACTTCTTGAGCCGTTTCTTTAGGTTTAGTCATAGCTTGTTTTGTAAGAATAACGAGCAGACCATCGGCATTTTCCTCTTCTAAAAGGATCTCTAAAGCCTTTCGATAGCGTTCCACATCAGCATCTCCCAATATGTCCACGGGATTAGCATGACTCCATGCTGGAGGGAGAAAAGCGTCTAATTTACGAATGGTAGCCTCTGAAAGTTCGGCAAGTTTGCCACCAGTAAGCACAAGCTTGTCGGTTGCCAAAACGCCAGCTCCTCCTGCATTTGTTAAGATGGCAAGCTTTGGACCTAACGGCAGAGGCCTTTGGCTGAAAAAAGAGGCCAGAGAAAAAAATTCAGAAAAAGAATCCACCCTTAGCACACCCGTCCGGAGAAAAGCAGCATCCAAAACGGCATCACTACCTGTCATTGAGCCCGTATGAGATAAGGCTGCTTGAGAACCTTCCTTTGATCTTCCAGCTTTCAATACCAAAATAGGCTTTTGGAAATTCAGTTGTCTGGCAGCAGAAAGAAATGATGCTGGATCCCCAATGGATTCCATATATATAAGGATCACCCTGGTTAAATGGTCTTCAGCGAGATAAAAAAGAATGTCTCCCCAATCTACATCAGCTAAAGAACCCAAAGAAAAAAAAGCGCTAAATCCAATGTCTCGACTTAAACTCCAATCCAATACAGCAGCCCCTAGGGCTCCACTCTGACTCAAAAAAGCGATATGCCCCACTTTAGGCATTTGAGGTAAAAATGTGCCATTGAATTGAACCGAAGGAAGCATGATTCCTACACAATTAGGACCAATGATTCTAAGTCCCCCTCGCCTGGCTATTTCGACAACCTTTTGTTCTAACAACCTTCCTGCCTCTCCAATCTCTTTAAAACCGGCTGAAATAATCACTGCTCCTTTAACAGAGGCATGCACACAATCTTCTATAATCTGAGGAACAGTGATAGCCGGCGTTGCGATAATCGCTAGGTCAATAGAACTGGGAACATCTTTGATGGTGGGATAAGACTTTCTCCCAAAAATTTCCGCGTGATTAGGATTCACCGGATACAATATGCCTCCCCATTTGATCAGATTTTCCATCAAAGCCCTTCCGACAGAAAATGGTTGTTCTGAAGCACCTACGAGGGCTACCCGTTTGGGAGGAAGAAAATTCCTTATGCCGTAAGTTCCCACAATAAGTTTGGAGCTGATCTGCATCGCTAAGAGTATCTTTGAGTTTAAGAGGACTGAAAAAGGTTTTTTTCAAGCTCCAAGATATTTAAAGTCGTTTTAATAACGACATCCGCACTCAATGAGAGGCTATCTATTCCCTCTTTGACGAGAAACTCGGCAAACTCAGGATAATTACTGGGAGCTTCTCCACAAATCCCAATCTTTTTCTGTTTCTGTTTTGCCGTTTTTATTACAGAAGAAATCATGCGCTTGACCGCCTCGTTTCTTTCGTCATAGAGGGAAGCGACAATTTCAGAATCCCTATCTACTCCAAGGACAAGTTGAGTCAAATCATTCGAGCCAATAGAAAAACCATCAAAAATCTCGCAAAACTCTTCGGCCAGAATGACATTACTGGGAATTTCGCACATCATGTAAATCTCAAGCCCCTTTTCGCCTTTTTTAAGACCATTTTTCTCCATTTCGGCTATCACTTTCTTGCCCTCTTCTACCGTCCTTACGACTGGAATCATGATCTTGATATTAAAAAGGCCAAAGGTTTCTCTCGCTTTCCGTATAGCTTGACACTCCAAAGCAAAACCTTCCTGATACCTTGGATTATAATAACGAGAAGCCCCCCTGAATCCAATCATCGGATTGCGTTCTATAGGTTCAAAGTCTTGACCACCTATCAAATTGGCATATTCATTGGTCTTAAAGTCACTAAGCCTGACTATGACATCCTTTGGATAAAAGGCTGCGGCAATCATCCCAATGCCTTCGGAGAGTTTCTCCACAAAAAAATCCGTTTTCCTTGGATAGATTTCTGTCATTTCTATAATCTTCTTTTTATCTTCCCCTTCTTTTAACTGGTCAAAATGCACTAAAGCCATAGGGTGGATTCTGACATAATTGGTCAAAATAAACTCTTCCCGTGCTAATCCTACCCCATCATTGGGAAGGAAAGAAAGATCAAAGGCCTCTTCAGGATTCCCTACGTTCATCATGATCTTTGTCCGAGGCCGTGGGATGTTTTCCAAATTAACTTTTTCAATTTCAAAAGGAATTTCTCCATTATAAACTTTACCCACCTCTCCTTCTGCACAGCTTACCGTTACGATCATACCATCTTTCAAAACCTCCGTCCCTCTTTCTGTGCCTACAATAGCAGGTACCCCTAACTCTCGGCTAACAATAGCCGCATGACAGGTCCTTCCGCCCCGATTCGTCACAATCGCCTTGGCCTTCTTCATTATAGGCTCCCAATCAGGGTCAGTCTTTTCAGTCACAAGAATTTCGCCTGGCTCGAACCGATCTATCTGTTGGATACTTTTAATAACCTTGATTTTCCCATGAACAATTTTTTCTCCAACGCTTCTTCCTTCAATCAGAACAGGGCCAGTGCCTTTGAGGCGATAAAATTCTAAAACGTTCCTAGCTTTCCCTCCATGTACTGTTTCTGGTCTAGCTTGAAGCATAAAAAGTTCTCCACTCAGTCCGTCTTTTGCCCACTCCATATCCATGGGAGTAAATCGACCATGGAGTTGAGAATAGTGTTCTTCCACAATACAAGCCCACTTGGCCAGAGTAAGGATCTCTTCATCGGATAAAGAAAATTTTTTCCTCTCTTCTGGGGGCACAGGAACATTTTTTACAATTTTTTCTCCCCCGATATCGTAGACGAGTTTCATTTCTTTGCCCCCCAATCTCTTCTGTAAGATTGGCTGAAAACCCTGCATCAAAGTGGGCTTGAAAACATAAAATTCGTCAGGATTGACGATTCCTTGCACGATATTTTCCCCTAGCCCATAAGAAGAATTGATTAAAACCGCATTGCGAAAACCTGACTCTGTATCAATAGAAAACATCACTCCCGAGCAAGCCAAATCCGATCTAACCATTCTTTGAACCCCAACAGAAAGAGCTACTTTTGTATGCTCAAATCCCATGTCCGACCGATAAGAGATGGCTCGATCAGTAAACAAGGAAGCAAAACACTTTTTAATTGAATGCAGTAAATTATCCTTACCCCGAACATTTAAATAGGTTTCTTGCTGACCAGCGAAACTAGCACCAGGGAGATCTTCAGCGGTAGCACTTGAGCGAACTGCTACATCCACAGCCTGTTGTTTAGCCTCTTTATTCAGGTTTGCATAGGCATTTATAATTTCATTTTCAAGTTCCTTGGGCATTGGGGAATCAATGATTAAGGCCCTAATTTTTCTACCTCTATCCCTCAAATTCTCAAGGTCATGTGGATCCAAGCCTGAAAGCAACTCTTTTATCTCTTCTTCCAGCCTGTTTTCAGATAAGAAAAATCGATACGCTTCGGCTGTTGTAGCAAAACCATTTGGCACTTTTATGCCTTTGGAAGAAAGATGAGAATACATTTCCCCAAGAGAAGCATTTTTGCCACCAACAAGAGGAATGTCTTTGAGACTGATCTGATCGAACCATAAGACGAAGGGTTTCTTATCTTTTAGACTATTAGGGGTCGGATTCATGCATCACCTCTTTTTTGTAAAAGTTGTTATTTTTAGTATTAGAGAAAAAAGAAGCTTTTGTCTCACTGTGGGAAAGTAAAGGGATCTTTTCCCAAAAACAACCCTTGTGTTTCTTTAAGCATATTTTGGTAGATAGGTCATAGAGCTTCACTTAAGGAGGCTTTTTTCTTTGCCTAGCCTGTCTTTTTTCTTACCGGATAAAAGAGTTTTTAGCCAAGATAATGCTAGTCTATTTTTTGAGCTAAAACTCCCTTGAGGTATTCGGTTTCAGGAATATTGAATAAAATGGGGTGATCAGCACTTTGCGGCAAACAATTCAGATAGCGAAGTCTTGTATGAGTCTCCCAGGAAGCCTTGGCAATCAACTCTTTCCATTCTTCCATCATAATATGATGCGAACAACAAAAACTTGCTAAATAGCCTCCCACCTCCAACAAATTTAAGGCACGCAAATGGATCTCATGATAGCCGCGAAAAGCCGATTCTTTTTGAACTTTTGTTTTGGTAAAAGAAGGGGGATCGAGAATAATCAAATCAAATTTCTGCTTTTCTTTTTCTTTTTTCCGCAGCCAATCGAAAGCATTTTCACATACCCAATCTATTCGCAGGCCAAGCGAATCAGCATTTTTTTTCCCAATATCGATTGCAGCAGCAGATTGATCCACAGCAATACAATGCTTTGCGCCTTGAAGAGCACAAAATATTGAAAAAAGACCTTGATACGAAAAACAATCCAGCACTCTTCTATTTTTAGCCATAGTCGCAATCAAATGATAATTGGCAGCTTGGTCCAAATAAAGTCCGGTTTTCTGCCCGTTGAGAACGTCAACTAAAATACTCACCCCATCCAAAGTAACAGAAAAGGGTTCTGGAGCCTGTTGCGCTAAGCATTCTTTTGTTAGAGGCAATCCTTTCTAGTAGCCGTACCGGAGCATCATTTCGAACTATAATGTTAGTGGAAGAGGTTAGTTGTCGTAAGCTCTCTAGAATTTCTCTTCTTTTTCGATCAGCTCCCGATGTCAACAGTTGAACAACATACCAATCGGCATAGCGATCTATGACCAATCCAGGAAATCCATCTGATTCAGACCAGAACAACCTATAAGCGTTGCTTCTTTTGCCCAAAAAAATCTGCTCTCTATATTTAAAAGCGTTGGTCAGGAAGGATAAAATAATATTCTTATCCAGAGGAACTCTTTCCCTCGAATAAATCCTTACAGCAATTTGAGATTGACTATTCCAAATTCCCACCCCCAAATTTTGACCATTGGCAGAAACTACTTCTACAACATCTCCATTTTGAAGATGCTCATCAAAATGGGAAATCTCTGTTCGATATACCCAGACATGACCTTCTAAAATTCTGTGCCTTCCCTCCTTTATCAAATAGACTTTGCCAGAAAAAGGAGATGGCTCCATACAGTTTTAACCACGTCTTTATGTTTTATTTTTACATGCAGGTCCCAGACTGTCGATCATAGTTTTCGTCTTGTTTTGTATCTTGAGCTCCTGGATAGGAGTAAATTTTACCTTCATAATTTCGTAACAGTACTTTATCTTCATAATATCCTATAACATAATCTGGATTCAAAGGGATCTTTCCACCCCCTCCCGGTCCATCAACCACATATTGCGGAACAGCAAAACCGGTTGTAAAACCTCTTAGATTTCTCATGATTTCCAATCCTTTTTTGATTGGCACACGAAAATGATCAGTTCCCTGAATAAGGTCGCACTGATAAAGATAATAAGGTCTAACTCTGCACCGGATCAGCTTTCTAACCAACTCCAGTATTATCTGATGGTCGTCATTGATCCCTTTTAAAAGCACAGATTGATTGCCCAACGGGATACCGGCATCCGCTAATTTTTCTAAAGCTATTTTCACTTCTATTGTCAATTCCTTTGGATGATTGGCATGGATATTGAGCCACAAAGGATGATAAGTTTTTAACATTTTGCAAAGACCGTCCGTTATCCTTTGTGGGAGGAATATGGGAATCCGTGTTCCAATCCTAATAATTTCAATGTGAGGGATCTCTCTTAATTGTCTAAGAAGTCTTTCAAGCCGACTGTCAGATAATAAAAGTGGGTCTCCTCCCGAAATAAGCACATCTCTAACTTCCCTATGGTTTTTTAAATACTCGAAAGCTAATTTGTCGTCGGTTTCTAGTTTTTGCCCACTAACCCCACTGACAATCCTGCTTCTAGTACAATATCGACAATAACTAGCGCATCTATCTGTCACAAGGAAAAGAACTCTGTCAGGATATCGATGAACCAGTCCTGGAGCCACCATATCTTTATCTTCTCCGCAAGGATCCGACATTTCATAGGGCAAGCTAACCAGCTCCTCGACTCTTGGTATTACCTGCCTACGGATGGGACAATCAGGGTTTTGTGGATCGATGAGATTAAAAAAATAGGGGGTAAGGGAAAAGGCAAGCTTTTCTTTTGAAGCAAATCTAAGACCACGCTGTTCTTCTGGACTTAGAGCTAGTTGCTTTTCAATTTGCTCTAGGGAATGCAATCGATTTTTCAGCTGCCAGTGCCAATCATTCCAATCTTTATCGGATATTGACATCCAACAACCCTTCCCTGGAGAAACGAAATCTCGATGGGAAACACTCAAAGCAAATACCTTATTTTTTGTTTATTAGCCTAAGGAATTGACCGTAGTTGTCAATAA
Organism: Methylacidiphilum kamchatkense Kam1; assembly: GCF_007475525.1. Taxonomy (NCBI): domain Bacteria; kingdom Pseudomonadati; phylum Verrucomicrobiota; class Methylacidiphilae; order Methylacidiphilales; family Methylacidiphilaceae; genus Methylacidiphilum (ex Ratnadevi et al. 2023); species Methylacidiphilum kamchatkense. The sequence goes on along the minus strand of NZ_CP037899.1, from coordinate 13,087 downwards.
GGAGAGAAAGATAAAAAGAAAAAAAAAATGGGCAGAGCTGGATTCGAACCAGCGAAGGCATAAGCCAGCAGATTTACAGTCTGCCCCCGTTGTCCACTTGGGTATCTGCCCAATTTTAAAAAACTTCTAACCTCCAGCATTGGCAATCTCTATCAAGCTTCTTTTCAATCATAAAATATTTAGCATAGTATAAGCTTTAAAGAGAAATTCTATCAGAGTTTTCCTTTTTCTGAATAATTTTCAAATGGTTGTTTTTTCCTTCCTCTTTTCCTTCTCCTTCCCTTTCTTCCTCTTCCTCGCCTTCTTCTTCAATCGCTTTTCTCAATGGCTTCGAAATAAAAGGTCTAAAGAAGCCATACAAAAGATATCCCAAAAAATCAACTGCCAACATCCACTTATAATAAACTATGGTCAATCCTAAAATAGAAACCACAAACAAAAATTTAGGAACGGTCCACTTCGTTTTCCAAGTAATGCCTTTGAAGCTAGGATAAAGATTCTTACTAAACATCATGATAGAGAGAAAAAGCAACAGGACTACCAATATGTACTTTCCCCAGCCCTTCTCAAGTTCCCTATCTGTTTCATAAAAATAAAGCATCAGTAAGGTAATGGAGCAGACTAGTCCTGCAGCTGCAGGAATAGGAAAACCAGTAAATTCTAGATTCGATCCCTTATACTGAGTAGCTAAAACATTGAAACGGGCAAGCCTTAGAGCTCCGCAAACCAAATAAATAGAAGCAACAATCCATCCTATTTTATGAGGGAATTGATAGAGAACTATCTCGAAGACCAACAAGGCTGGAGCAACGCCAAAGGAAATAAGATCGGCCAAAGAATCAAATTCTCTTCCAAACATGCTTTCTTTACCTCCAAACCGAGCGAGCCTTCCATCCAAAACATCAAATACAAATGCAGCTAAAATGAAATTTAAACTATTTTCGTAGGTATGAATCCATCCTGCCGTATCGCTGTCTCGTAGAATGCTTCCTTCGAGAATTTTTAGAATGGCAAGAAACCCACAAATCAAGTTGCCCGCTGTCAGCAAATTAGGCAAAAGATATATTTTTTCCTCTTTTTTTGCGTCCCATTCGTTCATGGCCATTTTGCAACTACCGTTTTCCCAGCTTCCACTTTCTCTCCATTATGTACTACCACTATACAGTCGCTTGGAAGAAAAAGTTCTGTTCTAGATCCAAACTTAATCATGCCAATTCTTTCTCCCCTTTTAATCGTCTCACCAGTTTCTTTCCAAGAAACCAACCGGCGCGCAATAAACCCAGCAATCTGTCTTATTCCTACAATACATCCTTTTGTCGATTGAATCCACCAATCCTGTCTTTCGTTTAATAAAGAGGCCTTTGGATTGCGTGCATCCAAAAAAATCCCTTTATGGTACTCTTTCTTAATAATTTTGCCATCAACCGGAGAACGGTTCACATGCACATCAAAGATAGAAAGAAATATAGATATTTTTGTTGCCTTCCCCTCATAGAAAGGAGATGTTTCTTCCATTTTTATTTCCACAATTTTGCCGTCTGCTGGAGCCAAAATATAATGAGGATCAGTAGGGATAGTTCTTTCTGGATTTCTGAAGAAATAAAAGAGAAAAAGAAGGGCTAATAAAAAAAAGACCCCTACAAATTTTGCTGGTTTGAAGGGTAAAAGCAAGAAGATCAAAGATAGCGTCGCTAGGGCAAAAGCAATGGGAAATGCCTCACGAAAAAGAAGGGAATCTTTCATAATTGGTATGTTTATAGTTTGGACAAGAAGCTATGGGTATATATGGTATCGAAAAAGACAATAAAAATAAAAAAAGGGGCCGCTTAAAAGCAAACTATCTATTAGGTCCAATAGTCCTCCAATACCTGGAATGACATGACCTGAATCCTTCACATGAGCATCTCTTTTGACCACGCTTTTAGCTAAATCACCTACCGCTCCAATAAATCCAATCACAACACTTAAAAGAATCGAATCGATCAAAGGAAAGCCAACAAAAAATTTTGAAAATCCAATAGGTAATAATATCCCAGCCAAAAAAGAGAAAAAAATGCCCCCTCCCAAACCTTCCCATGTCTTTTTAGGGCTAACATGAGGAATAAGCAGATGGCTGCCAAAATTTCTCCCTACAAGAAAAGCACCCGTATCGCTCAGTTTTGTTACCGCAATTAGATAAAATAAGGCAGCATCAGCGTTAAATGGTAATCCTTTACAAAAGGAGATTCGCTCAAGAAAACTAAAGAGAAAAGCAACATAAAAAAATCCTAAAAAAGTCAGAGCTATCGATGCTATTGGATTTGTTAGCTTGTCCCAATTCCAAATAACTTGACCAAATAGAATGGTTAACAATCCAAAATACAAGATCTGTTCAAAAAAAGGATAAAAGGAGTAGCCAGCAGTATGAACATTCTCAAAAAACCATATCCCTAGGTAAAGACAGAACGCAGCTGTAAAACCAGCCAAGCGAAATATCTTGTGGCCTTTGGCTTGTTGCATCCGATAAAACTCTTCCTGAGCTATAAGCCCAAAACACATAAAAATGATCATTTCGAGAATTTTTAAGCTGTATAATAGGGCTATAAGAATAACACCCCAAAGAACGAGAGAGGAAAGTAATCTCGAATAAAAATTGGATTCTTCTTTTAACATTTCAATAGTCATCATTAGGATAGAATTGAAATAGAGAGAATAGACAACAGAAAAGCTTCAGTTATCTCTTTTTTGCAGTTATTTGTCCGAATCTACGCTGCCTTTTTGCAAATATCGCCAGGGCTTCTAAAAACTCCTCTCTTCGGAAATCTGGCCAAAAGGTATTTGTAAAATAAAACTCTGTATAAGAGGACTCCCACAAAAGAAAATTACTCAGTCGCATTTCCCCACTTGTCCGAATCAAAAAATCTGGATCCGGAGAAAAATGTGTAGAAAGATGCGCTTTGAAAAATTTCTCATCGATATCGTTAAGGTTGATTTCTTTAGACTGAGCTTTTTTAGCTATTTCCCTCACGGCATTGAGAATATCAAGTCGTGCACCATAGCTCAAAGCAAGAGTAAGGATAAGCTTGAAATTTTTTTCTGTTTTTTTACAGGTAGCCATCAACTGATTTTGGAGACTTTTTGGTAAATCGGTCGTTCTGCCAATCGTTAATAATTTTATACCTCTTTCTACTAACTCATTCTCATTTTTTAAAAGAAAATCCTGAAACATCGTCATTAAGGCTCGAATCTCAAAATAAGGTCTTTTCCAGTTATCAATGGAAAAGACATAAAGAGTTAAATACTGTATTCCTATTTCTAAGGCTGTTTGAACCACTTCTTTGGCTGCATTCAACCCTTCCTTATGTCCCTCGATTCGAGGCAAATTTCTTTTTTCAGCCCATCGGCCGTTACCGTCCATGATTATTGCCACATGGTTTGGCACATTCTTCGCATCGAGCAAATAAGAATTAATTTCTGTATTGACTACTCCATTATTTTTTTGATGCTCGTTTTCAATTGTAATATTCATCTAAATAAAAGTTTGAATTTTCCTTCTCCAATTTTTCTTTTCCCGAATTTAAGGATAAAACATCTATAGACTAAGATGCTCAGAATTTTATTGAAAAAAAATTTATTCTGAATTATGCCCTCATTTTTTTTAAGATGTATTAATCTACAAAAAAAGTCTGTTCCCTATCGGCTCCAACTGACACAATTTTAATTGGAGCTCCCACAAGAACTCCCAACTTCTTCAAATACTCTTGAGCAGCTTTAGGTAACTCTTTAAAACATCTAACCCCTCCAGTATATTCGAGCCAACCTGGCATTTCCTCATAAATAGGGATGCACTCTTCCAACTGTTCTACAGAATTGGGAGGATATTTTAAAATCTTTCCCTTATATTCATAAGCCACACAAATGGGGATCTTTTCTATAGTATCAAGCCCATCGAGATTGGTAACAGCCACTTCGTGAAAGCCATTAATCAAAGAGGCATATCTAGCCAAAACGCCGTCAAACCAACCACATCGTCTCGCCCTACCCGTTGTCGACCCAAACTCTCTGCCTGTCGAATGGAGCATATTAGAAAGCTCAGCATTTTCTACTGGAAAAGGGCCTTCCCCAACCCGCGTGGTATAGGCTTTCATACAACCTATAACTCGAGAGATTTTATGTGGAGGCAATCCACTACCGGTAATAGCGCCTCCAGCAGTGGTATTGGATGAGGTTACAAAAGGATAAGTTCCAAAATCGATATCAAGGAATGTTCCTTGTGCACTCTCAAAAAGAATTTTTTTCCTTGAAAGGGAAGCTTCATGCAGCCAAAGCGTAGTGTTTGTGACCATTGAAGCAATTTCATCAGCTGCTGCTAAATAAGCATCAGCAATTTCATTCCATAACACAGGCTCTCCACCTAGAAAATTTATATAGCGGTTTTTTTCTTCAACAAGTATCTTGAGCTTTTCAGAAAATTTCTTTCTATCAAGAAGGTCAAGGATACGGAGCCCAACTCGGCTTACTTTATCCGCGTAGGCTGGTCCAATGCCCTTTTTTGTTGTACCAATCCGGCCTTTTCCCCGCCTCCTTTCAAGAAGTTCATCAATAATCCTATGATAAGGAAAGACCATGTGAGCTGTTTCAGAAATAAATAGCCGGCTGCGTATTTCAATACCTCTTTTTTCTATATTTTTTATTTCATCAACTAGTGACACTGGATCAATAACCATGCCACTGCCCAGCAAACAAAACTTATCAGGCCATAAGATTCCTGAAGGGATAAGATGGAGCACAAACTTTTCGTCATGAACCTCTACCGTATGCCCCGCATTATCTCCTCCCTGACATCGGACAACGACATCGACATCTTGGGTTAAAAAATCAATTATTTTTCCTTTCCCTTCGTCTCCCCACTGAGCTCCAACAAGAACAGAATTCATGATCCAGCCTTTAGTTTCCAACCCCAACGTAATGATAACCCATTTCGATCATCTTTTTTTTGTCGAGTAGATTTCTACCATCAAAAATGATCGGGCTGATCATTTTTGATTTCATCGATTTCCAATCTAGATTTATAAACTCCTCCCATTCCGTTGCAATAACTATGCAGTCAGCCTCTTCAGCGACATCTAAAGCTGAGGAACAATAATGAATCGAAGGTAGTACTTCTTCTGCCTTTCTCATTGCTTTTGGATCATAAGCTTGCACAATTGCTCCTTCTTTCAAAAAAACTCGTGCAAGATCCATAGCAACACTACATCTTACATCATCCGTATTGTTTTTAAAAGCTAAGCCCAAAAGGCCAATCCTTTTATCTTTTAAAACCCATAGAACATTGCGAATTTTTCGTAAAAATATTTCCTTTTGGTCGTTATTAATTTGAGACACTTCTTTGAGCAGCTTAAAATCGTAGCCCAATTCCTGTGAGATTTTGATAAAAGCAGCCACATCCTTTGGGAAACAGGACCCTCCCCACCCTATGCCAGCTTTAAGAAAATGCTTGCCTATTCTGTGATCCAATCCCATTCCCTCTGCCACCATTTGCACATTGGCTCCAGCTGCCTCGCATATCCTTGATAAGGCATTGATATACGAAATCTTTAAAGCAAGAAAACTATTGGAGGCATGCTTGATAAGTTCTGCGGAATTTAGATCTGTGATGAGTATCGGAGCCTTAAAAGGAGCGTAAACTTCTTTCATTATTTTAATAGCTCTTTCACTGGTAGCACCAATTACAACACGGTCAGGATAAAGCAAATCATGGATGGCAACACCCTCTCTCAAAAATTCAGGATTACTCACGACATCAAATTCGCTATTATGGCTATTATATCTTTTGATAGTTTGATAGACTTTTTCCCCGGTTTTGACTGGAACAGTACTTTTATCAACAATGACTCTATAATCTTTTAAAACAGCAGCAATTTGTCTGGCGACCTTTTCAATATAAGTCATGTCGACACTGCCATCTTCCAAGGGAGGTGTAGGGACTGCAATGAAAATGACTAAACTCTTTTCAACCCCTTCCTCTATGCTCTCAGTAAAATGAAGCGTTCCCTTCTTAACATTTTTTGGACCAGCTCTTCCAGTCCAGGTTCATAAATAGGAATATTTCCTGCAAGGAGGGATTTTATTTTGTTTGAATCATTGTCTATGCAAATGACTTCATGACCAATATCAGCAAAGCAAGCTCCTGTTGTTAATCCCACATAACCAGAACCTATGATTGAGATTTTCATTTTTTAAATTGTTCAATGAATGTGATGGACACTGTCGATTTTTGTCGTCGACAAAAAATTCACGCCATGACACCTTTTATTGTCTTTCTTAGATAATTTTAGCTTTTTTTAAATGTGAATTTTTACACGCGGAAAAAAACCAAAAAAACGATATAGTGATTTTCGGCTATCTTGCAATTTTAATTTTTAAAAAACCCGCTATATTCCATTAACTTTAAAAAAATTTCTCTCCTAGAATAAATTCCCTCCGAAAGCATTTAACCTTAAAAAATCGGCTCCATCCTATTATAGTTTTCTTATGTCTGAACTATTCATTGAAGAAATTCTTGCCAAAAAAAAAGGTATCCAAGGGAAGTTTCACGAAAAGACTTATACTCGATTGACGAGTGCCTATGGGGGATGGCCAGAGGGAAGCATTATTTTTAAAGATCTTATCATTGCAGGTTTCCCTAAAATCGGAAGAATAAACTCCTTGGAGTCCGGACTACGAGAACAATTTTCTGGTTCCTTTTGGATGGAAGAAAAAGTCGACGGTTATAACGTCCGGATTTTTCACCATGAAGGTCAAATTTATTGTGCTACTCGAGGAGGATTTATCTGCCCATTCAGTACGGACAGAATATTGGATCTTCTGAATGTAGAGATTTTCATCGATCATCCCAATCTCGTTTTATGTGGGGAAATTACTGGACCTGGAAGTCCCTACATTGAGGGACCTACCCCATTAGTTTCTGAAGATATTAAGCTTTTTATTTTTGATATTGCAAAAGATTCTACTATGGAATTTCTGCCTGAACGAGAGAAACACGAGCTTATTAGTCGATATGCATTGCCTTCGGTTAAGAATTTTGGCCTTTTTGAAAACCAACCTAAAGACTTGAGTCAAATAAAAAAAATTTTGTTATCACTTCACAACGAATACAGAGAAGGAGTTGTTTTTAAAGAAGAGCCTTTTGGCCGGCGCGCAAAATACGTCACAGCAAATTCTGATTTGAACGATATTGCCGTTGTTTCTCATAAGATTTTAGACGTGAGCCCTAACTATTTTATCGATAGAATCTTACGGTATGTGTTGTTTTTAACAGAACTGGGACTGATCGAAGAAAACAACTGGGAAGAAAAACTAGGAAAAGCGTTTGTTTGTGGAATCAAAGAAGTACTCAAAAATGTGCGAGAACATGGTCGCTCCTCCAGATTTTTTCGATGTCGATTTAGAGAATCAAAAAATGCTGAATATTTTATCGAACATCTCAAACATATTCCAGGACATCAAGAACATGTAATCATAAAGAAATTATACCAAGAGAACAACTATTGGATTTTGGAATTTGAAAAGACTTTTCCTTCGACTAGCGACACTTTAAGAAACTGGCTCTCCGGAGCCCTCCGGTTTGATTAGATTTTTTAAACAATCTCTTAAAAATTTTGCATTCATTATTTCAATGCCCATCTTATCAGCCCATTTTTTCATGCCTTCATCAGCTGTTACTAAAATCCCTTCCAATTCATAAGCTAAAAGAATGACATCAACATCCTCCCTGCTATCAAGGATGCCTTGTCTTAAGGCTTCACGATAACGATTTCTTAAGCGGTTTACCAACTGATCGAAAGGAATGGGACTTCCTCCATTGGGTCCTGCAAGTTTCAAATGTTCCTCAGCTATCCTTAGCCCATGATCAATTCTTTTCCTTATTTCTTCAATGAAATCATAAAGAACGAAACCAGGAATCAGAAGAGTAAATTTTCGAGGTGAACGAATGTGGACAGTCAATTCAAAATCGGAAGAGAAAAAACCGGCTCCTTTCATAATTTTCAGTTCTTGATAGGCAGACGACGGCATAAAAAATTGCGCATCGGCTTTGGTCGCTAAAGAAAGAAAATTTGAAAAAACCGTTGCATCGTCCTCTCCAAATTGTTGCGTAATATCTGGATTTGTAAAGACACTGGTATCCAGAACAAACTTTTTCACTCTTTTCTGTTCTTAAGGATCATTCTATCTTGATTTTTTTATTCACTCCACTCCAACATTTGTTGAATAGGAATAAAAGCTTTTTTACGGATTTCTACTGGCACATCAATTTCAGGATAATCCCTTTCAAGAGAAGAGATAACCTTATCTAGGGTGATCTTTTTCATGAATTTACATTGAGAGCAAGCACATCTGGGTGTCGAAGCCGGGATGAAATCCTTCTCTGGAATTTCTTTTTTCAGCCTAGTCGTCATTCCAACTTCGGTCACAATTATAAACGTTTTAGCCGGATGGTTTCTACAATACCTGATCATCTGTTCAGTCGAACAGACCTCATCCGCAAGCATTCTTACTGCTCTTTCACACTCTGGATGAGCCACAATTGGAGCAGAGGGATAATTTTTTTTCAAATGTAAGAGGGATTGATGCGTAAATTCCACATGCACATAGCATTCTCCAGGCCACAAATCCATCTGTCTACCTGTCTTGCTTTGTACCCATTCACCTAAATTTTGATCTGGAACGAAAAGAATTTTCTTATCAAGAGGGACTTTTTCGATGATTTTTATGGCATTAGCGGAAGTACAAATACAATCACTTAGTGATTTTACCGCCGCAGAGGTATTGACATAAGCTACAATAAAAACCTCTGGATTCTTCATTTTGTATTCAAGAAGTTCTTCATAAGAACAGGTATCCGAAAGAGAACAACCCGCTTCCAAATCAGGAAGGATTACTTTTCTATTTGGGTTTAATATCTTGGCTGTTTCAGCCATAAAATGAACCCCACAAAAAACAATCCGTTCTGCCGTAGTATCCCTGGCTTTAAAAGAAAGTCCTAGGGAATCTCCTATATAATCGGCTACTTCCTGAATTTCAGGCAACTGATAATTATGGGCTAAAATAATAGCACGCTTTTCTTTTTTAAGTTTTAAAACAGTTTCTTTTTTTTCTCTTACATCCATTTTTTGTTTTAAGTTGTTTTTTTAACTGTTCGTTTAGAAGACAATGCCGATTCCAATAAAATACAAATAAAACCGATAGTCAGATACGCATCAGCTAGATTAAAAGCAGGCCAATGATATTCTAAAATATGAATATCTATAAAATCGATCACATGGCCATGAATCACTCTATCTATCCAATTCCCTATGGCACCTGCAAATATTAAAGAGCTAATAAGCATATGAAAAAAATTCGAAAAAATTTTTTTTCTAAAAAAAATAAAGCCTATTAAAATTAATAATAGTGTAAAATATTCCCAAAATCCATTGTTTCCAGCAAATAATCCAAAAGCAATCCCTGTATTTTCAACAAAGACAAGATCTAAAAAACCTGGAATCAATTGTTTATTAAAGGAATTTCTAAAAAAAGAAGAAACCCAAGATTTTGTTATCCAATCAAGCAACAGAAAAAGACTCAAGTTTAGAATAAAGAAAAAGACTTTGAATAAATACCATTTAAAAATCTCTGTTTTATTCAAGGTAGATAAATAATGTGGTGGCGCCGATGGAGACCCCTTCATAGATAAAAATAGGATTTGGGGATAAAGTAAAAAAAATAAAAAAAAAATCAGAAATAATGCTCTTCTTCAAGTTCCTTCAGTCTTTTTTCATTGGTTTCTTCTACGACTTCTATAAGATTCGGTAATTCCAGAAGAACTTCAAGACTAAGTGGAATGTGATCGGAGAAAAAGCCAGTGGTTTCTATAATCTGCCGGTTATGGGAAAGATATACCCAAGCAAATTCATCACCCTGAATAATTCGAAATTGCGGATGTTCTTCATAAAAAATATCGTCCAGTTTTTCTATTACCATGGTTGACGTATAGTTCCCTTGTCCAGGAATTACCTGTTCAACTCTTTCAAAACGCTCCAACCAATGTGCCACAAATTTCTCAATTTCTTCTTTTGTAAAAGGTTGTAAAAAAACACCAATGTATCCACTTCGTCGTATCATAAAATCAGGCTCTTATTGATTTTTAATTGGCATTAAAACATAGACAAAATTCGTCCCTTCCGTTATCAGACAGGGATTACCTTTGGTTGACGGATTAATAAATTCTAAAATGACATCCTCTTTTTCCATTTCTTTTAAAGGATCCAAAAGATAGAAAGGATTAAAAGGAATTGAAAATGGCTCCCCTTTAAATTCTTTTATACTGATGGTCTCTTTGGCTTGTCCAATTTCTGGGGCCTGACAAGAAAGGACTAATTCTTGATTCCCTACAAAATTAAGGATAATTGGAATCGATCCAGAACCACTAGAAGCAATGGAAGAAACTCTACGGATAGAATGCATAAAGGTGTTACGATCAATAACCGCTTTTTCTGTGGTAGCCTTAGGAATAACCTGTTTAAAATTAGGATATTTGCCTTCAATAAGTTTAGAAAAAAAGAGAATATTGTCGTATTCTAAAAAAATTTTATTTGGATCCAAAAACATCTTTAGAGCCTTGTCAGAATTCTCTAGTATCCTAGAAATTTCCAAGATGGCTTTGGCTGGAACAATCCCTTCAGCTTCCAAACCATTAGTCTTAAAGTCATCAAAAACATAAGCCAACCTTTTCCCATCGGTAGCCGCCACTTCAAAACGACCTGATTTTACCGAAAACCACGCCCCATTTAATGCAGGTCTGCTTTCGTCAGCCATGGCATACTCGACCATTTTAAGCATCTTCCGTAATTTGCTTTGGGGCATTTCCATAAAATTATTAAACTTTCCAGGAGAGAATTTTGGATAGTCATCTTCTGGCAACCCGTTTAACTTAAATAAACAATTGCCTGAAGAAAGTGTTGTGAGGTGATTAGAATCCGTTTCTAGAGTTAGTTCATTTGACTCTAGCTCTCTGACAATGGTTAATAGTCTTCGGGCGGGCAAAGTGGTTATTCCACTTTCTGTAACTGTTGCTTTTAGGTTTAATTTTAAGCTTGTTTGTAGATCAGTAGCAAACAGTACAACCAAATCAGGAATCTGCGCCGTCAAATGCAAATGACTCAGAATTGGAAGAGTCGATCTAGGGTTGATAATACTTTGAATTAGCGATAAAGATTCAATGAATTGGTTTTTATCCACACAAAATTTCATGCTTGTTCTCCAATAATACCACTCTGTTTTTCTTATACATAGAATTCATAAGAATAATAAAAAAAGGGAAAAACCTTCTTAATCCTTATAAAGCAAAGACTTTTTTCCTTCTTTTATTTTGAATATTTTATCAATTCTTGTTAATAATTTCATACTTTAAGCAAATTTTTTAAAAAAACCCCTTTTTTTCACAACCATTCACATTTTATTGAGAAGAAGTTAATCTTTCGGTGATTTTTTTTATGAGCTGCATTAGATCTGGATCTTGAGCCATTTTTTCTGAAATGGTTCTTTGTGCATGGAGGACTGTTCCATGATCTCTTCCACCAAAGCTTTCACCAATCTGAGATAATGAAAAATTGGTCAGCTTTCTAGCCAAATACATAGCCACCATTCTGGGAAAAGCTATCGAAGATATTCTTCTTTTTGAAACCATATCCGAATACCTAATATCATAAGCCTCACAGACCATCTTTTGAATCATTTCAATTGTAATTGTTTTTGATGGTTGGATGGAAATAAGATCCTTGAGAAGCGATTCTACTTCTTCTAAACTAACTATTTCACGCTTATGAATAGAAATATAAGCACAAAGTCTATTTAAAGCTCCTTCCAGTTGTCGTACATTTGTTTTTATTCTTTCTGCAATAAATTCTAAAATTTTTTCTTCGATAGAAATGGAATAATTTTTCAATTTATTTTTTAATATAGCTAATCTGACTTCAATTCCAGGAGGGAGTATTTCGGCTGTCAATCCCCATTCAAACCTAGATATAAGCCTTTTCTCCAGGTTCTGAAGAGCACTTGGGGCTTCATCTCCACTTAATACAATCTGCTTACTCCCATCAAAAAGGCAGTTAAATGTGTGAAAAAATTCTTCTTGTGATCTTTCTTTCCCAGCTAAAAATTGAATATCATCAATCAAAAGCACATCGATTTGCCTATATTTTTTTCTAAACTGCACAAGATTTCCTTTTTGGATAGCCTCAATAAATTCGTTGGTAAACTGCTCCGAGGTGACATATTGAAGAAGGATTCTCTTGTTCTTTTTAAGAATATAATTGCCTATAGCCTGCATCAGATGTGTCTTGCCTAAGCCAACTTTTCCATATAAAAAAAGAGGATTATAAGCTTTGGCTGGAGATTCCGCTACTGCTTTTGCAGCCGCTGCAGCAAACTCGCAATTTGGTCCTACTACGAAGTTTTCAAAAGAAAATTTTAAATTTAATCCTTTTGATTCAATGACTGATTTTTCTTCTTGACAAGGCTGTTTAGAAGATTTTTCTATTATCCCCTTTTGCTTTTGATCATGATAAAAAGAAACCTTCAGATTTTTGCCAAGAATTCTAGAAGAAGCACCGATAACCTGAGGTAAATAATTTTCTTCTATCCAATATTGATAAATCGGATCAGGAGCCTTCAGTATTAAAACATCATTTTCTATACCTATCAATTCTATGGGATAAAACCACTTTTCAATCGCTTCTCTGGATATCACTTTTTGAAGTTCTAAACATATGCCATCCCAAAGGGAATGATATTCAGTAGTAGCCACTTTATTCACAAGTTATTCACAATTATTTTTTTTTGTTTTCAGATATACTATTTTGAATCAATTTTTATAACTCATTAAGCATCAATATTTAAATATTTTTTTCACAATAAAACTATTTGCTTAATGATAAAAAGTGGAAATGGTAATCAAAGTTATTCACATCATCATTATGTTTTTCTTTGAAATAGATTTTTTATTCTTTTTAATTTTTTTTCTCTCACAAGAAAATTGACATTTTAAAAAAATAAATTTTTTAAATAT